>JBGTGS010000170.1:0-21946 GCA_041746615.1 Opitutaceae bacterium | reverse complement strand
GCGCAGGATGATCCGGGTCTGTGCATCCTCGCGGCCATCGTCAAGGTGCCGGACGACTGCGAGGGCCGCCGCCGGATCCTGTTCCGCCCATCGGGTGAGGATCGTTGTCCGGGCGAGCGTGCGTGCGTGCGAGTCCGGTTGGGTTGACAGCCACGCGAGGGCCCGGGCGGGGGATTGTGCCGCGAGGGACTGCGCATGAAGCTCCATTGCGTAATGAGCATCATCAGCCGGTGCACCGAGCCGGTGGGCCGAAATGTTGCGATGCTCGATATGGTCATCCCCCAGCGGCATGTCGGGACCCACGCCCCGATAAAGCCCCCATTTGGGCCGGTATTTGCTTCCTCCCGGCCGGGCGACGACGACACCGTGCACTCCGGTGAAGGGATCCCCGTCGATGCTGACGGTGACCTCTCCCTCTTCGGTTGTCGACGTGCGTACACGAATGCGGACCGTCTGCCAGGTGTTTGGCGTCCATGGAAATTCGCGCACGACCACGGGCGAGCCGGCCGGCCAGACGCGCACGCCGGCGCTCTCCTGGCCCTCCGCGATCGAAAGAGAGATGAGCGGAAAACGGTTGTCGCCATCGGTGGTCATCAGTTGGAAGAGATGACAGAACCTCGTGCTCCCGCGAAATTCGGGATTGCTGCGCCAGGTGGTCCGGTACTCGAAGGTCTCGCCAATTTTTTGATGGGGCCCGAGCCCCTTGACCTCCGCCCTCTGGCGGTCGCGGAGCGTCATGTTGCGGTCCCCATCCCAACCGTCGGAGCTGTACCGCAATGTCATCCGAAAAACACCATCACCAAGATCAACGATATTGGGATGATCATCAGGCGTGAAGGTGTCGGTGTCCGGCGAGTAGCGGACGGTGGGTTCCTCCAGCGCATCAAAGCTGGTGAGTGCAGTTGGCTGGATGGCCATCGCCGTGCCGGCGATGAAGAACGTGACACCGGCGAGCATCAGCAGATGCAGAAGCGGGGAAGTGGCCTGGGGCAGGGAGGGGTATGCAGCCATGTTGGCTATGGTATGTGCGGCCGGAGGTGGGTCGACCACAAAGCGTCTACCACCAGTGGCGTTGGTGCGCAGCCTGTAGAGCCTGTTCAAGCGGGGGCAGCTGCGGATGCCAGAGCTTTTCCCATTCCAGACTCAACGGCCCTGCGTAGCCCGCAGAACAAAGCTGTTCCACCAGCGGCTGCATGGGGAACTCTCCTTCGCCGGGCAGCACGAAGCTGTAGGGAGTACGTGTACTGGGGCGATTGACGCTGTCCTTCACATGGATGTGGCAGATGTGCGGTTGCAGGGCCGTCCACGTCTCCACCGGATTCTCACCGCCTTTCTTCCACGTGTGATGGGCGTCCCAAAGGATCCCGGTCCCCGTCGGGGCTGCCGCGAGCAACCGCTGCAGGGCCGGGGTGGTCACCAGCGCATTGTGCGTTTCAATCATCAGGTCGGTCTGCCATCCCTGCTCGTCCCGCAGGGCCCGCCACCATTTGAGCGTCTCAACTCCCTGGGCAATTTCTGCTGCATCCGCGTTGATGCCGCCATCGAAGACGCGCAACCGCGGCACCTCCAGCGCCTCCGCCCACGGCACATAGTCAAGAAAGTGCTCCCGGTTTTCCCTCGTGTTTCCGATCAGGTGCAACGAGGTTCCCAGTCCCACCACGCGCACCGGGTGGTCCCGGAGTTTAGATGCCAGGGTTTCCGGGGATCCATACGTGGCGGCCAGATAGGCCGGCAGCTCAATGGTCCCTCCCAACGCACGCAGTTCGACGGCCGGGATCCGGTGGGCCGTGGCCAACGCGAGTGTCTCTTCGAGGCTGAGTTCCGGAGCGCCGAGGGTGGAAAACGTACGCAGATAAGCCATGCATGCGATTATCCGCCCCGCCGCCTTTTCCGCCATCCGAAATGCACGCAACGGGTGAAACCGCCTTCGTTGCATCCGGGGCCAGGCCACCAGCCCCGTTGCGGGATGGACCAGCCGGAGAAAGTTCTTCCAACACTTGCCATCTACCCGGGCGGTCCTGCGAGGTAGCTGCGCTGACGCTGTCGAGAAAAGATTCCGGCTATTCCAGTGCAGACAAAGTCGTCAGGCCGGGGATTTTTCTAAAGTGGCGGTCGTAGGTGAGCAGGACGGCGCGATGTTCCAGGGCTGTGACGCTGATGATGATGTCGGTCAGGGGAATGACGTCACCCATCCGGTCCAAGTCCCAGGCCAACCGGCCCACGCGCTGCCACCCGGTAGCGGTGAGATGGAGCATCCGTGTGAGCGAAAACGCCCGCTCGTAGCGCGTGCGCACGTGCGGATCACTCCGGCCGCGGATCACCTCCCCCCAGATGATGCCGTTGATGGCGAATTCGTAGTCGGCGTCGAATTCCATCAGCTGGGAAAAGGGATCCCTCCGGAGCGATTGCTGCGTGATGAAGTAGCTGCTGTCCACCAACACGAGCGGCAGGCTCATGACCGGGGTGCGTCGTAAGGCGGTTGATCCTCGTTCAAGGAATGATCCGCCTGCGGCAGGCGCCTGCGGAGTTCCCGGCGACGGTCCGCCGCTGCTACGGCGTTACGGGCGGCTTCCCAATCGATGTCGGGGGCATCGATCAAATCCGCGGCCTTCGGGGCGGCATCAGCGGCGAGTTCATCGGAGCCCAACCCCAGCCCCTCGCCCCAGATGCGCCTCCGCTTTGCCCGCAGGGCTGCTTGGCGCAACGCATATTCCACCGCTTCACGCTTGGTTTGCAGACCAGTGAGCTGCATGAGCTCCGTGAGCAAGTCCTCGGGTATCTCAATAGTCATTTTCATCTGTGTGGGGGGATTCGGACACCGTATGGGTCGCTACCCATACGGCAACCATATTGTATGGGAGAACGCCCAACAGTATAATATATAACAAATTAAAAGTATATCGCTCTCGCGGAGAGCGCCATGGCGCATTGGACAATGCACCCGGTCCAGCAATCGGCCGCCTGAGATCCATCCATGGATTGGAAAACAAAAAAGCCCCCCGGGCCCGCACCTGCGGGCCCGGGGGGCTTTGAATGCTTTGGAATTTGTCCCCTTGGGATTTGGGATTTCCCGGCGCGGAGCGCCGGGCCCTTACTTCTTCTTCGCGTCGGCCACGGCGGCCTGGGCGGCGGCGAGGCGGGCCACGGGGACGCGGTAGGGTGAGCAGGACACGTAATTCAGGCCGATCTTGTGGCAGAACTTCACCGAGTCCGGATCACCGCCGTGTTCACCGCAGATGCCGAGCTTGATGTTCGGCCGGGATTTGCGGCCCTTGGCGATGGCTATTTCCATGAGCTGGCCGACGCCTGTCTGATCGATCGAGGCGAAGGGGTTCTTCTTCATGATCTCGGTCTCCTGATAGGCGCCGAGGAAGGAGCCGGAGTCGTCCCGTGACATGCCGAGCGTGGTCTGGGTGAGATCATTCGTGCCGAAGCTGAAGAACTCCGCCGTCTGGGCGATCTCGTCGGCGGTGAGGGCGCCGCGCGGGATCTCGATCATGGTGCCGACAGAGTAGGCGATCTTCACCTTCTTCTCGGACTGCACGGCCTTGGCGACGGCGTGGACGATGGACACCTGCTCATCGAGCTCCTTCTTGAAGCCAACCAGCGGGATCATGATCTCGGGTTTGGCCTTGAGCCCCTTTTTGTTGGCCTCGGCGGCTGCCTCGAAGACGGCGCGGGCCTGCATGCGGGTGATCTCGGGGAACTTGATGCCGAGCCGGCAGCCGCGGAAGCCGAGCATGGGGTTGAACTCATGCAACTCGTGGACGCGGGCCATGATCTTTTCTACGGAGATGCCGAGCTTCCGGGAGAGATCCATCTGCTGCTCCTTGGAGTGGGGAAGGAACTCGTGCAGGGGCGGATCGAGGAAGCGAATGGTGGCCGGGTAGCCCTTGAGTGCCTTGAATATGCCGAGGAAGTCGGCGCGTTGGTAGGGGAGGAGCTTGGCGAGGGCGGCCTCGCGGTCGGCGAGGTTGTCGGCCAAAATCATCTCGCGCATGGCGTCGATGCGGTCGCCCTCGAAGAACATGTGCTCGGTGCGGGTGAGGCCAATGCCGACGGCGCCGAACGCGATGGCGTTGGCGGTCTGCTCGGGGGTGTCGGCATTGGTGCGGACAGAGAGCCGGGTGGCCTGGGCGCACCACTTCATGAGCTGGTTGTAGCTCTTGAATTTCTCGGTCTTCTGCGCGGCCTTGTTGCCGTTGAGCAGGCCGGCGATGATTTCGGACGGGGCGGTCTTGATCTGGCCGGCGTAGACGGTGCCGGCGGTGCCGTCGATGGAGAGGAAGTCGCCCTCCTGGAAGGTTTGGCCGGCGACGCTGGCGGTTTTCTTCTCGTAGTCGATCTGGATAGAGGCGGCGCCGCAGACGCAGACCTTGCCCATCTGGCGGGCGACGAGGGCGGCATGGGATGATACTCCGCCACGGGCGGTGAGGATGCCTTCGGCGGCGATCATGCCGCGGAGATCCTCGGGGGAGGTTTCGACGCGGACCAGGAGGACCTTTTCGCCCTTGTCGGCGGCTTGGACGGCGCGGTCGGCGTTGAAGTAGATCTTGCCAGTGGCGGCACCGGGGCCGGCGGGGAGACCGGTGGCGATGACGGTGGCCTTCTTCACTTCGCTGAGGTCGAAAATCGGGGCGAGCAGCTGCTCGAGCTGGTCGGCCGGGTTGCGCATGATGGCGGTTTTCCAGTCGATGAGGCGCTCCTTGACCATATCGATGGAGAACTTGAGTGCGGCGGCGGCGGTGCGCTTGCCGTTGCGCGTCTGGAGCATGAACAGCTTGCCGTCCTGGATGGTGAACTCGACATCCTGCACGTCCTTGAAGTGCTTCTCAAGGGTGGCGCGCACCTTGAGGAGCTCGGCGTAGGACTTGGGCATCTCCTTCTTCAGGTTGATGACGGGCTCGGGAGTACGGACGCCGGCGACGACATCCTCACCCTGGGCGTTGATGAGGAATTCGCCGTAAAATTCATTGGTCCCGTTGGCCGGGTTGCGGGTGAAGGCGACGCCGGAACCGGAGGTTTCACCGGTGTTGCCAAAGACCATGGCCTGGACGTTGACGGCGGTGCCCCATTCGGAGGGGATGTTGTACTTGCGGCGGTAGACGATGGCGCGGTCGTTCATCCAGGAGCCGAAGACGGCGCCGGCGGCACCGCGAAGCTGGTCCCAGGCGTTGTTCGGGAAGGCCTTGCCGGTGCGTTCCTTGACGAGGGCCTTGAAGCGCTTGATGAGCTCCTGCTGGTCCTCGGTGGTCAGGTCGGAGTCAATGATGTCCCGATGGTAGGTCTCGTGCTTGAAGGTGTGGATGGTGTGCTCGAAAGGATCGTGGTCCTCGCCCTCGCGCTTCTGGACGCCCATGACGACGTCGCCGTACATCTGGATGAAGCGGCGGTAGCAATCGTAGGCGAATCGCGGGTTGCCGGTGGCGTTTTCGAGGGCAACGACGGTCTGGTCGTTGAGGCCGAGGTTGAGAATGGTGTCCATCATGCCCGGCATGGAATCGCGGGCGCCGGAGCGGACGGCGACCAGGAGGGGCATGCCGGAGGTGGCGCCGAAGGTGGTGCCCATGATCTTCTCCATGTTCCTCACGCCGGCTTCCATCTGAGCCTGGAGGGAGGAGGGATAGGTGCGCTTGTTGGCGTAATAGTAGGTGCAGACCTCGGTGGTGATGGTGAAGCCGGGGGGCACGGGGAGACCGATTCGGGTCATCTCGGCGAGGTTGGCGCCCTTGCCTCCGAGGAGGTTCTTCATGCCGCCGTTGCCATCGGCTTTGCCGGCGCCCCACGTGTACACGTATTTCGGGCCCTTGGCGGAGGCGGATTTCTTGGCGGAAGGCTTGGCCTTCGCGGACTTGCCCGACTTGGCGGGTTTACCCGCCTGGGCGGGCTGCTTGGCTTTGGATTTAACGGCCATGATCTGGATTATGGATGGGTTGGAAAACAAACACGCGGTCGGAGAACACGAAACCCTCAGGCAATAGGGCGGGCATGGGGGCTGTCAACGGCGGAGCAACCTGCCCGCGGTATGATGCCGGTAAATTCCTCGCTTCCCCTTGTCGGCGAAACCCGCAACATCCTACCTTCCCGAATCCGCCATGGCTGACTCCGATCCAAGCAACCCACACGATCCCGATCACGATCACGATCACGGTCACGATCACGAGGCTGATTACACCGGTCACCCTCCCGATCACGATGCTGACCACCACCCCGATCCCGCGGAGGATATTCTTGAGGTCATGCCTGCGGATAAAGAGGAGTCGACCGAGGAGGAATCCGAGGGTGGGAAGGCCATGGGGTTCTTTGACCATCTGGAGGAACTGCGTTGGACCTTGGTAAAGTGCGCGATCACGTTTGCGGTGTTCGCGGTGATCATCGGCATTTTCATGCGTCAGTTCAACGAGGTCCTGCTCTGGCCGCTGCATCATGCGCAGGAACAGATGTACCCGAAGACCTTCTCGTCGGAACTGGGCACGATCTCGATCATGGAAGGTTTCACCGTCGTCATCCAGATGGTCCTGCTGGGTGGACTCGCGATGTCAGCCCCGTTTATGTTCTTCTTCTTCGGCCAGCTCGTTTCGCCGGCCTTGAACAAGAATGAGCTCAAGATGGTGTTGCCGACGGTCGGGATCGGCCTGGTTCTTTTTGTCCTGGGAGCGGCCTTCAGTTTTTTCCTTCTCGTGCCCAGCACCATCCGGGTTTCGGTCGAGCTCAACGAGATCCTCGGTTTCACCCAGCGCTGGACGCCGGGCGCCTATTACAGCCTGGTCACGTGGTTGACCGTCGGAGTGGGTGCGGCCTTTGAATTTCCCCTCTTGATCGTGCTCATGGTTTATATGGGCATGGTGACCGTTGAGACGCTGCGGGGCTGGTGGCGGCATGCCCTGGTCGGAGCCTTCATCATTGCGGCAATCGTTACACCGACACCCGACCCGGTGACGCAGACCATGCTGGCGACCCCGCTGTACGGCCTTTACTGGCTGGCCATCTTTGCCGCTACCCATGTGACCAAGAGGCAGGCGGAGGATTGATTGCAGGGTGTGTAGGAGCGGTGTCGCCGCCTCTGGGCGGCGAGTGGAAAGGGAATAGGGACACAGGTGACGAAGGCGTCGGAATCGCGGCGTAAAGCCACTCCTACAGCCCGGTCAATGGCCCGAACGGATTTCCCGGGCGGACTCGGGGTGGGTTTCGAGCCAGCGGGTGAGTTTTTCGAGGGCGTCGAAGGTCTCGGTGCTTACGTGGTGCTCCATGCCCTCGACATCACGGGCAATGACGGCATCGCTGAGGCCGAGCTGGCCGAGGAAAAGGGTGAGCAACTCGTGGCGGTGGGCGATGCGTCGGGCGACCTCTTCACCGGCGCCGGTGAGGACCATGCCGCGGTATTTCTCGTACTTGACGAGACCCTCGGCATCCAGGCGCTGCACCATGGTGGTGACGCTGGCCTGGGAGATCTTGAGCTCCGCGGCGATGTCGACCACGCGGGCGTAGCCCTTGGTGCGAATCAGTTCGCTGATGCGTTCAAGGTAATCCTCAACCGCGGCGGAGGTCCGTGGAACCGGGGCTGGGAGTTGCTCGGGCACGGGCCGAATCAATCCACCCGCGCCGGGCAGTCAAACCAAAGACCGTCAGCCGGCTCAGCGGCCGGCCTTGATCGCGGCTTGGTGGCGGAAAACCATGCGGAACATCCAGCAGGCCAGCCAGAACACGCCGCTCATGCAGGCGGAGGTGAGGCCGGCCCAGATCACGATGCTCGACGTCTCATTGGACGGCACATGGGGACGCAGCACCATGAACATGAAGGCGAAGAATGCGCCGACGACGAACAGGTCGATCACGAAGTCGAACGGCTTCACAAAATTGGTTTCAAGCTTGGCCATGGGCGGAAAGAGGCGAAAACGGACCCGTTTGTCCAATGGATTCTGCCGGCGGATGGGTCTCGTAGCCCCGAGCTCACGCTCGGGGCTGCCGCCGGCCGGCGAATACCGACTCAGAAGTGGAACTGGTCGATGTTCTCCTTGTTGAAGATGAAGGGTTGCCCGAGGAGGATATTATCGCCCTCGATGGCGATGGGGCCCAGCTTGCCGGCATCGATGGACGTCGCTCCGGGGACGAGGGTGCCATCATGCACGGCCTTGGCGGCGAGGACGGTGAGATAGCCCAAGTCAATGGTCTTCCAGAGAATGACGCTATCGAGCCAGCCTTCCTTGAGGTACTCGCGGCTGAGGTTGGGGGTGGAGAGGCCGGTGAGCCTGACGTCTCTGCGGCCATCCTGCTTGAGCCCCTCGGCGGCACCGGGCACGGCGGGGGCGGCCACGGCAATGATCACTTTAACGTCCGGGTAGGCTCGGGTGATGTTGCGGGCCTCGGTCATGGCTTTGTCGCGCAGACCATCCGAGGGATGAACGGCGACGAGCTCCATCTGCGGGTACTCGGCGGCCATGCGTTCGCGAATGAACTTGATCCACTCATTCAGGTTGGCGTCGGTGAGGGAGGCGGTGATGATGGCATACTTGCCGGTGCGGTTGGCCAGGCGGGCGCCCTCGTCGGCGAGGGTGTGGCCGATACCTTCGGCCGTGGCCTGGTTGACGAAGAAAGAGCGTGCGTCGGGAAGCGCGTCGGCGTCCCAGGTGATGACCTTGATACCGCGTTCCTGGGCCTTGCGGAGGACGGTGGAAATGGCATCGGGACTGACGGCACTGGCAGCGATGACGTCCACGCCACGGGTAATCCACGCCTCGATGATTTCGTTCTGGCGGGCCGGATCGGGGTCGGTCGGGCCGTCCCAGAGGATGTCGACGCCGAGATCCTGGGCAGCCTCGTCGACGCCATCCTTGACGGAGATGAAGTAGGGGTCGGCGCGGGCCTTGGGCGTCATGGCGATGACGAGCCGCTTGGCGGCCGAGCCGCCGGGGGCGATGGCGTCACCGCCGCGAGCGAGCTGCTGGGTGAGTGAGCGCGCGAGGAACATGTTGCTCGCGGCGATGAGCACGGCACCGACGATGATGGCACCGATGATAAGGGCGACCTGATTGTTTTTCATATCGAGTTCTCCGTCTGGGGAGGGGTTGGTGGTTTGAAAGGAGGCAACCAGGGCGGCGCGCTGGGAACGCGACCATAGTTGGTTGAGACCGATGGCGACAAGGAGGATGAGGCCGGCGGCGAGGCCGGCGATTTCACTGGGTTGACCGGAGATGCGCAGGCCGTTCTGAAGCACGACGAGGCAGAGGAGGCCGAGGAGGGTGCCGTGCAGGGTGCCGCGGCCACCGGCGATGGAGGTGCCGCCGAGGACCACGGCGGAGATCGCGAGTAGTTCGTAGCCGGTGCCGGCGTCAGCCTTGGCCTGGCCGATGCGGGCGACATAGACGATGCCGGCCAGGGCGGCGCAGATGCCGCAGACGACGTAGGTGCGCAGCGTGCCGCGACCGACGCGGACGCCGGCGTAGCGGGCTCCCGCGGCATTGAAGCCGATGGCGGTGATTTCACGACCCCAGACCCGGCGGTGCAAGGCCAGCCAGAGCAGCACGAAGACCAGAAGAAAGAGCAGGAACTGGGTGGGGATGACTCCACCGATGTAGCCCTGACCCAGGAAGAGAAACGACGTGGGAAAGCCGGTGTAGCTCACGTAGCCTCCGGTGGCAGCCTCGGCGATACCCCGAAAAAGTGAAAACGTGCCGAGGGTGACGATCAGCGGCGGTACATTGAGCCGGGTGACAAGCACGCCGTTGAGGGCGCCGCCGACGGCACCGATGCCGATTACCAGCAGGGCTGCGAGCCAGATCGGCAGGCCGAGGGTGGACCAGGCGGCGCCGAGTACGACGGCGCTCAAACCCATCATCGAGCCGACGGAGAGGTCGATGCCCCCGGTCTTGATGACGAGGGTGAGCCCGAAGGCGAGGAGGCCGATCTCGGCGGCGAGGCGGGTGATCTCGAAGGCGTTGCCGACGGAGAGGAAGTTGTTTCCGGTGACGCTGAACACCATCACCTCCAGGGCGAGGACGGCGAGCAGGACCCATTCGCTGTTGGGGCACCATCGGGCCAGTGCGGAAGGGCGCTGGGTGATGGAATCAGCCACGGGCTTCGGCCTTTCTGAAAACCGTGTCGCTGACCACGGCGGCGAGAATGATCGCGCCCTGGATGGCCTTTTCCCAGGCGGGGTTCACGTGCAGGAAGGTGAAGACCGTGCCGATCGTGCCCATGAGAATGACACCGAACAGGGTGCCGATCAGGGTGCCGCGGCCGCCCGTGATGGAGGTGCCGCCGACGACGACGGCGGCGATGACCTTGAGCTCGAGGCCGACGCCGGCGCTGCTCTCGATGGTGGGATAGCGCGTGAAGTTGAAGAGTGCGGCGGTGGCGGCCAGAAGGCCCATCAGCGCGAAGGAGGCGAAGATGACCAGGCTTGGATTGATGCCGACGCGCCGGGAAGCCTCGTGATCGCAGCCCACGGCGTAGAAGGACCGTCCGGCGGCGGTCGAGCGCAGGGCCCAGACGGCGGCGGCAAAGAGGCCGGCGACGAGCAGAATGTACACCGGCTGGGCGGCGGATTGGCCGAGTCCCAGCCATTGGTAGTTGGACGGCAGGTTTTGAATCCAGTCGCCTTCGGTGGCCCGGATCAGCCCGTTGCGCAAAATCACCATGGTGGCGAGTGTGGCGATGATGGCGGGAATGCCGAAGCGGGCGGTGAGCACGCCGTTGATGGCACCGAGGAAGGCTCCGGCGGCGAGGGTCGTGAGAATGACGGCAGGCATGGGCATGCCGGACTTGGCGGCCAGCCCGGAGATCACCCCGCAGACGACGAACTGGGAACCGATGGAGATGTCGATCTGTCCGGCGATGATGACCACCGTCATGCCGATCGCGGCGATGAGAATGGGCAGGTTGTCGATGACGAGATTGCGCAGGTTGCCCGTGCTGTAGAAGCCGGATACGCCGAAGAGCGGCAGGGTGAAGAGCACGGCGATGGCGCCGAGCAGGGCGATTTCGCGCGGTCCGAGCTTCATGCGGCGTCCTCCATGGCGAGCTTGAGCACGGATTCGCGGGTGGCCTCGCGGGCGGGGAGCACGCCGGCGAGCCGGCCGCCGCGCAGCACGGCGATGCGATCCGCCATGCCGAGCAGTTCGGGCAATTCGGAGGAAATCAAAATGATGGCCATGCCCTGCTGCACCAGTTCGCCCATGATGCGATGAATCTCGGCCTTGGCACCGACATCGATGCCCTGGGTGGGCTCGTCGAGGATGAGCACGCGCGGTTCGTTGGCCAGCCAGCGGGCGAGGGCGACCTTCTGCTGGTTGCCGCCGGAGAGGGTGCGTGTCTGCACGAAGATGTTGCCGGCCTTGACCCCGAGGCGGCGGAAGAAATCGGCGGCGAGATTGTTCTCCCGGGGCTCGTCGAGCCAGTCGCCGTTCAGCCGGCGGAGGAGGGGGAGGGAGATGTTTTCAGCGATGGGGAGGTCTTCGATGACCCCGTGCTCCTTGCGATCCTCGGGAACGTAGGCGAGACGGTGGCCGAGGGCGTCACGGACGCTGCCGATGGTGACCGGTTTGCCATCGATGAGAATTTCGCCGGCGGTGGCGGGGGTGAGTCCGAAGAGGGCACGGGCGAATTCGGTGCGGCCGGCTCCGACGAGGCCGGCAAGGCCGAGGATCTCGCCTTGGCGGACTTCGAGGCTGATTTTGTCCACACCCGACGGGCCATGACAGAGACTGCGGGTTTCCAGGACGACGTCGCCGATGGGAACCTCGATTTTGGGGAACATCTGGGAGAGTTCACGGCCGGCCATGAGCTGAATCAGGCGGGCGCGATCCACTTCCTTGCGCTCATAGGTGCCGATGTAGCCGCCATCGCGCAGCACCGTGATGCGGTCGCCGATGCGGAGGACCTCCTCAAGGCGATGGGAAATGTAGAGGATGCCGACGCCGTCGGCGCGTAGCTTCTCGACCAGGTCGAGCAGGTGCTCGGCGTCCTTGCCGGCGAGGGAGGCCGTGGGCTCGTCGAGAATGAGCACGCGGGCGGAGCGGCTTAGGGCGCGGGCGATTTCCAGCAGTTGCTTCTCAGCCATGCGCAATTCGCGGACCGGCCGATCGAGATCGAGCCGCGCACCGATGCGTTCGAGCATCTCGGCCGAGTGGATGCGGCGTGCGCTCCAGGAGATGACGGCACCGTCCTCACCCATGCAGAGATTCTCCATCACGCTGAGCTCGTTGAACAAGGTCGGGTTCTGATATACGGCGGCGACGCCCAGGGCCTGCATGCGCCGGGGGGAGGGGTCCGTGACGGTCTCGCCCGCCACGATGAGTTCACCGCCGGGATCCGCTTCATGGATGCCTGTGACGATCTTGATGAGCGTGCTTTTGCCGGCCCCGTTCTCACCCAGAAGGACATGCACTTCGCCCGGGCGGAGTTCGAACTCCACGTCTCGCAAAGCGCGAACCCCTGGGTAGGTCTTGGAAATAGTGCGGAGTTGGAGGATTGGAACCAAAGGGATAGGGCGGGATGGAAGGAAGGGGTAAGCGAACAGAATCTCGATCAAAAGCGCGTGAGATCAGACAAGTCTTTACGATTCCTGCGATCAAAATCACCCGTAAATAAGCAAGGGTGATCCCGGTATTAAGCCGGGTAAGCCAAGGGGTGGCAATTGCACCAAGCGATCACTTGATGATCACAGGTGCGCTTTGCCGGCTGCTTTGCCGGTAAATTTCGAGGACCTTGGGCATCTCGTCGATCATCTGGATAAGTCGTTCGGGGTTGGAAGGGTGGGTGGACAGCCAAGGTGGAGGTACGGGTTGACCGGCGGTTTCGGCCTCCAATTGCTCGATGACCCGGATGGCTTCCTCAGGGTTGAAGCCGGCGCGGGCCATGTAGTGCAGTCCGATCAGGTCGGATTCCAATTCCTTTTTGCGATCAAAGGCAAGCACGTGGGCTCCGGTTGAGATCCCGTAGGCCTGAAGCACGACGGAGGTGGTGAGGGAACCGGCACCGGACCCGAGCATGGCAACCCCTCCGGCGATGCTGCCGCCCTCGACCAGCATTTGTTGGGAGAGGCGCTCGTGGACGTGCCGGGCCGTGACATGGGCGATTTCATGGGCGATGACCGAGGCCAGTTGATCGTCGTTGTGAATGATGCGGAAAAGGCCCGAAAACACCCCCACCTTGCCCCCGGCCATGGCAAAGGCATTAATCTGGTTGGGCACGTCAAAAACCACGAATTCCCACTCGGCGTTCGGCATGTCCCAGAACACGACCCGGGAAAGGCGCTGTCCCACCCGGTTGAGGGCCTCGATCTGGTCACGGTTGCGGGACAACGGGTAACGTGCCTTCAGGTTGTTGAACTCCACGATGCTCAACCGGGTAACATCGGCATCGCTGACCAGATCGACGGCCCTGCGCCCGGTGACGGGGACCTTGTAGCAGCTGACGCAGAGCACCACGGTGAGAAGGGCTAAGACCGGACGGTAAGCCTGGGTGTTCATACACGGCTCGGGGAAGGTTGGCGTGGCCTGCGGGAGGCTGGATGGGAGAAAGAGATTCCGGTTGCTGGATTTGGCAAGTCCCATGCCGACCGACTTCACACGACGTCGCAATTTGGCTTTGTGTCAGTTGCATTTTGCCCCAATATCACCATTCTCTGACTTGATTCCGATACCGATGGTGCCGACGCCGGTTAAGAATTCGTGGTAACGAAGCATCCCCTGTAACCGTTCAAACGTATCCCGTCCTGTTAAATCCCATGGCCGAAGAAAACGAGCCTACGGCAGGCAAAAAGCGCCGCATCATTCACTGGAACCCAGAAGCCGGGAACACGGCGGTAAAACGCCGGTGGACCCTGCCGCGCATCCTTGCGTGGTCGGTGGGCGGGTTCTTTGGCCTGATCCTCGTGGCCGGTCTGGCCATCCGCGGAGTCAAACTGGTTTTTGGACCCGAGGTGTTCCAAGGTTCATCGGTCACCGCAGCCAGTGAGGGGCCGGCGGTCACTCCGGAACTGGCTTTTGTGAGCCAATCCAAGGCCGAGCTCTCGCGTGAGACCGCTGACCGTGCCCTGTCCGAGTTGCGCCGACTACCACAGGACCACCCGGTGCAGCTGCAACGGCTCGTGCTCATGCAGAAGGCCTTCATCGGCGGCGAGAGCCTGCTGGCCTCCGGCAATTACACGCGGGCTTACACTCACTTTGAGACGCTCAACCGTGAGATCGATGATTTCAGCACTTCCCTCAAGAACAAGCAGGAGGCCCAGCTCGCCTACGACGAAATCCTGCTCAAGATCAAGGAACTCGACCGGGCGCGCAGCCTCGCTCCCGAAGCTCTGGATGCGGCCTTCGAAGCCGCCAGCATGGGCCGCCAGTTTCTCGGCGAGGGCAGTTTTTCCATGGCCAAGCGTGCGCTGGACGACGGGTTCGTCGAATTGCGCAAAGCCGAGACCGCCCTGGAGGATTTCATCCAGGACAACCTGATAGCAGGGCAGGAGGCACTGGGCCGTGGCGACCGCGACGGGGCGGCCCTCGCGTTCCGGGCTGCCCTGGACAAATCACCCGGGAATGAACTCGCCCTGCAGGGACTCACGCGTTCTGAGACGATTGATCGCGTGCATGCCCTGCTCGAGCAAGGCCGCACGCTTGAAGCGGAGGCCCGTTATGCCGAGGCGGCGAAGGCTTATGCCGAGGCCTTCGCCCTGGATGCCTTTTCGGCGGCGGCACAACAAGGTCAGACCCGCGCCAGCCGGTTGGAAAAAGAGACCAAGTTCGACGGAGCCTATTCGATCGCCCAGAAAGCCTTCGAGGAAAGGCGATGGGAAGCCGCGATTTCCGGCTATGAGGAGGCCTTGAAGGTGTATCCCGACAAGGACGAAGTGCGCGACCAGTTGAGGAAAGCCCGTGAGAACGCGCACACCGATGCCGTGGAAGCCGCCTTGGCCCGGGCCTACGCTTTCGAGAACCGCCATGAATGGGCGGCGGCGCGCGAGGCCTATGACCGTACGATCCAGCTCGACCCCAATCATGAGGAAGCCAAGGAAGGTTACGCCCGGGCGGGTCAGGTCATCCGTGCACTGATCGAATACGAGAAACGCATTGAGGCCGCGGAGGAGCGCGCGCTCCGCGCCGAGTTCCAGATGGCCATCCGCATCTTCAATGAGGCGATGGCGGTCAAACCCTCCTATCTGGCCAATTCGGAACGCGTCAACCAGCTGCACGCCCTGCTAATGTCGCAGAACACCCCGGTCGATGTGACCTTCAACTCGGATGGACGCACCTGGGTTTCGATTTCCAATTTCCGGATGCTCGGCCAATTCAACACCACCACCTTAAAAATCATGCCTGGCGATTATGAGGTCGTCGGTCGCCGCAAGGGTTATCAGGATGTTCTACTCCTCCTGCAGGTGCGAAACGGCTCCTATCCCCCGGTGGTGTCGGTAACCTGCACCCTTCGTGCCGACCGTTAAGATCCCGCCCCTGTCGTCATGCTCACTTCCCATTCCCCGTTTCGCCTCACCACCATCCTGGCGGTCTTGCTTCTGCCCGTGGCCGGATTTTCAGCCGATGTGATCGGCATCATTCCTGATGCTCCGGCCAATCAACCGCCCATTGGCACGGTGCGGGAGCTCCCGCGAACGACGCCCGCCCGCCCGGGCATGCCGGATCCGGCGCTCTTTGACGGTTCCAATATCGAGCCGGAAAAGCGGCCGGATCAAGCCATGCTGGCTGAGTTTGAAGTGCCCGGGGAGGAGAATCGGCCGGATCGAATCGCCCAGTCGGGCGCTGGCCAGTCCGGTGGTGGTGGTCAGGCGGAGCCCACCCAGGCCGGCGAACCATCGGAGGAAGGGGGGGGCAGCCCTGTCGAACAGAATGATCCCGGGGCCCAGCCGGAAGGCATTGAAGTGGCGAATCTCGAAATCCCCGAGGGTGTGGATCCGGCGTCCCAGGATTCCATCCCGGCTCCCCAGGACAAACCCCAAGACATCAGTCTTGGCGATGCGACCATGCAAATCCAGACCGTCAGCTCTCCACCGGCCTCGGCAACCCAGCAGCAAGCAGCCACCTCCACTCAGCAATATGAGAAGGGCGCGGCGCAGGGCCGGCAGACCGGTGACAATCGCAACCGTGGCAGCGAAAGGGGCCAGGCGGTTCCATCCGGACTCTGAGCGACCCCTTCCCCTTCCTGTGCGCACGTTTCGAATCAGCCTGCTCATCATTGCCGGATTTGTTCTCCCGGGATTGGTCCAAGCCAAGACCATGGTGTTCCCGGTGGAGGCCATCGCCGATTTCTGGGTTCTCCGCCATGACTCCTTTCTGGAAAAGTACACCGGCATCAACGTCACCGGCATGGGGGTGGGTGACGAGGGCTGGTATGTCCGCTACCGTCACGAGAACCTGACCTATTTCTTCGGTCCCATCGAAGATCGTGATGAAGCGCGCACGCGGATGTGGGAACTTGAGAATGTGCGGGCTGCCGTGATCCGGCAGAATACCGCACTGGCGACCAGTCAGGTCGACATGGTGCGTTTCGATTACTCGGCCCGTTATGGGCGGGGTGGCGATGGCACAGGCACAGGTACAGGCATGGGCCGGGGATCGGAGCCCGGTGGCGAGTATCTCAACGGTGTTTCACCTGACGGACGCAGCGGTCCCATGGGGGATCTTGATGGCGATGGCATTCCAAACGCCCAGGACGGGGACATGGATGGAGATGGGATTCCCAACGAGCTTGATGATGATAGGGATGGGGATGGAATTCCCAATAGCCAGGACGCTTACCCGTATGGCACGGGTCCCGGCGGTCAGCAGGATCTTGGCGGTCAGGGCCTGAATCAGGCTGGACAGGGCGATCAGCAGGGCAATCAGCCCATAGGCATGCAACAAGGCCAACAGGGTCAGCAACAGGGTCAGCAGGGTCAGCAGGGTCAGCAGGGTCAGCAACAGGGTCAGCAGATGGGTCAGCAACAGCAAGGCCAGCAAGGGCAGCAGGGCCAACAAATGGGGCAACAGGGCCAGCAAGGGCAGCCGTCACAGGGCCAGCCTTCGCAAGGACAGCCCGGCCCCCCTGGACCGCCAAGTGAAGGCGGTGGCGGTAATCCCATTGATGCATTGGTCGGCCTGCTGCGCCGCGCCCTCGGTTTATAAAGAAGAAAACGCGGCCCCGCCGGGTTCCTCAGAGGTCGCGCAAGGCGATGAAGGCACCACCGTGCTGGAAGCAGACCTCGCGCATCAGGTTCGCGTACTTCAAACCGGTGTTGGCCGGATTCAGGTAGTAGCGTACGGCGGTGGGGAAGCCCACCGCGTTGATGACGATGGGGCGCAGCCCGTTTTCATCGGCGGGATTCATGCGATCGAGCTGGCGCAGGACGACGTCGGCCGTGCCGGTGAACTCGTCGCCGAAGACGTAAAGGCCCATCTTCATCGCGGGATTGTCCGGCTCGTACAGCCGCTGGATGGCCTGATAGATCCCGGGGACGGGATTGCTGTTGCTGAAGATGTCGTAGCGACGGAGTGCTTGTTTCAGGCCTGAGCGGATCTCGGGGCTGTCGGGCAGCCATTGCTGGCCGGTGCGGCCGAGGACGAAACGGCCATCAGCATCCAGTATTTGGATACCAAGGACCTCGGGGTAGACATCGAGGACATCATCGATCTTCTGGATGACCATCGGCCAGAAGTTGCCCGTGCCGGGGTTGCGCATGCTGCCGGAGGTGTCGACGATGAAGACGATGTGGTTGCTGCCCACGGGCAGGCCGATGGGCGCGGGCTCGACGTCGGGCAAAACCATCACGGGCATCTTCTGGAGGGCGGCGATGGACTTCTGCATTTGGTCCTGCTCGACCAGCAGGGCTCGCCGGCCCGCCTCCTGATACTGGATCTGCTGTTCGAGGTCATCGAGCAGGGCTTTGAGCGTGTCCTGCTGCCGGATCTCCGCCTGCACCGCGGCCTGGGCACTGGCCTTGCGCAGCAGCTCCTCCTTGCGGGTGCTGAAGTCGGCGAGGGTCGAGAGATGGGCGAGCATGATGCGCTGCAGGCTCTCGCGTACATTGCGCATAGTCTCCGTCTGCGAGCCCATGGTGAGCACGAAAAGCAGGATGATCGCCCCGAAACCGCAGCAGATGCAGTCGAGGAACGACAGGCTGAAGAGGCTGATTTTGCGGCGATGGATCACGTGTCAGGCCAGGATTTGGAGGGGCTGACCAGGGCGCCGCGGGTGTTGTTGGCAAGTTCCCAGTAGAAGGCCGGCCCCGCCGGATCCCCGCTGAAAGGGAGAAGAATGGTGCTGACCGGAATACGCGGGGGGAGCTGGCGGATGGCGACCTCGAAGAACCGGATGCGCTGGCCTTCGTCGACATCGCCGGAAGCCAGGAAGGTGTCGCTCATCGTGGGCAGGCTGTCGGTGATGAGAACGATGCTGTCGGGCAGCTGGGGCATGAAGCGGACGGTGCTGAAGGCACGCTCGAGGTTGGCTCCACCCTGGGGCACGACGGCGCGGAGGCGGTTCACGACCTCGCCGACGACCTGGTTGTCGCGCGGGCTGAACCACTCCTGGGCGCGGGCGGGCAGCACGGGGGAGGCCTCCTCATTGAAAAGCAGGATTTGGAACCGGATTTCGGGGTCGAGGGAGGCGATCAGCCATTCGAGGGAGCGCAGAGTGCGCTGCCATTTGGGGGCGTCGCGCTTCTGGAAATCGGGATCCTGCAGGCGGGCGGCGGCACCCTCGATGGTTTCGTCGAGCATGCTGCCGGAGGCGCGCACGATGAAGAGGACATAATTGCCCTCCATGCGGACCCCGGTGAGGTACTGCTGGCGGTCCACGTTTGGAATTGGCAGCGGTGGGGTTTCCGGGACGGTGGGCATGGCCTCCTTTTCCTCCAAGAGCTTGGCCATGGCATCCTTGAGGGTGGACACCTGTTGCAGGAGCATTTGGAGCTCGTTGCGGCGCTGGGTCACCCGGAGCTGGTCCTGGCTGTTCTGCTCGCGGATGCTCATGAGATCGAGGTCTTCCAGAGCGATGGACTTCGCGAGGCGTTCAATCTCCTCCCGCTCCATGACAATTTCCCGCTCCATTTTCGCCACCCGCTCGCGCAGTTCGGTGAGATCGCGTTCGTTGAAACTGGTGCGCAGGCCGGTGGTCAGGATGAACAGGAGCAGGACCGCGCCGAAACCGCAGCAGATGCAATCCATGAAGGACAGGCTGAAAACCTCCACATCCCTGCGCTTTCTTGAAATCATTGTGAAGGTTCCGGATTAATCCGCCTCCGGAGTGGTGTCGTTGGTGCCTGGCGCAGGGCAGTAGGCGAAGAGCAATTCGGTGGAACGTCCGCCGCCCCTGAGGGTCAGGCGGTCCCCTGCACCCAGGCTGGTCTCCACCGTGCCAGGCTTGTCCCCTGGTGCCTCCAGCCGGAGGTGGGTGCCATCGCGTTGTATTCGCAGGAGGTAGTCGCCGACGGCGTCGAATGCCTCCGGCAGGGACACATCCACGGCGGTGTGGGTGTGGCGGGTGCCGATGCAGATTCCGTTGGCCCCGATGGGATGGCCGATACCATCGATGATCACGTGGGAGGGGACCGGTGCGGGGCCGTCACTGATCACAAGGCGCTGCAAGGAGAACTCCACGGGAATGTCGTGGGTCGATAACGCCTGCAGGGGAGCGGTTATTTCCACGGGCATCTCGTCGAGCTCCGTGACGATGGGGGCATCCATGGCCAGGGATGCCGCCCCCATGGCGGCGGCCCCCGGCCGAAGTCGGAAGATGCGGGAGAAGCCTGCTTCGCGGAGCAGGTTCTCGAAGCCGTCGAGACGGCTGGCGCGATCGGTGAGCGAGATGATACAGCCACCCGGGGTGGTTCCCGAGTCGGAAGCGATCACGGACACACCCTGAAGCAAGGCCTGGTCGAAGGGCTGGAGATCAGTGGCAAGTTGCAGCCGGGTCATGGGCATCTGATACGAACGGCGGCCGGTGTTCAGTTCGTAGAGAAACTCCTTCCGGCTGGCTTCGGACCCGAGCAGGAAGAGACGGGTCTGCTCGTAGAAGGCCTGCTCGAGGCGGCGGTCCTCGTGGATGTCAAAGGCGGTGTGCCGGAGGAAGCGGTTGCCCATGGCGTTCTTGAGGTGGCGTAAAATCTGCGCGTAGCCGACCTGGGGAACGTGGTGGTAGCGCTTGCGGACCAGCATATCCTCCTGGCGCAACAGGGATATCTCCGAGGCGTGCAGGTGGACGTCCACATGGATGATGGGGGCACCGCGGGGCAGTTGCCGGGCGGCGGGCTCCCCGAGGGCGGCGCAGGCCATGTCGGTGATACGGGTGAGCGGCAGTTCGAGCTCCGCAGCCATACCGAGGAGAAGGCCAATTTTCTCCTCTTCCGTGGCGGAATCGCGCAAGTAGCGCCCGGGGACGGCAAGGCCAATCTTGTCGGGGGCTCCCGTGGCGGCGGTGATGCGCTTGAGGTAGTCGCGCAGGAAGTAAAAGGCCAGCTGGGAGTGAGAGTAGGGGGTGCCGTCAAGGGACAGCTCCGAGGATTCATGAGAGAGTTTGTCCCAGAAAAGATTGCTGACATCGCGGGGATGCACGAACCAGGCGGCCTCGGCCTCGGGGCCGAAGACAAGTTTGCCGCCCTGGCTTCGGGCGATGCCCGGCCAGCCCAGACTGGCATCCTCGGGCGCGCCGACCCCAATCATCTCCGAACCGCCCGCGCCCTCACGGGCGCTGGCCAGGCCGGCATCACACAGTTCGATTCCTAGTATATTCATGATGGTGGTCAAAGGACGGCCCCAACCTCCTCCTGCGAGGGAACCTTCATGACATCGATGAGCTTCTCGCGGCAGTAGGTCTGCACCTCGATGATGAGGCCCTCCTGCCGGGCCTGCAGCATGTGCATGATGAACATCAGAAACACACTCAGAACGAGGGCAATCAGGGTGGAGTTGAAGGCAAGGCCGAGCGAATTGGTGACGCCGCTCAGATCGCCCTTGATGGCCTCGTCCGCCTGCGCGAGGGCATCGCCGATGCCCCGGACGGTACCGATGAAGCCGACAGCGGGAATGGCCCAGGCGATGTAGCGAACCAGCGACAGGTCGGAATCGAGGTTGTCGGCGGCAAGCTCGGCGTGCTCTTTGACGGCGCTGGCCGCGTCCTGCACGGAGTGGGTGGAGTGAAAGCGGTGGAGGGCGGCGAGGATGAATTCGGGCAACAGCCGCTCGCGCCAGGAGGGGTTGCGCTCGATCGAACCGCGCAGGTCCTTGTAACGGTCGAGGGCGTCGTCGGGTATGATGCGTTCCCCTTGGTTGATGCGAACAAAGTCATGTCTCAGGAGACTGCGTTCATTGCCAACCAGACGGAGCTTGTAGGTCAGGATGATGCAGGCCCAGAGGCAGAGGATGGAGCACACGGCCTGCTCGGGATCCTTCATGACAATATAGATCGACCGGGCGGGTGTGTAGGCTTCGTCGGTGGCTTGGGCCGCCATCAACTGGCCGGTGATGATTTCCTCGGTAGCCCGGGGGGTGATGATCGTCCGGTACAGGACCAGGATGAAAATCACTGAAAATACCAGCCCCAGATTGGGGACGAGGAAGTTGCGGGAGAGAATTCCCTTGTTTCTTGAGAACATGGCTCTAAATTTCCTTCAGAATGGCCGGTGCAATGTCATCGCACCCTGACAGGCATGACCCCGGAGGCGGGGATGATAAATACATGGAACGGGGCATCCACGAAAGCTGCATATGCGTTTGAGAAAAAAACGAACACCGCTAGGGTAGTGCGAGTCTTAACAAGCGCAACGAGCCTTTTGTCATTTTTCCCATGGATACCACCCCCCCGAGAAATCCAGCGCGTCAGACCCTCAACCGGGTCATCATGATCACCACCGCGGCGGCTTTGCTGGGTTGGGGATGTTCAACCGGAGTTGCTCCCTCACGCACGGCCCGCGGGGCGGGTGTGGGTGCCGCGACCGGTGCCACCGTTGGCGCGGTGGCCGGTG
>JBGTGS010000169.1:0-23482 GCA_041746615.1 Opitutaceae bacterium | reverse complement strand
CGCGACGCGGGGTGGGCGAGCAAGCGCGCCAGGGTGGGGACACTCTCGTGGTCACGGCGCAAACCGAGCGACTGAATGACGCCGATCTGCTGCGCCTCAGCAAGTCGGGGCAATCGTTGGCGGAGGGCGGTGGAGGCTTCGGCGTGCGGAGAGGCCTCAAGGGCGTTGCGCGCAGCGGTGACGAGGGCGGGATCATCCAACAACGCGGCCAGCGAAGGAATGGCGGCCTCGGAGCCGATCAAGGTCAGCTTGGTGCACAGGTATTCGCGGGCAACCACTGAACCTCCCTGCTCGAGGGCAGTGATCAGCCGGCGTTCCAATTCAGAACGAGCCCCTGGGTCGTTCAGCACGGCCAGCACGGCCTGATCGAGGGGCAGCAGGGCGCCGCGGCTCGAGCCCTGATCGTAGGTGGTCAGCGCTGCGAAGGCAGCGTGTACGGCGGATGCCTCCGGCTTGATGATGGCTGGCGGGGCAGGGGGGTGGTTGGTGGGAAGTGTGGCCATGGGTAAGGGTCAGGGAGCGAGTTCGAGGACGGTTGAATTGAAGAACTCGATGGAGTCCGCGATCTTGGGCATCGACTCGAACCAGTCGTGAGAATACTCGAGTCCGATCATCGCAGGCTTGATGCCGAGGCGATGGAGCTCTCGAAAGAACTCGGCCGACCGGCCCACGCCGGTGCCCCACGGAACGTCGTGGCCATCGGGGCCAAGGGCATGCAGATCGTGCATCTGCACAATCAGGAGACGGTCTTTGAGCAGGCGCACGCCCTCGATCGGATCGATACCCGATCTGATCCAGTAACCGATATCCGCCGCTGCACCGATGCGGGGGCTGCGACCTGCGCAGGCCTCAAGCACTCCCTGGGGATGCCAGTACTGGGGCGATTCCTTTTGCGCGTGGTTGTGCAAGGCCACGTTGATGCCGTATTCGTCACAGAACCGCTCAATCAAATCGAGCGCCTCGGGTTCGGGTTCTGAGATAAACGTTTCGATGCCCATTTTCCGGCCAAATTCAAAGATCCGGCGACAGGCGGCTTCGTCGTTGGGAATATTCCGGATGAAAAACGTCAGCAGTCTCAAGCCCTGCTCCTCGAGCTTCAACCGGATGTCGCGCAGCTCATCGTCCGAGAGCGAGGGGTCGAAGTTCTTCGGCAGGTCCTTGCTGACCTTTTGGAAACTGAGGCCGCCGACATAGGGCAACCCGAGCAGGGCGGTCTTCTCGATCGTTTCGTAGAACGTGTATTTATGAAACGTGTAGGCCTCAATGCCCAGTTTCCAGCCCAGCGCTTCCTGTGCCCGCACCGCCGGCGACAGCCTCGCACTGGGAGTGGTTGGGGCGGGCAGATCGCCGAGCGCAAACTGAATCGCATCGAGATAAAACTGAAGCATGACCGGATCCCAGAATACGCTCGGGGTATGGCCGATGGTGGAATAGAAAACCCGACCGCGACCGTAGTTGCGCACCCATGCCAACGCATAATCGTTGTCCTCCCGGACCAGGTTGGGTCGATTGGGTTCGGTGCTCAGGTCGGTTTTGTCGGTGTCAATGCTGAGCAGAACCCGGACGCGGTCGCGGGAATAAGGGGGGCGGAAACGAAAGAATTCATTGCTGTAATCGAAGTCCTGGCCCGCGAAGACCCGGTTGAGCGGATGCCCGGGATCGTCGAGCTTGATGGTGATCGGTTCATCGGCAGCCTTGTGGGCGACGCCGCGGGCACCTATCATGGTGGCGAATTCCGGCCAGTCCTCGATTCCACCGGGCCAGCGCGAAAAGGCAGCGGAGGTGCCATGGACGCCGAGCAGGCCTCCGCCTCCCGTGATGAATTCGAGCAGGTTGCGTCTCAGCGTGGGGTCTGAGAATGGATTTCCGACCACGTTGTTGAAAAATACGGCATCGAAACCACGGAGCGAGTCCTGGGCGAACACCGCGGGATCGTTGCTAACGACGGCTTCATAGGCACCGGTCGTTTTTCCCATGAGGGTGATGGCCTCGTTTGCGTGGGCAATGGAGGCGTGGCCGGGGTAGCCGACATTGAGCCCGAAGATGAGCAGGCGTCGCGGCTGGGCCGGCTGAGCGGTCGCCTGACGGGGAACGGCCTGCTCGATCCGGGCGATATCCTCAGGGCTGGCCACCCGGATTCCCGCCGAGAAGCCCGGGGCAATGGCGAGCAGAAAAATCCCGAGGCGCAAAAAGGCGGTGTTCATGGAGAGGGTGATGTTTTCAAGCCCGCCAAGGGGCGCGCATGGCGCGGGAACGGAGGCGGTCAGCCTCCGGGTTGCCCACAAAACTTTCCTGCGTGGGATCCCAGCGAAGGGATTGTCCAGTCCAGCAGGCAATGTTCAATAGGTGACCCAGACTGGCGGAGCGATGGCCGATCTCCTCGTCCGTGCTGGGTGGCTTTCGCGTGCGGATGCACTCGAGCCAGTTCGCGTGATGATTGTTTGAGTTGGTGAAGGTGCCACGCCGGGCCATCCCCATTTCGGAGAAGAGAGATTCAGGTTCTCCCTCCAGCCGTCCACCGGTGGACATGGAGGTCAGCCAGCCCCTTTCGCCGACGAAGACCGCGCCGAATGCGCCGGCAAGCCGGGCCGTTGGTGGCACCGCCTGGTAAATGGTCTTGGCCTGTTCCCAATCCTCAAGCAGGTGAAGAAGGGTGCCGTCGGCATAACGGCAGGTAAGCGTCGGGTAGGTTCCGTTGCTGGGATGAAAGATTTCGACGGGGCCGGACTTTTCGAAGCCGAGTGCCCATTGGAGCACGTCGGCTGAGTGGGAGAAATGTAGGGTGGACGAGGTGAGGCCGAAGGCATCCGCGAAACACCAGGGCACCACGCCGGGAGCCGGATTGACATGGTAAAGCCGGTTGTAATCGCGCCAGGGAGCGGGACCCACCCAAAGATCCCAGTCGAGTCCCGCCGGCACCGGTTCCGCAGGCAGGGCGAAGTCCATCGGCACGAAGGTCGAGCCCATAAGGTCGGCATTGACGACATCGGCCACGGACCTGAAACGTGCCCCGGAGATCTGGGGACGGATGCTCCGGTAGAGTGTGAAGACGGACTTCACGCGCCCAAGCCGGCCATCCCGGACAAACTGACAGACACGGCGCACATCGGGAATTGACCGGTACTGGGTGCCGGTTTGAAACACCCGTCCGTAGCGCTTCACCGTTTCGGCGATCTGCCGTCCTTCCTGAATGGTCATCGAGACCGGTTTTTCGCAGTAGATGTCTTTGCCCGCCTTGGCGGCGTCGATCGCCATGAGTGCGTGCCAATGATCCGGTGTGACAATCACGACTGCATCGATGTCTGGCCGGGCCAGGACTTCGCGGTAGTCGTTGTACGCGGTACACCCGCGATAGGTGCCGCGGGGTTCCTTCTCGGCATTGATGGCGGAGATTTCGTCCCGACCGGTTTCACGGCGGGTCTGGTCAACATCGCACACCGCCACGAGTTCAACCTCATCCCGATAGGCGAGATGCCTCATGTGTCCGTTGCCCATGACACCCTTGCCAATCAGCCCGATGGTAATGCGCTCACTGGGTGGAACGGGACCGGGACCGGTGGCGGCACGCGCGTAGCTGGGGAGGATGTTGGGCAGAGCCAAGGAACCGGTCGCCACCAACCCCGTTTGAAGAAACGTGCGGCGGGAAAGGCGGGCGGAATCAGGGATGCATTGCCCTGCCTTGAGTTTTGGGCGGGTGTTTTTCATTGGGGTGGTGCACGAAGGGTGGAAGGAACACGTCAAGCTGCCAGGGGATGTGGAAAGAAAGACAGGGGGCCAAGGGGTGCCCTAAGAGAACAGTAAATGAACCGGTGGGGGTGGAATGATTGTCCGTAAGGGGACGGATCAGACAAGGAAAAAGGAATCCTTTCCCTTTGGCATTGTGTTTTCATTCCAGACGGGCTGATTTCTGCAATTAACCGGCTCAAAATTCACCGGTTAGCCCGACATCTTATGTCTTACTGCTCGATTTGGCCATCTGCTATTCGAATTGTTTTTGCCCTGGTCGTTACCGGGTCTTTATCATGGGGTGCTCCGGTCATGCCGGCGGGGGTGTCGGTTGCGCCGCAGCCGAGTCCGCTAAGTTCCTGGGTCATGGCCCCCACCCGGGTGGTTTGGACGAGTGAGACGGGAGCGGCGAACGCGGATGGTTTAATCGGCGTCAAACCGGGACAAGCCCTCTTGAAAGACGTCCAGCCTCCCTGCGTATTGACGGCGGCGACCGAGGGCACGGGGGGAGGCGGGGTGCTCCTTGATTTCGGCGTACAGCTTTCGGGGTATGTGGAGATCATCACGCCGATGACGGCCAAAAATGACACCCCGCTCGTACGCATCCGTTTCGGTGAATCGGCGGCCGAAGCGATGGCTGAGTTTGGTGGGGAGAGCAATGCCCAGAACGACCACGCTTTGCGTGACATGACGGTGCGGTTGCCTTGGTTGGGCAAGACCATGGCCGGGCCGAGCGGGTTCCGCTTTGTACGAATAGACAATGTCGACCCTCAGCTTGAAGTGCAGCTCAGCGAGGTGCGCGCGGTTTTGCAGATTCGCGATGTTCCCCGCCTGGGGTCATTCCGCTGCAACGATGAACGGCTTAACCGCATCTGGGACGTCGGCGCCTATACCGTGCATCTGAACATGCAGGATTATCTCTGGGACGGCGTCAAACGCGACCGCCTCGTCTGGGTTGGAGACATGCATCCGGAGGTCGCCACGATCAACGCCGTCTTCGGTTTCAACGACGTCGTCCCCGCCAGCCTTGATCTCACCCGCGATGTCACTCCCATCACCGAGTGGATGAACGGCATCAGCTCCTACTCGATGTGGTGGGTGCTCGTTCACGAGCAATGGTGGATGCACCAGGGTGATCGCGCGTATCTCGAAGCACAAAAAACCTACCTCCAGGCCCTCCTGAAAAAACTTGCCGCGCTCGTTGGCCCCGACGGCCGCGAACGCATTGACGGCATCCGCTTCCTCGACTGGCCGAGTTCGCCCAACGAACAGGGTGTCACCGCAGGACTGCAGGCGCTGCTCGTCATGACTCTTGAAGCGGGCGAGAGGCTCATGCGCACGCTTGGCGACCCCGTGATTGCGCAACTCTGTGCCGACGCCGCCGCGCGCGGCCGAAACGTGGTGCCGGACGTCAATGGTTCCAAGTCAGGCGCGGCCCTGCTTTCTCTCGCTGGCATGATGGATGCCCGTGAGACCGCAGACAACGTCCTCAAGGTCGGTGGCCCCCGCAATATTTCCACGTTCTACGGCTTCTATGTCCTGCAAGCCCTCGCCAAGGCCGGTGAGACCGACACCGCCCTCGATTTCATCTCAACGTATTGGGGTGCGATGCTTGATCTGGGCGCGACCACATTCTGGGAGGACTTCGATCTCGACTGGATGGAGAACGCGGCGCGCATCGATGAACTGGTCCCCGAGGGAAAGACAGACGTTCACGGTGGCTATGGCGCCTATTGTTACATCGGGTTTCGCCACAGTCTTTGTCATGGCTGGGCATGCGGCCCGACCGCCTGGCTGAGTGAAAACGTCCTCGGCATCACGCCGCTGGAGCCCGGCTTCAAGCGAGTGCGCATCGTGCCTCAGCTCGGTCGTCTCCAGTGGGCCGAAGGGACTTATCCCACGCCCCGAGGTTTGATCAGAGTCCGGCATGAACGCCAGCCGGATGGCAGCATCAAATCCCAGATCGAGGTGCCCGCCGGCATCACCGTGGTGCGGTCATGAGTTTGGGCTCTTGTAATTGGTTCCGGCATTCTTCAATTCCATGGACCATATGAATACCCTGACCCTGCGTTTGATCGGCCTGCTTGTCCCCTTAGGCTGCCTCTGCACCTCCCTGATTGCCGCCGCCCCGGCTTCTCCGGCAAGGCCTAATATTCTTTTCATTCTCGCCGACGACCTGGGTTATGTCGATTTCAACGCCTATGCGGCGCGTCTCACGGGAGCCAAGACCTCTGAGATGTACTACGAGACGCCCAATCTCGACCGGCTTTCCCGCGAAGGCACGTCTTTTGCCCAGGCTTATGCAGCCCAGCTGTGTGCGCCGACGCGCGCCGGTTTGTTGACGGGCAAAATCGCCCCACGCATCGGCGTAACCACGGCGACTCCCCATACGGTGCGAACCTTTTACAACCAGGGACTCACCCCACCACCGGGATATTTGGCGACGGATGCCCTCTATTGGGGTGAT
This sequence comes from Opitutaceae bacterium, assembly GCA_041746615.1. Lineage (GTDB taxonomy): Bacteria > Verrucomicrobiota > Verrucomicrobiia > Opitutales > Opitutaceae > CAMAXB01. The sequence continues at coordinate 17,289 of JBGTGS010000169.1, read as the reverse complement.
CCGATCAAGATCGAGCAGGCGCTTTTGAATGGATCCACCCTCGAAATGCTGCCCTCAGGGCAGCCGCTCGATGAAGGACGGGATGAAACCACCATTGCCGAGGCGCTCACCGATTATCGCTCCGCATTCATTGGCAAATGGCATGTCGGTGGACACGGCTCCCGGGGCTGGCAGCCCCACGACCAGGGATTTGAATCGCTGGCCTATTCTGACGAGGGCGGATCTGCCTACTTCAACTGGAGAGGGGCGTGGGACAACCGGAGATTGCGGTATCCCCGGATGCCTCAACCCGAGCTGCTCGCGGGGAAAGCCGGTCCGGATACCGGACACGATTATTTGACTGATTCGCTGACCGAGATCGCGGTGAGATTCGTTCGGGAGCAAGCGGCGCAGGAGTCTGCCCCCCCCTTCTTTCTTTATCTTTGCCACTTCGCGGTGCACACGCCTTTTCAGGCCAAGGCCGAGGACATTGCGTATTTTGAGAACAAGGCCACACGCGGCTGGAACGGGCATGCGAACGCGGTCTATGCCGCGATGCTGAAAAGCCTCGATGATTCCGTTGGACGATTGCTGGATGTGCTCACCGAGACCGGCCTGGCGGAAAACACCCTGGTGGTATTCATGAGTGACAACGGGGGCGTGACCTACACCAATCCCACCGCCACCTCCAATGCACCGCTCAAGGGCGGCAAGGCGATGATGTTTGAAGGCGGCCTTCGCGTGCCGCTGGTCTTCCGTCAGCCGGGCACGGTTGCCGCCGACCAGTGGAGTGATGTGCCGGTTGATTACGCGGACCTTTTTCCGACGCTTCTGCAGCATGCCGGCTACGACCCGGAGCCGCATCACGCACGGATTGATGGTCGCAGCCTCGTGCCCGTGTTGAACGATCCAACCAATGCGAGGGATGGATACCCGCGCGACACGTTCTATTGGCACTACCCCTTCAACGTGGGAATCGCTCATCCGGACGATGGTCTGCCCCCGGCACCCCATTCCGCCATCCGGGAGGGGGACTGGAAACTGATTTTTGACTGGAGCGGAAAACTTTACCTTCACGACATGAGCACCGACTGGCGTGAGGAGCACAACCTGGCGGATTCCAATCCCGCTAAGGCAAGGGAGTTGTTCAAGAAGCTCAATGGCTGGCTCGATGCGAATGTGGAGGTGAAGTACACACCCTTGCTCAACCCGGACTACGATCCATCCCGGGAGTCGCGATCACGCTCCTTCGTGGATTTGCGAAAACAAATTCTGGGGGAGTCGTACTCAATCCGGACGGCGGGGAGCGATCCGCGTATTGAGATGCTCAATGAGCAGAACAGGTTGAATCCGCCCCCACCCGTGCCGACCGGCCCAAAGCAATGAAACCGTTTCTTCGCTCCCCGGCGGGTTCCATCGCGAGGCGTTAGTCCGAACATTTCACCATCCACGACGCAGTGTGCTGTAGAGAGATGGTAGGAGCGGCTTGCCCTCCTATGGAGGGCTTTATGCCGCGATGAACACCGTCCGCCAGCCATCGCGGCGTAAAGCCGCTCCTACGCCCAAGGCAGCTTTCTGGTGAAATAAACGCGTTAGTCGGGCATGGCTGCGGATGGACGGAGGCAATCAGAAACTTGAAGCCTGCTCTCGCGCCAGTCGCTGGGGTGAAGGGGTCTGATTAAAACAGTCTTGAACCCCGCCCGGGGTGGGTCGCACTGGAGACAGCCTTATATCGCCCCGTGCCCTTGCCCGAACCATCATCGAAGCCCGCGAGCGTGCGCCTGCCGAAGCGCACCAAATTAACCTGGGCGCTTGGCTCGCTTGGTGACAACTATGCCGGCAATACCGTCAACCAACTCAAGGATCCTGTTTATACGGTGGCCTTGGGGGTCTCGCCCGAACTCGTGGGCTGGGCGCTTTCAATCCCCCGGCTTTTGGATTCGTTCTTTGATCCAGTGGTGGGATTTTGGTCGGATTCCTGGGTGGGACGCTGGGGTCGGCGACGACCGTTCATGTTCCTTGGTGCCCTCGGCCTTGGCTTGATGATGACGCTCCTGTGGTGGCCACCCGCCCACCTCGGCTGGAGCCAGCACGCGTTGGCTGGGTATTTTCTGGTCACAACGATGCTGTTTTATGCGGCCTACAGCATTTTCCTCGTTCCGTATCGGGCACTCGGTCTTGAGCTGACGAGTGACTACCATGAGCGGACACGACTGCAGGGTTGGGGAATGATGGTTGGGTTGGTGGGGGGGCTCGGGCTGCCTTGGTTGTATAAACTCACACTGGTGGTGGGCGGGGCGGCGGGAGCCGGGACGGATGCAGTCGCCACCTCCGAGGCGATTCTTGAAGGGGCGCGCTGGGTTGGCCTTGGGGTGGGATTGCTCGTTCTGCTGGCCTGCCTCGTGCCGGCCCTCGGCTGCCGGGAGCCCCGGGTGCAGGCACCCCGCAAGAAGTTAGGCATCTTTCGGGCAATCGGACTGACGGTGAAGAACCGCCCTTTTCTCCACATGCTGGGAATGAATTTCTTCGCCATCGTGGGCATGTATTCACCGGTCACGGTTTTCTTGTTGGTGGGAATCTTCTTCTTGTTCCAAGGCGATCAAAGTTCCGCTGCGAATCTGGTCGGGGCTCTTGGCATGGTCCAGATGGCGGGGTCGCTGGCGGGAGTTCCTGTCAATACTGCGATCTCCGTGAGGATCGGGAAATGCCTCACGGCACTCGTATCGCTGGGCGTGGCTGCGATGGGCTTCCTGTCCTTCTGGTGGACCCTGCTTCCGGAACATCCCTATTGGTCGTTGGCTTCCGGCTTTCTTATCGGGTGGGGTATGCAGGGAGTCTGGCTGATGTCGGCGACCATGAATGCGGACGTCTGTGACAGCGACGAATTGGAGACGGGCCAACGCCGGGAGGGCATGTATGGGGCGGTCTTTGCCTTGGAGCAGAAGACGGCGTTTGCCGTCGCGGCGTTGCTCGGGGGTTACCTTGCCAGCCGCTGCGGTTATGTCACGAGTCAGGTCCCGTCCCACGAAATTCTTTTGGCTCTCAGGACGACGATGATTGCGACCCCATTGATCGGCCTTGGGCTGGGGGCCCTCATCATCGCATTTTATCCCCTTTCAAGATTGCGCCTGTTAAAGATTCAATCCTTGCTCGTAACGCGAAGGCTCGGGGAAAATCCCGAGCCTTAGTCGCATTATTCCTAACTATTCATGAGAGCCCGCCTGATTGATGTCGCAGCCCTTGCTGGGGTTGCTCCGAACACTGCATCAACCATCCTCAACAACCGCCCTGATTCCTGGGCTTCCAAGGAAACGCGGGCTCGCGTTTTGTCGGCGGCAAAGGAGCTCAACTACCGTCCGAACAAGGCGGCGCTGGGAGTGCGCACGGGGCGATTCAATACCATAGGTCTGGTGGTGCCTGATCTGCACAACCCCTTTTACCCGGTGTTGGCGGACTATCTCGATCAGGCGATCGCGGTCAAGGGCTATGACCTGATTCTGGAGCATACCCGCAATGATCTTGCTACAGAGCAGCACTGTTTTCAGTCCATCCTCGACCGACAGGTTGATGGAGTGGTCTTGATTGTGAGCGATCCGGAGCTGCACCGGTCGTTTCTGGCCGGTCTCAGAACCAGCGGGCCTCCCGCCGTCGCCATGGCAGCCCGGCCGGCGATTCCATTGCCGGTGGATTCGGTGGTGAGTGATTTTTCCCCAGGCTTTTCCCAGGCAATCGACCACCTGATCAATCTGGGTCACCGACGGTTCGCTTTTCTTTGCGCGCTGGCCAAAGGGCAGGACGATGGCCACCGTCCCGAACTATTTCGCGGCCTTCTGGGGGCGAAGGGTATCCCACCCGAATCGATCTCCTTTGTGCGATGTGAACATCATATCGCGAGCGCGCGGGATGCGTTCCGCGAAATGCTCCGCAAGCCCAGGGACAAGAGGCCCACGGCGCTGATCGCTCTCAATGATCTTTCCGCGATGGGGGCAATGCGGGCTGCGGTGGACGCGAATGTGAAGGTGCCTCATGAACTTTCGGTCATCGGAGTGGACAACATCCCGCTGGGGGAATTCTGGCCCGTTGCCTTGACGACCATCGCCCAGCCGATCCAGGAAATGGTGGCTCGTGTCGCCAGCCTGCTCATCAAGCGCATTGAGGGAAAGGCATCCCAAAGACCGTCGCAGGTGGTTTTCTCGACTGAGTTGGTCGTGCGCGAAAGCACCAGCGAACCCGGCAAGTAGGGCCGTTTAAAATGAAAGCGGACAGGGCGTTTCACCCGGTCATGACCGGCATTTAGAAATTAATTCGCCCAACCTTCGCGCTTGGTCGTCCTTGAAAATGCCCCGGGCATTTTCGTTTAGCAGCCTGTCGGCAGGGCCCCCGCGCAGCCCCATCATCGCCCGACAACTGAGGGGATTGAAGCTAAGTCCGACAGGCTGCTAGGCCGTTGCCCGTGCCACTTCGGCGAAGTTGGCCAGGCTCTGCCTGATGGGTTCAATGGGGTTTAACCGGTCATAGTAGAGCTCAAGGACGAGGGGCCCCACGAAATTCACATCGCGCAAGGCGTGGCAGAAAGCCTCCAGGTCCAACGCACCTTCGCCAATGATGGTCTCTTCCAGTTTGGCTTCACGCCGGATGGCAACATGCTCACGCAGATGGATGCCATGAAGTCGGGTTCCCATGCGCCGCACGGCCTCGACCGGGTCCTCCCCCGAGCGCATGAGATGGCCGGTGTCCAGGCAGTATCCTATGCGCCAGTCCCAGGGCGCTGCGGCGGTGATCATGTCCTCGACCCGGTCATACTGCGCATCCGGGCCGTAGTTGTGGATGCCCACGCGCATCTCGGGAGATTCGCGAACCAGCCGGTCCAGTATGGGCAGTGATTCCTTCGTGGGCTGGCCCACGAGGACCGAGACGCCGTTTCGCCGGGCGAACTCAAAACTGGCGCGATGCGAGGCCTCGTCATCGCCGGTAATGTTACCCAGGAAATAGCCGTCCATGCGCAGCCCATGAATACCCAGCTTGCCCTGGACTTCCTTGATCCGGCTTTCGTCGTGGGTCTTCTGGTAGTGCCAATTAGCGAACTCGATCCACTCCAAGCCTAAACCGCCCACGTGACTGATGATCTTTTCGAGGTCCTGCGTGTATTGGTGGAGACTATTGGTTTGCAGGCTCATTTTGAAACCACCCTCCACTTCCCTGCCCGCGGGCGTCCGGGCCAGACCAGGACCAGGCTGGGCCAGCCAGGCTGCGCCCGCCACGGCACCCGCTCCACTGGTGATGAAACTACGTCGTGATACCTTAGTCATAAGGGGGGTTCCTTTCATGGATTTGGACCGTGTTCTTTGGTGGGTCGCTTGAGCCGACCTGAATGCGCGCCAAAATGTTATTGGCAAGCAATACCCGACGCAAGAGGAGTGGCCGGATTCACGCCATCATTTTTGAGATCCCGAATCGTCGCTTACAAGATCATGGAGCAGAGGGGTAGTGGGTTGGTTTGAACCTGAAGTGCATCCGTGCGCATGCCGTAGCCCTGGGCGTAAGCTCAGGGATCATGTCGAACCCAAGGCGCTTCCGATCCCTGAGCTCACGCTCAGGGCTACCCAGCAATCGTGTTATTCCGACGGCTTCAAATTGACCCACCGCAGAGCGCGGCGACGGGCCGATCCATGATTGGTTTTTCCTTAACCTATGCCGGGCAGGCATCACATGGGCGAGGGCGTCTGGTTGCACGCTTCCGCTCCAGCGTATTGCGGACCTACGGCAAGGTGTAGGCCACGTACAGGTCCGCCTCCGGCGTGCCGCGCCCACCGCCGCAAGCGATCACGATATATTGTTTGCCGTCCACCGCATAGATTGAAGGTGTGGCGTATCCGCCTGCCGGAAGCTTGTCGCGCCACAATTCCTTGCCTGTAACCGTGTCATAGGCGCGCAAGTATCCGTCCAGATTGGCGGCGATGAACAGTACGCCGCTGGCGGTCGCCACGGGGCCGCCGAAGCTCATGCGGCCTGTGGGCGGAAGCCCTTGCTCCATGAGCGCGGGAAACTCGCCGAACACGACCTGCCATCGGTATTCTCCCGTATTCAAATCGACCGCGCTTAAACTCCCCCAGGGCGGCTTGATTGCCGGGTAGCCCTTGGAATCGGTGAAGCCAATGTTGCCGGTGTGTGAGTAGCGCATCACGGGCTCCTGCACGGGTTCAGTGGACGCGGAATCGACCGCGCCTTTCTCGCCGGGTGCCTGCAGGTAGTTGAACAGCTGTCCGACCTCGATTCCATGCAGATGCCGGGAGGGAGGCATCGTTCCCTTGCCCTCCCGTACGATCCTGACGAAATCGGCCCGGGTCATCCGCTCGGTTATGCCCACAAGGTCCGTGGCCTGTTGACCGAAAGCGAGGGTGCCTTTGAGATCGACTCCGTGGCACATCATGCAATTGCGACGGTACAGGCCCTCGCCGGTGGATTGCCCCTGCGAAGTGTCCAGCAGGGTCAGGATGGCGGGCATGTCATGAGTATTGAAATAGAGAATACCATGGGGATCGACCGCGGCTCCACCCCACGATGCGCCCCCCCAGACGCCCGGGTATACGATGGTGGGGCGCTCCGCGCTCAATGGCAGGAAGGGCTGATGAGGCTCCAGGTCATTGAAGCGTGCGGTGACTTCCCGGGTTGATTCCGGGGAAATGTCCGTGATTTGGTCCCTCGAGAAGACCAGGCGGGAATAGGGTTCGGGTTTGAGCGGGCGGGGCTGGGTGGGCCAGGCTTGCTCCCCGGGAACGGTGGAGGGGGGGGCGGGCACATCAACGATGGGGAAGAGCGATTCTCCCGTCAACCGGTTGAAAACAAAGAGAAAGCCCTGCTTCGTGAGCAGCGCGACGGCGGGGATCTCGCGGCCCTCCTTACGCGCGGTGAACAAGGTGGGGGGGCTCGGCAGATCCATGTCGAAGATGTCGTGGTGCACAATCTGGTAGTGCCAGACCCGTTCGCCCGTGCGGGCGTCGAGGCAAACCAGGGTGTTGGCAAAGAGGTTCTGGCCAATCCGGTCGCCTGCGTAGTAGTCGAAGGAGGCGGACCCCGTGGGGCAGTAGACGAGGCCGCATTCGACATCGAGCGCCATGCCGGTCCAGACATTCGCGCCTCCGGCTCTCAAATACGCGTCTTCAGGCCAGGTATCGTGGCCGAGTTCTCCCGGGTGGGGAATCGTGTTGAATCGCCAGACTTGCCTGCCGCTGCGCACGTCGAATGCCCGGATATGCCCCGGCGCGGAGGGCAGGGACTCCACCATGCGGGCACCGATGATGATCAGATCCTCGAAGATTATGCCCGGGCTGGTGGGCGCATAGGCGAGATTTCCGACATCCCGGCCGAGACCTTGGCGGAGGTCGATGGAGCCGTTGTCACCGAACGAAGGGATCAGCTTCCCGGTGGCGGGATTGAGGGCGAAGAGCAGGTTCTCGGCAGCGTAGAAGAGGCTGGATTCGTTCCCATCCGTCCAATAGGTTACACCCCGGTTGGGCCACCCGCGGTTGGCGGAAGCGGCTTCCTCCCCGAAGATAATCGCGTAAGGATCGAAGTGCCAGAGCTCCTCCCCCATGGCCGCATCGAGCGCAAAAAGGATCTTGCTGGCGGTGGTGCCATAGAGGATCCCGTCGATTACCAGGGGATTGCATTCAAGGAGGGTGCGGTTCGCAGCGCCATATTTCGAGGCATCGAAGGTCCAGGCGACCTGCAGCCTGCTTACATTGTCCTTGGTCACCTGATCGAGGGCGGTGTACTGACTTGAAGCGTTGTCCGCGAGGTATACCGGCCAGTCATGGTTGCCGGCGGCACCCGCCAGTGAGGCCATCGCCGTGAACAAGGGAAGGAGATGACACCTGGGCATGGGGTAGGGGGTGTTTGGGAAGGTTAAACGGATCTGAAGGGTGTTGCTTTGGAACGAGTCATGGAACCCAGCTCCAGAGCAGGAGAACGCACCGAAATGCCGTTAACAGCGTTCTCCACAGAACCCACCCATGCTGCAGTGAGGCAGCTTTATCGAGGCATAAACCGATTAGAACACGAATTGGACGAAATTACATACACGCGCGCCCGGACTTTCGGCGTCGCCCGTTCGTTTGCCGTGCTTTTCATCCTGATCGCTAATATGTGCGAAAGCTGAAATGCAGCCGATTTGACCTGAAGCGCATAGACAATTCCATCGATTCCCGTCCCGGTCCTGCCCAACTTCAGGCGTTGCTCCTTCCGCGGTTCGATCGTTTCGCGGTTCCCCCGGCCCAAAGTTTTCTCCCATCATTATGAAAGCGCTCCTTATTGCCTTGGTCCTGGCTCTTTCAATTAACGAAGGGCTTTCGCAAGTCCTCGTGCGCGCGAACCCGCAGCCGTCACGCGCCGACGTGGCTACCCTGAGAGCGAAGCGGCAGGCGATCCGTCATGCTTCGCTGGAGGAGAAGGTCAATTACCTGCTGGATCGGGCTGAGATTGCTGATCTGGTGACGGCTTATGCCTACAGCGTCGATATGCGGGATTGGGTGCTGCACGATTCGATCTTCACCGAGGAGGTCGAGGTGGGATCCCCCGGCGAGTCCAATAAAATTTTGTCAGCCAAGCGGGTTGAGGCGCTTGAGCAGTTTTTCAAGAAATTCACCGCCACGCAGCATCTGGGCTTTCCGCTGACCATCGATATCGAGGGGGACCGCGCGTATGTGACCGCCTCGCTGCATGCCCGTCATTTTAATGAAGATGGCGATCCGGCCAAAAACACATTGTTGTTCGGGCAGTATGAGTATTGGCTCGTCCGAACGGAAACGGGATGGCGAATCAACCGCTTCGCCCTTGTAAACAGGACGCGTTTCCAAACCACGGTCGCCAACAAGAATTATGTGGAATAGTCGTTCCCTGTCGCCCGATCCGGCAGGCTCCTTACTGAACATCCGCTCGCATCAATGAAAGCTTCTGCTCCAGCGGAACTCCTGCGAATCCCCGGGGATCTTGCCAATGCCCCCGGCAGCCGCTGGCTGAACGCGGGGGACCTGTGCTTCGGCGAGTACCACCAGGCGATCCAGCAAAAGCCGCGCAACGTGTTTGTGACCGAGCACACCCTCATCTTCGTGATGAAAGGGGCGAAGGTCTTCCGCTTTCCCGAGGAGGAGCTGGTGGTCGGGGCGGGCAAGGCGATTTTTCTCAAGCGGGGCTGCTACCTGCTCTGCGAGAGCGTGCGGGATAACAACAGTTACGAGAGCATGTCGGTCTTCTTCAACGAAGCGGCGTTGCGCGATTTCTGGCTGTCGCTGCCGATGGATCGCCCTGTTCGAGGGAAGCCGAAAACGGAGAGCAAGGACCTGGTGGTGTTGTCGCTCACGCCGGCCTTGCAGAGTTTTCGCGAGACTATCACCGACTGGTTCGGCTATGAAGGCAGATTCCTTGAGCGGCTGATCAATGTGAAGCTGCAGGAGCTCGTCCTCCTTTTGCTCGAGACCTCAAACGCCGCCGAAGTGTACCAGTTTTTTGACGAGATTTACGCCAGCTCGATCCCGGATCCGGTTTTCTCCGTATCGCAGAATCTTCTCACTCCGCTGGACCTGGAGGATTACGCACGCCTGGCGAAGCGCAGTCTGTCGAAGTTCAAGCGCGATTTTCGCGAACGCTCAGGACAGTCTCCGGGAAAATGGATACAGAAAAAACGCCTCGAGCACGCCCGCATGCTCGCCCAGTCGACCCAGCTCACGATCAGCGAAATCTGCGCGCACAGCGGCTTCAACAATCTCTCCCATTTCATTCGCGCCTACAAGACCGAGTACGGCCGCACGCCCACCCGCGAGCGGGAGGGCCGGGCCTGAGGGAGCCGGGACGACGGACCGCCAGCCAGCTTCGTCCCATGACTGCCCATCCTTGCGCTGACCGCACTTGTTTTACGAATCCTTCTCCCAACCCAAACCTGAAACCCAAAACATAAGCATATGAGCAACCGTATCCATAATCCAATAATGACCATCAAATCAGTTCTGTTCGGCATGGCATTCCTGTCCAGTGCCGCACTTTACGCTGATCCTTTGACCAACAAGGCGACCACTATGAAGCCTCAGGCATCCCATGTCGTGACCTCCCATGAATTTAATTTGCCGGCGGAAAAGGTCTGGGACCTTATCGCTGGCTTCAACACGCTGCCCGACTACCACGAGGCCGTGCCGGAGAGCCGCCTGGCGAAGGGCGGAGCCGTGCGCTACCTTACGATTTCCGAAGCCGCAGGCGGCGGCATTGTGGTGGAGCGGCTGGTCAATTTTGACGATGAAGCCATGACCTTCAGCTACAAGATCATCGAGCTCATCGAGAGCCCTTTGCCCTTCGCGAACTATCAAGCGTGGGTCCGCCTCCAGTCGACGGGTCCAAACTCGTGCATTCTCCGCTGGCAGAGCCGCTTCAATGCTGAAGGAGCGAGCAAGGAGGAAGCGGAGGAAACCGCCCGCATCATCTATCAGGGCTGTTTTGACGGCATTGAGCGCGTGCTCGGCGGGCGCAAGTAGGTCCGGATGAACCGCCCGACCTTTATGACAACCTTCTTCAAGGCAGCCGCCTTCGCCTGCGTGGCGATGGCGGCTTTGGGGAGCACGGCAGGGTGCACCCATCCGGCGGGATCTGAAACGCCGCGTTTCACGCTAGGCGTGTTCAATTTTGACTTTGCCCGTCTCGGCGACTCCGTCGCGGCGCAGCTCGATGCCATTGAGGAAATGGGTTACACCGGCATCACCCTGAATGTGACGGAGCCCAATCAACGGAAAAGGCTGGCCGAATACCAGGAGAACCTGGATGGACGAGACCTGCAGATCTACGCTGGTTATATCGTGGCCGACGTTGGTCCTTCGAACGATGCACTTTATCCGGTCATCGACGAGACCCTGCGGATCCTTGCCCGGAGCAATTCAGCGCTTTGGCTGATCGTCAGGGACAGGGTTGAGGACCGGTCTTTCCTGCTCGAAGCGATCGGAACGATCGCGGACATGGCAAAAGCGGCTGGCGTCGAGCTGGTTCTGTATCCGCACGACAATCTCGGCATCGAGACTGCCGAAGAGGCGCTCGGGTATGTCAAGGAGCTGGGACGCGAGGATATTGGGATTTCGCTTCACCTGTGCCACGAGATTCGCGGCGGCAACGGCGACCGGCTCACCGAGGTGGCCCAGGTGATCAAGCCCTACCTGCGTTTGCCGTCGATAAGTGGTGCGGCGGCGGATTCGGCGGGCGACACGAGGGAAGACGGATGGGACCGTACGATCCAACCCTTGGACCAGGGCGACTATGATGCATCGCAGCTGCTCGAGGCCCTGGATGCGGTTGGCTATACGGGTCCGGTCATCCTCCATACCTTCGGCCTGCAGAAGGTGGAGGCCGACCATCACGAGCGCTCGATTGCCCGGTTCAATGAAATGGTGGATTCCCGGCCGGATAAATAAGCAGGGAAAGGGGTGGAGCTGGTCGAGGATCGAGCAGAAGGCAACAGATCACTCTCCCGCGGAGCGGGGCCACTGGACGCGTTTTCTGAGTGAGCAGTAAGGCCAACCCGGGCGCCTATATGCCTACGGATTGATTGCTCGGGCCGGGAGCTTCAAAGCCATGAAGTGATCCTTGAAGCCCTTGCCGGGCATCCCTGTTACCGCGAATACCAGGTACTGTTTGCCATCAATGGCATAGGTCGCCGGCACGTTATGGACGCTGCCGTTCAGCTTAAGTTCCCAAAGAGTCTGACCGGTGTCTTTGTCGAAGGCCCTGAACTTCTGGTCCGATCGGGTGGCTCCGATGAAAACCAGGCCACCTCCCGTGGTGATGAGTCCTCCGGAAATTGTCGTGCCGGTCTGGGTTATTCCCCTTTCGACCAATTCCTCATACTCCCCCAGGGGCACCTGCCATTTGATTTCCCCCTTGTTCATATCGATGGCTGTTACAGTCGACCACGGGCGTTTGCTTGCTGGATAACCCTCCTGATCCCGGAAAACCTGATATCCCCGGTGAGTATAGCGGAGAACGGACTCGCTCTTCTCGACGTTTCCAGACAAATCCACAAAAGCATTCTCTGCGACGTCGATTTCCAGGATATACGATGAAATCGCCTTCACCTGATCTTCGTTCAAGGCAGCGGAAGGGGGCATCAGACCCCGGCCCTTGACAATGACATCCACGACCTGATCCATGGAGGATCGGTCCTTCAGCCCCTCGATGCTGGGTACATATTCCATCCCTTGCCCCGATTCGCCATGGCAGCCGGCGCAAAAATTCATGTACAACGATTTCCCCGTCACAGGCTCACTCAGCAACGGTTCATCCGGTTCATGGGTATCGATCAGTTTGACGAGCCAGGGAAAATCATTCGAACTGACGTAGAGCAAACCAGAACTTTGATCAAACGCCGCTCCGGACCAATTGGCCCCTCCTGTGATGCCCGGGGCAAGCAGGATCCCCTCGGTGTCCGGAGGCGTAAAGGGCGCCCCCTTGTATTTCTTCATCTCGGCAGTGACATAGGCCGTCGCTTCGGGCGACAGGTCGGTGACATCATCTGGGCCGAAACCTTGCCTCGCGAAGGGCGGCGGCTTTTTTGGAATCGGCTGCGTCGGCCAGGCAACCTCGCCCGGCAGAACGGAAGCGGGCACCGGAATTTCTTCGATCTCAAACAGGGGTTCCCCGGTCTCCCGATTGAAGAGATAGACGTAGCCTTGTTTGGTCACCTGAGCCACCGCATCGATGTCCCTCCCATCGTGGTGCACGGTGATCAGGTTGGGCGGGGAGGATATATCCCGATCCCAAAGATCGTGATGCACCAGTTGGTAATGCCAGATGCGGCGGCCCGTCTTTGCATCCAACGCGAGCAGGCAATTTCCAAAAAGGTTCGTGCCGATCCGGTTGGCACCATAGAAATCATACGTCGGAGATCCGGTGGGAACATAGACGATGCCCCGGTCGGGATCCAGGCTCATGCCTCCCCAGCTGTTGGCCCCGCCCACTTCTTTGTAGGCACCCTCGGGCCAGGTCTCATAACCGAATTCTCCGGGCCGGGGGATCGTGTGAAAGATCCACACGAGTTCTCCAGTGATGACATTGAAAGCCCGGATATCGCCCGGTGCCGCCGGCAAGCGTTCGGAAACGGTGGAACCAACAATCAGCAGATCCCCGTAAACGACTCCCGGGGTGCTCAGCGAGACACGGTTCTCCGAACCTTCCGAGACGATCCCCGTCGAAAAATGGATGCGGCCTCCCTCCCCGAAACCTTCAATCAGCCGCCCCGTCGTGGCATTGATGGCATAGAGGTATCTCCCGTAAACATAGAGAAGCCGCTTATCATCCCCATTCTCCCAGTAATTCATTCCGCGGATCGATGATGGGCGTCCCGTCTCCGGGAACTGGCTGAGATCCAGCACCCATTTCTCGAGACCAGTCCGGGCATCAATGGCGAAGGGATTCTTCATGGTGGTGACGCCGTAAAGGATTCCATCGATGATGAGCGGATTGCACTTTATGCCCCGGTTATCCTCTCCATCGCTGATGTCATAGGTCCAGGCGACCTCAAGGGAGTTGACGTTCCCCTTGTTGATCTGGTCCAGGGCGGAATACTGGCTGCTTCCCTGGTCACCGCCATAATAACGCCAGTCGGCATCAGGCAGCCTGGCAAGGAGCAGGGGCCAACCGGACAGGGCAAGGAGGAGACCCAGACCGGCTCGTTTAATTTTTTGCATGCCAGTATCTCTTATCCACCTTGGATTTGAATCCGTCGCGGGGAACCTCCAGGCCTGAAACCCACAGGATGGAATTGATCACAAATTTCCGGAAATCCTCATGGTAGAAATTCTCATGGTTATGGCCACCGGTAAACCCGATGCCCCGGCCCCCGTCTTTTCGTTCAACCGCCCAGGCGACGGTATGGAGAACGGGATCATTCAGCGGGAGCATGGATTGGAGCAGGGGCGTGAATCGCGGACTCTGATCGTCGATTTTCATGTTATGATACATCTCTGAGAGGAGGGTCCATGGCTTGACTCCATTCAGCGCGGGATGCTTTGAGGCCAGGATGGTGGTTTGGATGGCGGTGGTTCCGGTCTTGGAGAAGTCCCCTTTCACCTTTGAGGAAAACTTGTCGAAATAGCCTCCGATCCACTCGTATAACCGGGAGGTTGCCTCAGGCCCGTTGGCCCAGGTCGAATGATGCAGGATCATCAGTCCCATGCCACGCGCGATCTGCCGATCGAAATCCCTGAGCCAGATCCAGTGCTCTTCCGAATAGTCCTCTCCCGGTGCCGGTTCCGCTGGAAATATTGCATGCCATTCCTTCGGGTTGTTATTGCCGCTGGAATGGACAATCACGGCGTCCACGTCGTCGAGTGAACCGAGCGGGGGACGTTCTCCAATATAGAGGGTGATGTCGAAGGAGAGGCCTGAATCCGCCTGCTCCATCGCGTCCTTGAGCAAGGTCATGTCCTCAATGTAGCGGTGTGCAGGCGAGGTGCCTCGACCATGGTCGTTGGGGCCGGCGATAAATACGATCTTGGCCTTGCGGCCTTCATCTTTCCGGCCAAAGGCCTGGGGCGGGAAAGCAACCAGACAACCGAGCAGGAGCAGCCATAAGGGTAAAAGGTTCTTCATGGGATGGGGGCGGGGTTGATCGCGAGGATGGGCTGTGGTCTCAGCCTGCGCAAGGTGCGCTCTAAGGATGGGGCGGCGGGGGTTGGTCTCAGCATGTGGCTAAACTCGTTTGGCCAGGTTTTTCTCGATGATATCCACGACCATGCGACAGGCAGTCAGGCGATCCATGCCGAGCGGCTCCCTGGAGTGTTGCTCCAGCGAGTAGATCCCCGTGAATCCGTTCGCCTCGGACATGCGGACCAGTGATCCGATGTCGTAGAGTTGGTGGACCCGGTTCTCATCAAAGTGCTTGATCTTTGCCGAAATCAAATGAGCGGATGGAATCATCTTCCCAATAAAGGCTTCGCGTTCACTCTGGCTGAAGGAGTCGGGCACATTCCCGAAATCCGGGAGGCTTTGGCAGAAAGGACTCTGAACCGCGGCGATAATCGCCAGGATATTGTCAACCACGAGGCTGTATCCCCCATGGTTTTCAACCAGGATCTTTACGCCGATCGTTTCTCCGTGGTCGGCGAGTCTCCGGAATGAATCAGCGGTGGTTTGAAGATCAAATCTCTCACCGCCGCCGGTATTCGCGCGCAGGCTGGAGCAGCCGAGGAGGGCCGCCTTGTCCATCCATTGCTTCACAAGTTCAATGCTCGCTGCTCGCGCCTGCTGGTCGGGACTGGACAGATCGTATCTCGGACCGTCCAGTTGAATGTTGATGATGCGGGAACCGCGCCGCTCGGCCGAGTGCCGCAGGGTGGCAAGGGCGCGCGGGGATGAGTCCTGAAAGTGGATCGCGATTATTTCCACATTCTTGATTCCCAGCTCATCATCGAAATAGGCGGCTGCGTCATTCAGCGTCAGACTTTTCGAGAACTCGTCCCGAAAGGATGCCGTGGTGCAGGCGATGCGCGCGCGGTGATTCTCATTTCGCAGGGTGGCGGGCGCGCCGTTCAGACGGGGCAAGGAGGCCCCAAGCAACCCCAGGGCGCTCAGTTTGATGGCGTCGCGACGATGCATGGTTACGGTATCGGTCAAGTCACTTGGTGTGTTTGTCATAAGAAACCTTCCTTATTCGGCCCATTTCACGACCGTTCAGCCCCGACTACTGTCGCGAGAAATCGGATACCGATTCTTCATTCCCGCCGGCATGGCGGTGGGCACATAGGGACGTCCTTTCCCACGATCGTCGCGGAGTGAGTCAGGTGTGGTGCGGATCTTGTAGTTTTGTATGCCCACCTCCTGCAACCAGTCATTGAAAGCCTGCTCAAGACGCTGCGCGGTGGCCGGCATCTTCTCGACCAGATTGTTGATCTCGGTGCGGTCTGCCGAAAGATCAAAAAGTTCCCACGGATGATCGTCCACCCGGGTAAGCTTCCAATCCCCCATGCGAATGGCGGCATGGTCAAAGAGCAGGAAGTAAAGAGCCTCGTGCGGTTCGCGTTGTTCCCCGCGGAAAAGAGGGGCGAGGGAACGGCCGGGAAGGGGCGGATTGCTCTTACCCCGGAAGGTTTCCGGGTACTTGCCTCCGGCCACGTCAAGGAGGGTCGGCATGATGTCTATGATGTGCCCCTGGTCTCTGACCCATTCGCCTCCGTTCTTGATCATCCCCGGCCACCAGGCGATCAGGGGAGTATTGATCCCACCTTCGTGTTGATTGCGCTTGTAGAGGCGATAGGGGGTGTTGCTCGCATTGGCCCAACCCAAACCAATCTCCCAGTTCGATTCGTCGTCACCGGGCAACTTACCCTGCCTCAGCATCATCTCATCAGTCCTCCAGAAGGGAGAAGCGCCGTTGTCGCTCATGAAGAGCACCAAAAGGTTGTCACTCTGGCCCAGACGATCCATCTCCGCGAGCAAGCGGGCAAGGTTCTGGTCCACCCGGTCGACCATGGCGGCGTAAACCGCCATCCGCAGATCCTCCAGATCCTGTTGCTCGGGCGTCAAATCATTCCAGGCGGGAATATTGAGTGGGCGCGGCGACAACGGCGCGGTTGTCGGGTCGAGCAGGCCGATCTCGATCATTCTTTGGTAACGATCATTACGAAGGCGATCCCACCCTTTGAGATACTTGCCACGGTAGCGCATGATGTCTTCCCGGGGAGCCTGCAGGGGATTGTGCGGCGCGTTGTAGGCGAGATAAAGAAAGAAGGGCTTTTCGGGATTCGCCTCACGGCTTTCCTCGATGAACTGAATCGCATAATCCGTCATTGCATCGGTCGTGTAGAAATCGGGATCGTCCGGAGTAAAGGGCTCCTGATCCAGCCGGAAGGAATTATTGAGCGGCGGGGTGAATGATGAAGCTCCGCTGAGGTGTCCAAAATACCGGTCAAACCCCCGGTTCACGGGATTTCCATCCAGATGCCATTTGCCGATCGCAAAGGTCGCATAGCCGGATTCCCGCATGACCTCGCCGAGAGTCATTCCTTCCTTATGACCAAGCTTGGCCACGGGCCAGTGCAGTCCGGACATGACCGAAGCCCGGGTGGGCTCACATTTGGAGGCGTTATAAAAATCCGTGAACCGCAATCCCTCCTTGGCGAGCCGATCAAGGGTGGGAGTCTCGACCTCACCACCATAGGGCCCGATATCGGAAAAGCCCAGATCATCCAACAGAATGTAAATGATGTTCGGGCGCTCCGCCGCAGGGAGAGAACTACTGAGAAGTACAGCGAGACCGGCGGCAGGGAGGTACCGGCTGACGAG
>JBGTGS010000168.1:0-2855 GCA_041746615.1 Opitutaceae bacterium | reverse complement strand
GGGCATAAGCGTTAACCTAAAAAGCTTGACATCCGTTCAGGGATCAATAGTGTCGGCGCATGTCGGATGATTCATTGCCTGAAGAGTGGGCCATTTTGCGCGCCTGGATTTCCGATGACCTTTCTTCGTCCGCCCGGTGATGTGGCTTTGTGAGGCGCAGCACTGGCAGGGTGGGTCCCAAAACATGGCTCCGACTGATCCTAATGCATGTCGCGGGTGGCCTCTCGCTCAAGCAGACCATGCTGCGTGCGGGAGAACTGGGATGGTGTGATCTGAGCCATGTGGCCTTGTTCAAACGGCTCCGGGTCGCTCACGACTGGCTTTGCGAGCTGTGCGCCGGTTTGCTTGAATGGCAGCGAAGGCGCATCGATGAGTCCCATGCCTGGCCCGCGGGCTGGAAAGTCCGGCTGATTGATGCGACCGATGTTCAGGAACCCGGCAGCACCGGAACCGCGTGGCGCATTCATTATTCCCTGAGCATGCCGAACATGGTCTGCGACCACTACGAGATCACCGACGGGAAGGGTGGCGAGAAGTTCGGAAGGTTCGGGTTTGCCGCTGGCGAGCTTGTGGTGGCGGACCGCGGATACAGCCACCGGGCGGGCGTGGCGCATGTCATCGATTCCGGAGCCAACGCCCTGGTGCGCTGGAATCCGGCCTCGTTTCCTGTCGAGAACCTGCGTGGCGACACCGATGACATGCTCAAGTGGTTGAGCAAACTGCCGAAGACAACCCCATCCGAAAGAAATGTCCAATTCCGTCACGAGGGCCGGAGCTACCGCCTGAGATCATGCGCGATAAGAAAAAGCCGGTTGGCAACCGAAGCCGCGAGAGAGAAGGCCCGCAGGGCGGCGAGAAAGAAAGGCCACGAGATCCAGTCCGAGACGTTGGAATACGCGCAATACGTAATGGTGCTGTGCTCCGCGGATCGACGGTCTGTCCCGCTGGATTCCGCGCTCGGACTTTACCGGGGCCGCTGGCAGGTCGAGCTGGTTTTCAAGCGCCTCAAGAGCCTGCTCCAAGCCGGGCATGTGCCGAAAGAAAGCGACGCATCCGCGCGAGCGTGGATGCAGGCGAAAGTCCTTTCAGCCTTGCTTATCGAGCGAACTCTCTGGGAAGGAGAGTTCCTTTCCCCCTGGGGCCATGGGACTGGATGGGGACGAGCATCCGAGCCGATGGCGGCTGTTCATTGAGGCCCGGGACTCACTGGTCGGCATCCTTGCGCCGAGGCTTTCTCTGAGGCATTTGCTTGCCAATGGTCCGAAAATCGCGCGACGCGCGCGCGTGAAACGACCCAGGCGCCCACTTCAGGGCGTGAAGTTGAATCAGTTGGCCACCAATTTTTAGGTTAACGCCTATGGCGGTGCGGCCTACGGCGCGGCGCCAGTTGAGAAAGGTCTGATAGCTCAGGCCGCGTGCGCGGCAGAACTCGGCGGCGCTGCCGGACTGCTCGCGGAATTGGGCGAGGATTGCGGATTTCTCATCGGGGCTGTAGCGTCTGGGCATCCCGCGAGTATGTCAGCCCGGCATCCGCCGGGAAGAATTTCATCAGGGGCGCCGCTCGGGGGCTTACTTCTAACCCGGGCCAGACAAGGTCTGGTCATCGTTGTGCCGGAAGGCGCTTCAGGAGATCCAACGAGAGCCGCGCCCTATTACGACCGTACCCATGAGTATTTGATCTCTCTCGGGCTCGAAAACCTCGACGAGAATGAAGAGATTGAATTCTGAGAAAGATTGACCCGGCATCAGCTTGGAGCGGCGAATCATTAGAGATACCGCATTAGCCAATCGGCAATTCGTAAGGAGACGGCGTTGGAAGCGCAGGTCACGGCCGCTTACCCTTCGGCAGCGAGGCGACGACGAGGTCGTAGGAGTGGTCGATGAGGTCGGCGACCAGCGCCGGGGTGAGCGAGCCGTCGAGGGTGACGGTGTTCCAATGGCGCTTGTTCATGTGGTAGCCGGGGATGACCGCGTCGTTCTCCTCGCGGAGGGCGGCGGCGCGGTCGGGATCGCATTTGAGGTTGATCCGCGGCGGAAAAGCACCGGGGTCGGTGAGGGCGAACATCTTGCCGCCGACCTTGTAAACCAGGACCTCGGGGCCGAACGGAGTGCTCGCTTCCGCACCGGGTTTGGCGAGGCAGCGGGCGATGGCATCGGGGAGGTCCATCGGTCACTTTGGGGAAACTTGGGACGCTCTAAAATCCTCCAGCCGCCCCGCGATCGCGTCGGGCACCACGGCGTGGACCAGGATGTCGTTGTCCTCGTAGTCCGTGGAAAGGACCTTGGCTTCCTGATGGAGCAGGCTGACGAGGTCCGCGCGCTTTTGCGGGATGCGGTAGCGCTGGCGGTGGACCCGGTCGGCGAGGAGGTGCGAGCAGGCGGAAAGGATGTCTTCGATGCCCGTGCCCGTGATTGCCGATGCATGGATGGCGTCGGGATAGGTCAGTCGAAGATATGCCAAACGGTCGGGATCGGTGACGCGGTCGATCTTGTTCAACACGGTGACCGCCTGCTTTTCCTCGGCGCCAAGCTCGCCAAGTACGGCGAGCGTCGTGTCATGGAAGATCTCGATCTCCGGCGCGGTAGCATCGATCACGTGGATCAGGAAATCGGCAAGCACGGCTTCTTCCAAGGTCGCCTTGAAAGCCTCAACCAGCCGGTGCGGCAGGTTTCTCACGAATCCGACGGTGTCGGTGATCAGCAGCGGTTGGCCGTCGGGCAGATCGATCCGCCGGGTGGTGGTGTCGAGCGTGGCGAAAAGCATGTCTTTCACCAGCACTTCCGAGTCGGAGAGATGGTTGAGCAGCGTCGACTTGCCGGCATTGGTGTAGCCGACGATCGCGGCGTGCGGGGTG
>JBGTGS010000167.1:0-4587 GCA_041746615.1 Opitutaceae bacterium | reverse complement strand
CGTTTGCGCGATGGCGACGGACTCGAGCCACCAGGCATTGCTCATGGTGTGAGCGCGTGAGCGCGTGCGCGCGGGCTCGACCAGGCGGGCAAATTCCTCGGGATGGAGACCGGTTTCGGCGAGACGTTGGGCGAGCCTGAGGGTGCCCTCCGTGAATTGCCGGGCTCGGGGTGAATCGAAGGAGCTCATGACCGCCACAAACGCGAACTTGCGCTGAAGGGCGTCCCGATGGAACCGGGCCTGGGCCGCGTACGTGGCTCCGAGGTTTTCCCGCAGCACGAGTGTCAGGCGATCCTTCAATGCGTCGGTGGCGAGCGTAAGGGCGGCGTCGTGGCGCGGATCGTCCGGTAGATCCACGGGCCAGAGTATGGAAGAGCCTGCGTCCCCGGCGGGTATCTCGGAAGTGTTTTCCTGCCGGTTTGCCTGGGTGGATGCGGCCAGGGGAGGTCCGGGCCTGGGGGGCGGACGGCGGCGGGCGAGGGTGCCGAGGGTGGCCGCCGCTGTTTCGATCGCCTCCTCCGGGACGAAGTCACCGACGAGCCCGATTTCGATGGGGCTGTTGATCAAGTGATCGCGGAGCCACCGCTCTGCGGAGGTGCGGGAGTCCTCATTCGCGAAATACCTCGGATGTTTCAGGACCAGGCGGGGGTCGTTGCCGGCGAATGCGTAAAGGGCGTCGTGCAAGGCCTTGGGAACGACATTATTGGTGGCGCGCCGATGCACTCCGGCATAGTGGTTGAGAGCGGCCTGGTAGTGGGCGGTCTGGAGCTGGAGATCGGAAAATAAGGCGGCGATGAAACTCAGGGCAAATGGCAGCTCTTCGGAGGGACCGTTGACGTCGAGGATCGGTGTTCCGAGCGGGACCGTCCAGTGGATGCGGATGCTGTGCAAGGCGACCAGCCGGACGATCTCGCTGCTACTGTGGCGCTTTGGGTGTCCACTGCGCAGCAGCTGCGTGGCCAGATGGGCGAGGCCGCCTTGGTCGCGCGGCACGTTCGTGTAATTCTTGGGGAACTGCAGGCGCAGCCGGAAGCGGCCGGGTTCCAACTGCGTCGGACGCAGGTTGAGGCGGACGTCGTTGGCAAAGGAGACGAGGGTGAGGTCGAGATCCTCGATGCGATCGCGTTTCGCGATGGCTCCCGGCTTTCCGAAATCAGTGTAGCGGAAAGTGAGATCGTCGGTCGCACCCGAGCGGTTCCGGAGCGAACGGGCTGCGCTTCGGTCGTACACCGCCTGCACCCGGTCGGCCCGGATGCTTTGGTCGGTGGGTGCCAGGATAACCAAGTGGCGGGAATCGGCCGGAAACATGCGCGACAAGGCCGCCGTGACTTCCACTGCGGATATGTCGGTTAAGGCCTTGCATGTCTCGGGTACGGTTATCGTCGCGGGCTGCCAGGAGCGTCCGGCCGACATCGTCTCAACGAACACGGTGCCAGCTGACTCGCCGTCCGGTTGGCCTCATCCGTCTCTGCAGTCCGGAGTTCGGCCAGCCGCCGGGCGACCACTTCATCGATTTCGGCCTGGGTAAAACCGAGGTCGAGGGCGCGACGCAGCTCAGTTTCAACGAGCTGCACGGCGATGTCCCAATCCTCGGCGGATGCCGCCACCATGATTCGATTCTGGACGATCGATCCGAATGGCACGGGGTCCATCGTGGCGCGAGGGGGGCCGACGCGCAGGGATCCTGCATCGCGGCGCTGGCGCAGGCGAAGGTCGAGTGCAGTGATGGCGAGACGGCGCAGCTGCTCTTCGCGCCGGCCGTCGACCGTGTCCGGCGGCTGCTCGCCGATGTGACTGAGCAGAGTCTGGGTGCTGGTGACGGTCGGAATCGGAAGCACGCTCGCGCGTACTCCCTCGAACATCGGGGGCTGCAGGATGAGGGTGGGGGTGGTGGCCCCGGCCGGCGTTGTCATCGACCCGAAGGCCTCGGTGATTTTGGCCGTCATCGCTACGGGATCGACCGCGCCCACCACCACGACCGTCATGCGATTTGGTGTATAGTTGCGCGTGTAGAAGGCACGCAGCCGCTCCGGCGTGGCGTTCTCGATGTCTTCGACGGTTCCGATAGGCGAGCGTTCGGGCAACCGGGTGCCGGCGTAGGTGGCGCCCAACAGTTCATGCCCGATTCGCGCGTCGGCGGTGTCGCGCGTGCGCATCTCGCTCAGGATTACTCCTTTTTCGCGGGTCACCTCCTCGGGTAGGAAGAGGAGTCCATCGGCATAGTCCCGCAGCACCACCAGACAATCGTCGAGTCGATCAAGGCGTTCCTGGGTGAGGTTGAGATGATAATCGGTCCAGGTGTAGGAGGTTCGCGCGTTGAGGTGGCTGCCCGCCGGCAGGCCCAGCTGTTGGAAAAAGTGGCGCAGGGTGCGGGGCGGGAGATTGCGGGTGCCGTTGAAGGCCATGTGCTCGACGAAGTGGGCGTAGCCGCGTTCGTCGTCGAGCTCGTCGAGCGAGCCGGCCTCGACGACCAGCCGGAGAGCAAGGTCCCCGGAGGGGGAGTCATGTGGAACGATGATGTAGCGGAGCCCATTGGGAAGGGCACCGCGGTGGAGGGGGCTTTGGGGAGGGAGAACGCCCTCCGGTTCGGCGGCGAAGACGGAGGAGAGCGCCACCAAGGCAAAGCTGAACCTGAAGCAGGGGAGCAGGTGCGGCATTCGTAAGGAGATGGCGTTTACGGCGGTCGGCGCAAGCCTTCACGCCCTATAATGAAATCACAGGCTTGACGGGGTCGCTTATGCGCCTCGTCATCTCTTGTGTAACCATTGCACTACTGAACCCGCTTTGGCGACAGCACGGGATTCCATCGTCCGACCGAACCGAAGGGTTCGAGCGACCGGTGCCTGTCGATAAAAGTCAACTAGCTCTAAATATGGTCTCTCTCAACTGGCGGGTTGTCCTAACTGCGGTCGCGATTCATTTCAGTGCGGCGCAATCCGCCGCGCAGTCGGTGACCTCTCCCTCTCTCTTGGGTGCAGCCAAGGAAATTGCGCTCTACCCCGGCATCGCACCAGGTTCCGAAGGGTGGAATTATTCGGAAATCCAGGATCAGGGAAGATTGGGCCCCAGGGCCAGAAATGTGGTCCGTCCTGTGTTGCTTTACTATCCTGCGCCGCGGCCAACAGGAGCGGCAATGATCGTTGCCCCTGGAGGTGGCAATCGCGTGTTGATGATGAGCTACGAGGGCTATGACGTTGCCAGAAAACTCAATGAGTTTGGGGTGGACGCATTCGTGCTGAAATATCGCCTTATCTATACGGGGGAAGGGGCGCAGCTCATGGAAACGACGACGACCGGGCCGCAAGCGGACCAGGATATCCGTGAGCTGGCCGCCATGGATGGACGCCGTTCCGTCGAGCTGCTCCGCTCCCGCGCGTCGGAGTTCAAACTGGATCCGAACCGAATCGGCATGATAGGGTTCTCTGCCGGCCGCAGTCCGATTCGAGGGGCCATGACTGGCGACGCTCAAGCCCGACCCAACTTTGTTGCGTTGATTTACGCCGCAGGTATCAGCGGATCAGCGGTATCGGTGCCGGAGGGCGCTCCTCCCCTTTTTCTTGCCGTCGCTGCCGATGACTCCAACTACGAAGCTTCGATCGACACCTTTCTGGCCTGGCGGAAGGCAAACGTTCCGGCCGAACTACATATCTTCCAAATGGGGGCTCACGGATTTCTGAATAAAGGCGGTGGAGCTGACAATACCATGGATCGCTTGAGGGAATGGATGCAGCTTAACGGCTGGCTGGCTAAATAGCGGTGGATGCATGGGACTCTTCAGGGCGGTTGATTCCGGTTATCAATTGAATCCTTCATCCCGCTATCTGCATTTCCTCCTCGCATTGTCCTTTGGGGCATTGATTGAGGTCGGCGCCGCGGCGCCCGGCGCGCTTGAGGCCGGCTTTAAGGCCCCACCGGCCGAAAGCCGCCCCGAGACCTGGTTTCACCTCATTGGAGGCAATGTCAGCCGAACGGGACTCACGAAGGATCTGGAGGCCGTCGCCGGTGCCGGCTTCCAGGGCATCCAGTTGTTTCACGGCAGCGGCCGGGCCTGGCCGGACGTTTCGCCCCAGATCCAAACGCTGAGTGCCGATTGGGACAGCCTCATCGGCCACGTCGCTGACGAGACCCGCCGTCTGGGTCTGTTTTTCACCATGCAGAACTGTCCCGGTTGGGCCATGTCCGGGGGGCCATGGATCACGCCGGATCGCTCCATGCGCCATCTCATCACCAGCCGGCAAGACGTGACCGGGGGTACCCGCGTCGAGCTGTCACTCGCACAGCCGGAGCCGAGTACGGAGCCGTGGCGGGATTATCGCGACGTGGCCGTGCTGGCCTTTCCGACGCCTGAGGGCGACGACGGCACCTGGTTGAAGCCCGTGACGTTTCACACCAACCGCCCTCAATTTCCCTGGGCCGATCTGCTCGCCGGGCAACCAGACGGGACGTTTCGCCTCGCGCCTGCGCCCGAGTCCGAGCCGACCTGGCTGGAACTGGACTTCGGTCGCGAGGTCACGCTGCGCTCCATCGAACTGCCGCCGATCGAGGTGCTGACGGCGCGGCGCAATTTCGCTCCCTCGGCGCGCATCC
>JBGTGS010000166.1:0-12099 GCA_041746615.1 Opitutaceae bacterium | reverse complement strand
GCCGCGCGCAATGCTTCGATGTCACAGGAGCGGCTGGCCCAGCTCCAGCGCGATCTGGAACAGCGCGAGGCCGAAGCCGCCCGCCAGCGCGAGCAGCTCGACACGCTCGCCCGCGAGCAGACCGAGGCCCGCCAGCGCATCGAGTCACTCAACGTCGCCGTCCAGGTGGCCGAGCAGGAAAAGGTCATGCTGCGCGAGACGGCCAACGTCTTCCGGCAGCAGGCCGAGTCCGAGCGTCAGGAACGTATCCGCGTCCAGGAGACCACCACCGAACTCGCCCAGGGCGTCGGTCAGCTGGCGGAGCGCTCCGCCGACCTGAGCCGTGAAATCCGCGAGAACCGTCCGGTCAGCGCCAACATCCTCTTCAGCGACTTCATGATCAATCGCGTTCAGACCAACATTGCCGCCATGCGCCAGGCTCCGCTGGGAGAGCTCAATCGTGCGGCCGAAACCCGGACCGTGCTGGTGTCCGATGGAGATAGGATTTTCGCATTGATGCACATCGAGGATACTCCCTTCAGTTTGGGCGAGAACTACAATTGGCAGCGGATCAACGTCGCCTTTACCAAGGGGGTCTACCGGACGACCGCGCCGGCCATGCATTTCCTCGAGCAGGATCCGCGCGTGGTTGCGGTGCCCGTGGATACGGCCGACGTGGCCGCTCTCGGCGTCCAGGTTTATGAACTGGCGGTTGATCTCTTCCGCTTCTCCGATGCCGTGCTCATCAGCAGTGGGGGGGCCGGCTACGGTGAGGTGCCTTTCAAACTGGACCCGGGCCATCCTTCCTATGTCCAGATGGACAATCGGCTCGTCCGGCGTCTGTTTGGTGACTTCTCCCCCTCGCGGGGCGATCTGGTTCTGAGCCGCACGGGCGAATTGCTGGGCATCATGGTCAACAGCAACTATTGTGTCATGGTGAGCACCCTGCTCCCGGGGCGCACGCTGAGCCTGGGCGACACGTCCGGGCAGCGCACCAGCGAGCTCTTCAACGACCTCGCCGCCCGCGTCCGCCGCCTGCCCTCTCGCCTGCAGTAGGTTAAAATCCGCTTGGCTTGGTGAGGGAACTCGCAGGACCGTGTCCTTCGCCATGTCCACCTACCTGCCCCATCCGGATCGGTACGCCTCCATTCCCTACACCCGCTGCGGTCGCAGCGGCCTTCTGCTGCCGCGGCTCTCGCTGGGCCTCTGGCACAACTTCGGCGGCACCGATCCGCTGGAGAATCAGCGCTCCCTGACAGGCCAGGAGCTGGTGAATGTCTCTCCCCGTAGCCAGAGCGTGAGCGTCTCAATAAAAATGGATGCAACGACCAGAGCTCACCGCTACGTCTGAGGTGTGCGAGTCTGTCAGGTCAGACGCTGAGTCCAGTAGACCGGATCACGATGGAGATGCATCACGGCGAGAATCCAGATATCATCGGGGCGCTCGACGTAGATGATGCCATAGGGAAATTCGCGGGTGAAATGTCGGCGGGCGGGTTTTCGGATGTAGCGGAAGGTGCCCGGCAAGCGACCAACCTCGTTGATCAGGTCGTCGATCACGGTGTAGAAGCGATAACCCAACCCGGGAAGGATCGTCGCGTAATACTGGGCCGCTTCGATCAATTCGATTCTGGCCTCGGGAAGGAAGGCCGGGCGCTTCACTTCAATCCGACGATCTTGCGGACCTGGGCCATGACTTGCTCAGCCGGGATCATCCGCACCTTGCCTTCCTCGGCTTCCTTGAAACGGCGGAGTGCTTCGTCGCCCCAGGCTTTATCGATCCGAGGGTCAAGGTCCTTGGCGGAGTCGGCGATGAGCTGTTCGATCAGCTCTGCACGCTCCCCATAGGGAAGTCCCCGTGCCTCCTCGACGAGCTCACTGACCTTGCGTGACATGGAGGAAAGGAAGCGCGGTTGGTCGAAGGATGCAATGGGATTGTTGGCATCCGCCAGGCCTGGATTCACGTACTCCCGTCAACGAAAACCTTCCGAGCCAGTGTCACGTATTATGTGACACTGGATTGGGGGGCCGCGGGTGCCCGGTGGACGGATTACCAGGCGTACTGTCGTTTGAGCTTGAGGGGTTCG
The DNA here is from genome assembly GCA_041746615.1 of Opitutaceae bacterium. Taxonomy (GTDB): domain Bacteria; phylum Verrucomicrobiota; class Verrucomicrobiia; order Opitutales; family Opitutaceae; genus CAMAXB01. The sequence continues at coordinate 10,033 of JBGTGS010000166.1, read as the reverse complement.
TAGAGGTCGGTAGGCAGCTCGAGGATGAAGCGGCTGGGGGTCAGCATCATGCCACCGGGGCCGGCGCGGTTGCTGATTTTTGGGAAGCATAGGTAGAGCTCGTCGCGGGCGCGCGTCACTGCCACGTAGAAGAGGCGGCGTTCCTCCTCGACGTCGCCCGCTTCGATGGCGCGGCGCAGGGGGAACAGGCCGTCGGCGAGGCTGATCAGGAACACGACCGGGTACTCCAGTCCCTTGGCCTGATGCACGGTGGTGAGCCGCAGGGCGTCGGTTTCGGGATCGACGCGCCGGTCACTGGTCTCGCTGTTGAGCAGCACGATCTGCGCGAGCAGATCCTGCATCTCCTCATAGCGGCCCGCGAAGCCGGTGAGGGCCTTCAACTCGTCGAGTCGGTCCACGTAGTCGGCGAAGGCACCCTTGAGATAGTCGCCGTACCAGCCATCGATGGCGAGTTCCACCGCGCGCGCGGGCGGGCCGTCGCGCATGGCGTCGCCGACCTCGCGCAGGGAGGCGCAGAAGGAGGCCCACTCGGGCTTCGCGTCCTTCGGAACCTTGGTCATCACGTCGTCGGTGACGAGTGCATTGAGGAAGTTCTTCTGCAGGAGGCGTGCGTGGTCATTGGCAGCATCGTAGATTTTGATGGCACCCTTTTCGCCGATCTTGGGCAGCAGAATGGCGATGCGGTTCCACGCCTGCCGGTCGGAAGGGTTGTAGACGAAGCGGAGCAGGGCGACGAGGTCGCGGATGTGCTGGCGCTCGAAGAACTTCACGCCACTGGTGATCTGGTAGGGGATGCCCTGGCGCGAGAGCTCAAGCTGGATGTCGAGGGCCTGGAAATGCGCGCGGTAGAGGATGGCGATGTCGGCGAGCGCGCAACCCTCGTCGAGCAGGCCTTTGACCCGCTTGATGATGAACTCGGCCTGCTCGCGTCCGTCCATGGCCTGTACGAGGAAGGGCTTGTGCGAATGGGCGCGGTGGGCGCGCAGCTCCTTGTCAAAGTGGCGTCCCTTGGGCTGGGCGAGGAGCACGCCATTGGCGAGGGCGAGGATCTGCGGGGTGGACCGGTAGTTGGTCTCGATCCGGTGCATGACCGTGCCGGGATGGCGGTCCGGGAAGGTCATGATGTTTTCGAAGTTAGCCCCGCGCCAGGAGTAGATGCACTGGGCGTCGTCGCCCACGGCCATGATGCGGTGGTGGGCGCCGAGCAGGTCGACGAGGGCGGACTGGAGGGTGTTGGTGTCCTGGTACTCATCGACGAGGACGTGGCGGAAGCGCTCCTGGAAATAGCGGGCGATCTCGGGGGATTCCTGCAGGAGGCGCAGCCAGTTTTCGAGGAGGTCGTCGTAGTCGACCACGTTCTGGGCCCGCTTGCGGTCGGCGTAGGCCTGGGCGAAGGCGGGGAGGCGGTGGGCGATCTCCTGGTGCTGGGGAAAATTCTTGGTGACGGTATCGGCGATGGTGAGCCGGGTGTTGCGGGCGAGGGAGAGGATGGAGTGGAGGGGGCCGGGGCGCGGGTTGATCTTGTCCTTGAAGAAGAACCGGTCGGATTCCTCGACGGCGGCCTTGAGGAGGCTTTCGGACTCGTCGGCGTCGAGGATGGTGAAATTGCGCGGCATGCCGATGGCGTCGCCATGGATGCGCAGGGCGCGGTGGCCGAGGGAGTGGAAGGTGCCGCCCCAGAAGCGGGCGGGCTCAACCCCGGTGAGGTCCTGCACGCGGTGGAGCATCTCCTTGGCCGCCTTGTTGGTGAAGGTGAGGAGGAGGATTTCCCCGGGCCTCACCCCCTGGGAAAGCAGCCAGGCGACGCGGTAGGTGAGGGTGCGGGTTTTGCCGGAGCCGGCTCCGGCGAGGACGAGGAGGGGGCCGGGCGGGGCGGTGACGGCATTGAACTGCTCCTCGTTGAGTTCCGCGCCGAAATCTATGGGCGGCACACCGGGCGCGGGCGACGAAGGATCGAGTTCAAACTTCATGGAAGCCTCCACGGTCGGGCAAAGCGCGCCGGAGGCAAAGCAGAAGTGCGGATTCCCGGGACGGGAATCCGGCCTAATAAAATCACGGATCGCCCGTAGAAACTCGATGTCTTATTGTGATCCCATGAAAACCCTCCGCTTTCTTCCCATCGCGGGCGCGGTGCTGGTGGCCCTTTCGGCCGCGGCCCAGCCGGCACTGACCATCTACAACCAGAACTTCGCCGTGGTCCGCGAGACCGTGGCGCTCAATCTCTCGGCCGGGGAAAATCCCGTGGCCTTCTCCGGTGTCACCACGTTGCTCGAGCCTGATTCCGTGGTCCTTCGCGATCCGACCGGCCGGATCGCCCTGCGCGTACTCGAGCAGAACTACCGGGCCGACTCCATTTCCCAAGGGATGATGCTCTCGATGCATGAAGGTGAGGAGCTGGACTTCATCGTGCGTGATCAGGATGCGAAGGAATTTTTCGTGCGCGGCCGGGTCGTTCGGAGCGGCTATGTCCCGGCACAGCCCGGCGGCCAGCGGGGTGTCCAACCCGTTTCAGGGGCAAACACCCCCATCATCGAGGTCGACGGCCAGCTTCGCTTCTCACTGCCCGGCGAGCCGATCTTTCCGGCGCTGGCGGACGATGCCATCATCCGGCCGACCCTGCACTGGACCCTGGCGTCGCCGACAGCGGCGCGGTTTGATGCCGAGCTCGGCTATGTGACCGGTGGCATGCGATGGGAGGCATCCTACAACCTTATCGCGCCGGAGACGGGCGACACCATCGACTTGATCGGCTGGGTGACGATTGCCAACCAGACCGGCAAGACCTTCGAAAACGCGTCCATCAAGCTTATGGCTGGCGATGTGAGCAAGCTGCAGCCCGAGCAGGAGCAGCGCTTTCTGGGCAGGGCGGAGATGGCGATGGACCTGGCGGCCGCTTCGCAGGTCACGGAGAAGGCCTTTGATGAATTCCACCTGTATTCGCTGCCGCGGGCGACGACGCTGCGGGACCGCGAGACCAAGCAGGTGGAGTTCATCCGCGCGGCGGGTGTGCAGGCGAAGACGCTCTACATTTACAACGGGGCGGATCCGGGACCGCAGTTCCGGGGCTGGAACCAGGACATGATCCGCAATCATCCGGACTACGGCACGCAGTCGAATCCGAAGGTATGGGTCATGCGCGAGTTCGAGAACACCGAGGCCAATCAACTGGGCATGCCGTTGCCGAAGGGACGCACGCGATTTTACCGTCAGGATACGGCGGACGGTCGGCTGGAGTTTACCGGGGAAAATTCCATCGACCACACCGCCCGCAATGAGACCGTGCGCATCTACACGGGTGACGCCTTCGACGTGGTGGGTGAGCGGCGGCGCACGGGTTTCCAGATGAGCAACCGCAACGATTTCATGGAGGAAACTTTCGAGATCAAGGTCCGCAACCGCAAGACCGGGCCCGTGGAGGTGCGGGTGGCGGAGCGATTGTACCGCGGGGTGAACTGGACCCTGCTGTCGCAGACGCACCCGCATGTGCAGACCGACGCGCAGAACATCGAGTTTCGCGTGAACGTGCCGGCGGACGGCGAGACGGTGGTGACCTATCGCGTGCGTTACACCTGGCAATAGGTCAGGAGTCAGGTGTAGGAGCGGCTTTATGCCGCGAGGGTCCTAGCTTCCTGAAGAAGAGTGGCCACATAGGCACAGAATGCACAAGAACGGATACTCGACCCATTCCTTCTTATGTGCCTTCTGTCCCTTTTGTGGCCATTCTATCTCCGCCTGGCAGAGGACGGAGTGGTGTGCAGTCCGCCACCGGCGGGAACAGGGGTAGCCTACAACAACACCAGGTCGTTGCGATGGATGACTTCCAGCCGCTTGCGGCCGGGAAAGAGGGGTTTCAGGTCTTCGCTGGACTTGCCGGCGATGGCCTTGACCTCGTCGTTGGCAAAGGTGCTGACCCCGCGCGCGAAGACGCGGCCGTCGGGCGCGGTGATGTCCACGATGTCGCCGGCGGAGAAGGCTCCGCGTGTGCCGGTGACGCCGATGGCGAGGAGGCTGCGACCTTGTTCGGTGAGCACGGGGACGGCGGAGGCGTTGACCTGGATGGAGCCCTCGGGTCGCTGGAAATAGGCGAGCCAGCGCTTCTTGGATTCCATGGGCAGGCCGCTGGGGGCGAAGAAGGTGCCCGGATTGTGTCCACTGAAGATTCGCGTGAGAATGTCAGGCTCGGCGCCGCTGGCGATGAACACCCCGCAGCCGGACTTGGTGGCGAGCCGGGCGGCGGAAATCTTGGAGATCATGCCGCCCACGGCGGTCTCGCTGGCGGTGTCGCCGGCCATGGCCTCGATTTCCGAGGTGATTTTTTCGACGACGGGGACGATTTCGCCGGTGCCCTTGAGGTCGATGAGGCCGGGGGCGGTGGAGAGGATGACGAGATGGCGGGCCTCGATGAGGCTCGCGACCATGGCTGAGAGAGTGTCGTTGTCGCCAAACTTGGACAGCGCGCGGATTTCGGCGGCGCTCACGGTGTCATTCTCATTGATCACCGGGATGGTGCCGTACGCGAGGAGTTCGCCGAGGGTGGCTCGGACGTTGAGGTAGCGGCCGCGTTGGCGGAGGTCGTCGTGGGTGAGGAGGACCTGGGCGACGGTGAGGTGGTGCGGTTCGAAGCCGCGCTGCCAGGTTTGCATGAGCAGGGACTGGCCGATGGCGGCGCAGGCCTGCTTTTGGGTCAGGTTGGAAGGTCGTTTCTTGAGTCCGAGCCGTCCCATGCCCAGGCCGACGGCACCGGACGAAACGACGAGCACCTCATTGCCTTGGGCGCGGAGAGCGGCGATCTGCGCGCAGACGGCGGCAATCCGACCGGTGTCCAGCTGGCCGACACCCGACGTGAGGACGCCGGTGCCGAGCTTGATGACGATGCGTTGTAGGGTGGACTTGCTCACGCGGCGATCGAAACGGAAGAAAGCGTTTTAACCGGATCGATCCGGTTTGAACCCGGCTCAGACCGCGAGGAGTTCCTTTTCCTTGCTGGCGAGGTGGGTGTTGATCTCGGCGATGGCCTTGTCGGTTTCGGCCTGAACCTCCTTTTCGAGGCGCTTGGCGTCGTCCTCGGGGAGCTTGGCCTTCTTGACCGACTCGAGGGAGTCGCGGCGGACATTGCGCACGTGGACGCGTCCCTCTTCGGCGAGGCGGTGGGCGACCTTGACGAATTCCTGGCGGCGCTCACCGCTCATCTGGGGAAGGGGCACGCGGATGAGGCTGCCGTCCACGGAAGGGTTGAATCCAAGGTTGGCGGTCTGGATGGCCTTCTCGATGGCCTTGACCAGGCTCTTGTCCCACGGCTGCACGACGATCATGTGGGCATCGGGTGTGGTGATGGCGGCGCATTCCTTCAGGCGCATGGTTGAACCGTAGGCTTCGACAATGACGCCCTCCAGCATGGTGGGGTTGGCCTTGCCGGTGTGGATCGTGCTGAATTCATGCAGCGTGTGATCGACCGTCTTCTTCATCTTGGCCTGGGTTTCTGAAAGGATGGGATGGGACATGGGAGGTGGGATCAGGGGTTGGCAGGTGCGGGCTTCGCAGGATTTTTTCAGCTGTGGACGAGCGTGCCGATTTTATCGCCGGTCACGGCGCGGCGGATGGCGTGGGGATCGTTGAGGTCGAAGACAAGGATGGGCACGTTGTTGTCGAGGCAGAGTGAAAAAGCGGTTGAGTCCATGACATTGAGCCGCTGGCGGAGGGCGTCGATGAAGGTGATCTCCTCGTACTTGACGGCGTCAGGATGCACTTTGGGATCCTTGTCGTAGATGCCGTCGACCTTGGTGGCCTTGAGGATGACGTCGGCATTGAGTTCGCTGGCGCGCAGGGCGGCGGTGGTGTCGGTGGAGAAATAGGGATTGCCGGTGCCGGCGACGAAGATGACGACGCGGCCCTTTTCAAGATGGCGCTGGGCGCGGCGGAGAATGAACGGTTCGGCAACCTGGTTCATGGGGATGGCGCTCTGCACCCGGGTGGTGACGCCCATTTTCTCAAGGCAGTCCATGATCGCGAGGCCGTTGATGACCGTGGCGAGCATGCCCATGTAATCACCCGTGGTGCGGTCCACGCCGCGCTTCTCGCCCTGGAGGCCGCGGAAGATGTTGCCACCGCCGATGACGACGCAGACCTTGACGCCGAGTTCGTGGATTTCCTTCACCTGCATGCACATCCGTTTAAGGACGGCGGCATCGATGGGATCCGAGCCCTTGCCCCGCAGCACCTCGCCGCTGAGTTTCAGGACGATGTTCCGATATTTAACCGCCGCCTTGGAGGCCGCCGTGGTGACATTCATGGGTCGAGGAAACGGGGCGGCCAACCGGCCGTCAATGCACGAGATGGGCGGGGAGGTATCCGTTGGCACCGTTTCCCCATCTGGGGTGCCGGCCCGTCAGGCTGGCGATGCGGGATGACTGCGGCTGATGAACTCGAGCAGGGCCTCGGCACCCACGGGCAGGGCACGGTTGCGTTCCCAAACCGCCATGACGGGGAAATCCAGATTGCGGTCATGGAGTGGCAGCAACACCAGATGGCGTTGTTTTACCCGCCCTTCGAGGATCGTGGGCAGGACGGAGACGCCCAAGCCGGCTGCGACCATCTCGAATACGGTCAAAGCCTGATTGCTGCTGAAGATCACTCGGGCGGGTTTTCCTTCCAGCGATCCGAGCTGGCTGATGCGGTCAACGAGGTTTGCCTGGTCGTTGAAAAGTGCGAGCCGATGAGGTAACAGGTCCCGAAGCCGGGGCCGTTTCAGCTTGGTCAGCGGGTGGTCAGCCGCGCAGACGATGCCATAGGTCAAGATGAACAGGTTCCGGGCATCGAGGTGTGAGGGCAGGGACCCCGTCATCATGCACAGGCCGAGGTCGATGGCGCGGCTGGAAAGGTTTTCATCAAACTCATGATGGGCGATCTCCCGGACGACGACCTGATAGGAGTCCTGACCCTTGAGAAATCCGGCGAGGGTGCGTGGTAGCACGGTGGAGGCGAGCAGAGGTTGTGCCCCGAGGCGAAGGGTCGGCAGGCCGGCGAAATTGCGGCGGCGCAGGTCGCGCTTGCACTCATCCATATCCGCCAGCAGCCGGCGCGCCGTCAGCAACAGGCGTTCGCCCGCCTTCGTCGGGGAAACCCCGCGGGCCTTGCGATCCAGCAGACGGATCCCGAGTTCATCCTCCAGATTCTTGATCTGGGTGGATAGGGAGGGTTGTGAAACACCACAGTCGAGCGCCGCAGCCGTCAGGCTGCCCCGGCGGACGACGGATTCGAAGTAACGAAGCTGGAATGCCTCCATGTTGTGATCTCCTTGTTATAGTTTTAGTCTATTGATTGACCAGAAATAGAACCGGGGAAGTCATGCTAAAGAGCGTCACCTACATATATAAAATGATGGGGACGGTCTGACCCAGTTATTCAGTTTAGTTATGTCTTGTCCATGCCTGAATCCATCCTGCGATGGGACCCGCGGGTGGAGGCCGGGTGCGGCTCCTCTCAGACCTGAGTGACCGTTGGACTTCGATTGACCGCGAGCTTGAGCTGCGCAAGGTGGGATCATGTTCGTCCGAAACCTGCCCCTGTTCACGACCGCCATCCTGGCCGGCCTTCTGATTACCTCTGGTTGCGCTGTTAACAGGCTGCACTCCGGCCCGCCGATCCGGGCCCTGCTCGTCACCGGCGGCTGTTGTCACAACTACACGTTCCAGACTGCGGCCCTCACCGAGGGTATTGCGCAGCGGGCCAACGTGGAATGGACGGTGGTGAACGAAGGAGGGACGGGCACGCGTGCGCAGATCGCGCTTTATGACAATCCCGACTGGGCCGCGCCCTACGACATTGTCGTGCACAACGAGTGTTTCGCCAACACGGATGACCCGGTCTATGTCCGCAAGATCGTGGCGGCCCACAAGGCCGGTACGCCCGCCGTGGTCATTCATTGCGCCATGCATACTTACCGTGCCGCAACCTTTGATGACTGGCGGGAGTTCCTGGGCGTAACGAGTCTTCGTCACGACCACCAGAGCCGCTACCCGGTCAAGATTGTGGCCGGTGAGCATCCGGTGATGAAGGGGTTTCCCACCGATTGGGTGACGCCGATGGATGAACTCTACATCGTGGAGAAAGTGTGGCCCGGAACGACGGTGCTGGCGGTGTCCACCAGCGAGCGCAGCGCCGATGACCATGCCGTGGTGTGGACGAATAATTTTCACGGCACGCGGGTCTTTGGCACGACCTACGGCCACTCCGATGATGCCTTTCGTGACCCGATCTTCATCGAACTGCTCGCCCGCGGCTTTGTCTGGGCCGCCGGGAGGAGGTAAGGTGTCGGTGGGTGGGTAGCCCTGAGCGTGAGCTCAGGAATCCGTAAGCGCGCCGTTCGTCCAGCGGGCGCGTCATTCACCTGCCTGAGGATGCAGGAGGAAGTCCGAGACTTCGCGCCACCACGTGGCGGCGGGATGGTAGTCGATGGAATTATGGGTGGCCTCGGGCTGCACCCAGAGCCTTTTGATTCCGGTGATGCCGTCGTGGAGACGGCGGCCAATGGCCGCGGGTATGATTTCATCGCGACCGGCCAGAAGAATTGCGATGGGGCCGGGAAATTCCCGTAAATCCGCCGCGCTGTCATAGCTATCCCTCAGGATCATCCGGACCGGGAGGAACGGATAATGGTGCGCGCCCACATCGGCGAGCCGGGTGAAAGGTGTGATCAGCAAAACTCCGGAAACCCGATCGGGAAATTCACCGGCCAGGCGGGAGGCCACGCCGCTGCCGATGGATTCGCCCAGCAGGTAAACCGGGCGCTGGTCCTCCTGCCAGAGGGTGGTTAATGCCTCCTGGCCGGCCTGGGCAAAGTGGGTTTCCCCGGGTGAGCCGGGGCGTGCACCATAGCCAGGATATTCGAGGATATGAACCTCCCAGAGCGCACCCTTGGCGAGGGCGGCGAAACCGTCGCGAAAATACGACCGGTGCAGGGCAAAGCCCGCGTTGCCATGGAACACCAGCAGGCGGTTGGCCGGCTTGGGGGAAGCGGGTGCGGCGAGAGCCTTCCATCCCAGCGGGTGTCCGTCGGGGTGCAGCCACGCTTCAAAGCCCGCCGGACCGGCCAGACGGCCGAGGGTTTCTGAAGATTCCTTGGAGGGAAAATAGATCATGTGGCGCTGGCAGCCGGCGAGGAACAGGAGCAGGCCACCGTAGGACAGCGCGGCGATGCGGACGAGAACGTACGCATGACGCCAGACGGAATTTTTTGCGGGCGGGTTTCCCATGGGGAGAGCGGAGAGGGGACAGCCTGGCAGCTTGTCGACCTTGTAATCAACACCGTCCGTCAGAACCGGCCGTGGTGATTCGACTACGCCAGGAAACCGGTTATGGCATGGGCATGTCCCGATACTCTGGATGGATCCAACGAGTCGGCCTTGTGCAGGTGGCGGCCACCTGGATCCTGGTCACGGGCCTTCTTGTTCTGGCATCGTCCCCGGTGCGGGCCGCGGAGGAGGTGGCGGCTTATCTGCGGGGGATTGCGCATCCGCTGACGGATGCCACGGACCTCGATCCGTTGATCAACCGGATGGGTGACGCCCGCTATGTGCTGCTGGGCGAGGCTTCCCACGGCACCTCCGAGTATTACATCTGGCGCGACCGGATCTCCCGGAGGCTCATCGCGGAGGAAGGGTTTGCCTTCATCGTGGTGGAAGGAGACTGGACGTCCGCGTATGAGGTTAATCGCTACGTCAAGCACCTCCCCGGGGCGGCGGCGAATGCCCGGGAGGCGCTGGGCACCTTTGTGCGCTGGCCCGGCTGGATGTGGGCGAACGTGGAGACGGAGGCCCTGGTGGAATGGCTTCGCGAGCACAACCGGGACCGGTCACCGCAGACGCGCGTCGGCTTCTATGGCATGGATGTCTATGGCTTTTGGGAATCGATCGGCGTGGTGAAGGCATACTTTAACGAGCACTTCCCGGCGGAGGCGGCTGAGGTGCACGCGGCTTACCGGTGCCTGCTGGAGTTCGCCCCCGAGGGCCATGACTATGCGCGGGCGGTGGCGCTG
>JBGTGS010000165.1:0-14332 GCA_041746615.1 Opitutaceae bacterium | reverse complement strand
CGGCTTTATGCCGCGATGGTTTAAAAGAATCGCGGCATAAAGCCGCTCCTACACGGGTTGGTACTGAATGGAGATCACTCAGCCGGCCACTGTAGGTCATTCAACCATATCTCCCGACGCCAGAGCTCTTCGCCGGTCGGGGAGTGGCTGGTGATGGTGACCAGCCGGTTATCGGGCGGGCCGGAGACGGCGATCTGGCAGTAGTTCTGGCTCTGCACGACGGTGCCCTCGACGCGGCCCGGATCGGGTTCGAGCGGCCGAGTGTGGGCACCGCTGGCGAGAGGTGAGGAGGAGAGTTCGTAGAGCGGGTAGGGCAGGAGGTCGTCGCGGCGGGTCAACTCGGTGAAGTGGACGTCGCCGGTAAGAAAAATAACCCCGGGGATGCGATGGGTGCGGATGAAATCGATGATCTCCTCGCGTTCGCGGGTGTAACGGCTGTGTCCTTCGGAGCCCGGGTAGATGCGTTCCGAGAGGAACTGCCCACCGGTGACGATGAAGCGGATGGGTGAGTGGCGGCGGTTGTTGCCCTCGAGCAGGGAGGCGAGGTTCTGTTTGAGCCAGTCGAGCTGGTTTTTTCCGTATTGGGATTTCTGGGGATGCGAAGCCGGGTTGATTTCGGATTCGTCGCGGTGGTAACGGTTGTCGAGGAGGAAGAAGGCGGCGTCGCCCCATTGGAATTTGCCGTAGATGCCGGGATTGTCGGGTTCGCCGTAGGTGCGGTTGCCCCAGTAAACCTGGAAGGCCTCGAGGGTGATGTCCTTCAACTCGTAGCCGGCGTTAGAGTTGTTGGGGCCGAAATCGTGGTCGTCCCAGATGGCGTAGTGGTGCATGGCCGCGAGGAGAGGCTGGAGATTGGGGGTGGAACGATCCTTGGAGTAGCGGTACCAAATGCCGCTCTCGGAGGACCAGTCGGACTCGCGCAGGTAGACATTGTCGCCGCCCCAGAGCATGAAGTCAGCACCCGAGGCCGCCATGGAGGTGAAGATTTCCGTGCCGGCTCCGTAGGGGTTGCCGGGGCGGTCGTAGGTGGGGTCGTTGAAGTAGGCGCAGGAGCCGAAGAGAAAACTGAAGTCGGGCGGTGGCTTGCGCCATTCCCATTGATCGGTGGTCTTGAAGGTGAGCGGGTAGGGGAAGGTGAGTGGGACGTTGTCGAGGGCCAGGCGATAGACATAGGTCTGCCCCATCTCCAGAAGAGGCAGGACGAACTTGATGACCTGGGTGCCGGCGGGATTGTAATTGAGCGGACCCAGGGTTTGCTGCTGGGTTTCGGTGGGCCGACCTGCAGGGTGATAAGTGATGCTGGCAGTCTGGGCATCTGCGGTCTCGAGCCAGACAAGGACCTCGCGGTGGGTCTGATAACCGAGCATGGGCCCGGCGACGACTCGTGCGGCCTGGGCGGAATTCAGCAGACAAAACCAGACTCCCACCAGGCAGAGAACGGTCCGGAAAGGGTGTAAGGCCATGATGAAAATGTGGAGCAGCTGCCAGACCGCGTCGAAGTGAAAGTGACTGCGGCCATGGATGTTTCGCAACCGTTGCAGAAGGTTTTTGCGGTGCTGTGCACGGGCTTGGAGGAGCTGATAATCAACGAATTGACAGCAGACCAGACTTGGTCTGGTCTGTATGGGTGAAGACGGTAAACATCCAAGCGGCCAAAACCCATCTGTCGCGCTTGGTGGAGGAGGCTGCGGGCGGGGAGGAGATCGTTCTAGCCAAGGCCGGTAAGCCCCTGGTGCGACTGATTCCGTACAACGGTGATGTCGAGGGCCAGCCGAAGGTCCCGGGAATCCCGGCTGGGCAGGGTTGGGAAGCGGATGATAGCTGGGAGGCGACGGATCCCGGGGTGTTGAAGTCGATCGATGAGCCGCTTTCACCTTCTGCGGTTGAGGAGCCGCCACTGGTATCTGAAACTGATCTCATGCCAGCACCCGGTGCGGCCGGGGCGATTCAAGATCTGGGCCGGTTGCTGCGCAGCGTGCGTGCTGGCAAACGCGTCGTGATTCTTGATCAGGGTGTGCCGGTGGCGCGTCTGGAGCCGGTTTCGATTGTGACACTCGCTGATGAATCGAGACTGCGGGCACTGGAAGGGCGGGGTCTGCTGAGAGGCAAGCCCCTCCCTGCCCATTTCGCGGCGCGGCTGCGCAAGCTGCCGGCGCCCAAAGTCGGCAGCCCCGGTGCGGTGGCGGCCTTGCTGGCTGATCGGGCGGAGGACACGCGGTGAGGTTTTGGGACAGTTCCGCGGTGGTGCCGTTGTTGGTGGAGGAAGAACGCAGTGCGGATCGACTGCGGGAGTTGGAGACGGATCCGGTTTTGGTTGTATGGTGGGGCACGCCGGTGGAATGCACGTCCGCCCTGCAGAGGCTCGTCCGGGAGGGCGCGCTCACTCAAGCTGATGCGGATCAGGCGTTGATTCGGTTGGCCGAATTGGTGAAGCACTGGGTCGAGGTTGAGCCCACCCCCCAGGTGAGACAGCAGGCGGCGAGGCTTCTGCGGGTCCATGCCCTGCGGGCTGCGGATGCGCTGCAGCTGGCCGCCGCCATCATAGCGGCCGACTATGAGCCCATCGGCTTCGAATTCCTAACCGGTGATCAGAACCTGGCGAAGGCTGCCAGCCAGGAAGGATTCAACGTCCGTTCCGGGAGGAGTCACTGATTGGAGCGGCTCCGCTGAAACTGAAGTAGTGAGTAGCGGGTAGGGGAAACTGGGACGCGTCCTCGCGCAGCTCCGTCTCCTCTTTGGGATTTGTCCCGCGTACGCGGGATTGGGATTTGGGATTTCCCCGCAGGGGGGGGGCTACCGTGCTCCTGCAAGGGCGTTTTCAGTATTCAGGTGATCGATACCGGTGTACTTCTGCGACTGCTCGTCGGCGTGGTAGCTGGAGCGGACCATGGGGCCGCTCTCGACGACACCGATGCCGATGGAGAGTCCGAATTCCTTCCAGCGGGCGAACTCCTCCGGCGTCACCCAGCGGGCGATGGGGAAGTGCTGCGGCGTGGGCTGGAGGTACTGGCCGATGGTGAGGATGTCGGTTTTGTCCGCGGCGATGTCGCGCAAGGTCTGTTCGATCTCGGCCTCCTCCTCGCCGAGGCCGAGCATGATGCCGGTCTTGGTGGTGAAGCCGCGGCCCTTGGCGTGGCGGAGGACGGCGCGGGAGCGCTCGTAGCGGGCTTGCACGCGCACGGGCTTTTGCAGGCGTTCCACCGTCTCCAGGTTGTGATTGTAGATATCGGGCTTCGCATCGAGGACGGTGTCGACGTGTTCGTAGTTGCCCTTGAAGTCGGGGACGAGGACCTCGATGGCGGTCTGGGGCATGCGATGGCGGATGGCGCGGATGGTGGCGGCCCAGACGGAGGCGCCCCCGTCGGCGAGCTCATCGCGGGCGACGCTGGTGATGACGCAATGGCGCAGGCCCATTTTTGCGACGGCATCGGCCACGCGGGCGGGTTCGCCGAGGTCGAGTTCGGTCGGGCGGCCGGTCTGGATCGCGCAGAAGTTGCAGGAGCGCGTGCAGATATTGCCGAGGATCATCACGGTGGCGGTGCCGCGGGACCAGCATTCGCCGAGGTTTGGGCACTGGGCGCTCTGGCAGACCGTGTGGAGCTTGTTGTCGTCCACCAATTTGCGCACGGCCGAGTAGCCGGGACCGGAAGGTAGTTTGGCACGGAGCCAGGCAGGTTTGCGATTGGTGGGCGTCATATCAGAAAGGCAAGAAACCACAGATGGACGCAGATGCACACCGATTTTTCAAGCGGACCCCGACGATGGCGGTTTCAGCGGGAAGGGAAGAGCGGCCGTGGTGCAATGTGGTCTGGATGTAGGTGGAGCGCTTGCACGTCATGTTGCGATACCGGCCCGCCTGGAACGGGCGCCACCACCTGCGGCAGAAATGCCGTCCGCTTAGGAGTTTTCTCTACCCAAGATGGAGCAAATAATTTACGTTGCCGGCCATGATCCGGTTCCCCACCCAAAAGCTTGGCAATCGGGTGCTTGTTCAGCGCAATCCTCCTGTGTCTGATCGGGTTGCCACCGCCCTAATCCCATATTCCGATCATCTTTTCACCGATGTCGCCTGAACCTCCTTACCGGCAAGAACCGATCCCCCGGACTGCCATTGTCAAGGAGCAGGATATCGAGGACGCCTTCATCGCGAAGCTCCGTGCCCTCAAATACACCTACCGCGATGACATCCGCGACCGCGCCGCCTTGGAGCGCAACTTTCGCGAGAAATTCGAGGTCCTGAACCGCGTCAGTCTCACCGACAGCGAGTTCCAGCGTCTCCTCGACGAGCTCATCACCCCCGATGTCTTCACCGCTGCCCGCGTCATTCGCGAACGCAACGACTTCACCCGCGACGACGGCACCCCGCTTTCCTACACCTTGGTCAATATCAAGGATTGGTGCAAAAACGACTTCGAGGTCATCCACCAGCTCCGCATCAACACCGACTACAGCCACCATCGCTACGACGTCATTCTCCTGATAAACGGCGTCCCCGTCGCCCAGGTCGAGCTAAAGACTCTCGCCGTCAACCCGCGCCGGGCCATGGAGCAGATCGTCGATTACAAGAACGACCTCGGCAACGGCTATGCCCGCACTCTCCTCTGTTTCATCCAGCTCTTCATCGTCAGCAACCGCACCGACACGATCTATTTCGCCAATAACAACGCCCGTCACTTCTCCTTCAATGCCGACGAGCGTTTCCTCCCCGTTTACCGCTTTGCCGGGCAGGACAACAAGCCCATCAACCACCTCGACGACTTCGCCGATCGCTTCCTGCAAAAGTGCGAACTGGGCCGCATGATCAGCCGCTACATGGTGCTTATCCAGAGCGAGCAAAAGCTGCTCATGATGCGCCCGTATCAAATCTATGCCGTGCAAGCCATCGTCGACTGCATCGAGCAGAACTGCGGCAACGGCTACATCTGGCACACCACGGGCAGCGGCAAGACGCTCACTTCCTTCAAGGCATCCACCCTCCTCAAGGAAAATGACAAGATCGACAAGTGTCTCTTCGTCGTGGACCGCAAGGACCTCGACCGCCAGACCCGCGAGGAGTTCAACCGCTTTCAGGAAAACTGCGTCGAGGAGAACACCAACACCGAGACCCTCGTCCGACGCCTGCTCTCCGATGCCAAATCCGACAAGGTCATCGTCACCACCATCCAGAAGCTCGGCCTCGCCCTCGATGGCACCTACAAGCGCAACTACCGCGAGCGCCTCGCATCCCTGGCCGCCAAGCGTCTCGTCTTCATCTTCGACGAGTGCCACCGCTCGCAGTTCGGCGACAATCACCAGGCCATCAAGGAGTTCTTCCCCAACTCCCAGCTCTTCGGCTTCACCGGTACTCCCATCTTCGAGGAGAACGCCTCCCGCACACAGATCGAGGGCGATCAGGCCTCTCTCCGCACCACCGCCGACCTCTTCCAGCGGGAGTTGCACGCCTACACCATCACCCACGCGATCGAGGATAAAAACGTCCTCCGTTTCCACGTGGACTACTACAAGCCCGACGGAGAGGACGTCCCAAAGGCCGGCCAGAGTCTCGCCAAGCGCGCCATCATCGAGGCCATCCTCGCCAAGCACACCGCCGCCACGCACTCGCGCCGTTTCAACGCCCTCCTTGCTACCGGCTCCATCAACGACGCCATCGAATACCACGCGCTCTTTCAGTCCATGCAGGACGCCCGGCGCGCGGCCGACCCGGACTTCGTTCCGCTCAACATCGCCTGCGTCTTTTCCCCGCCCGCCGAGGGCGACGCCGACGTGAAACAGATTCAGGAAGACCTGCCCCAGGAAAAGGAGGACAACGAAAAAGATCCGGAGAAGAAGAAGGATGCTCTCCGCACCATCATCGCCGACTACAACACCCGCTACGGCACCAACCATTCCATCGGCGAGTTCGATCTCTACTACCAGGACGTCCAGAAGCGCATCAAAGACCAGCAGTTCCCCAATGCAGACCTGCCCCGAAAGGGCGCCGAGAAGATCGATATCACCATCGTCGTGGACATGCTCCTCACCGGCTTTGATTCGAAATACCTCAACACCCTCTACGTCGACAAGACGCTCAAGCACCACGGCCTTATCCAGGCCTTCTCCCGCACCAACCGCGTCCTGAACGCCACGAAGCCCCACGGCCAGATCCTCGATTTCCGCCAGCAGCAGGAAGCCGTCGATGACGCCATCACCCTCTTCTCAGGCGTCAAGAACGACGCCAAGGCCCGCGAAATCTGGCTCGTCGAGCCGGCTCCCAGGATTGTTGAGAAATTGCAGGCCGCCCTCGGCAAGCTCGGTGACTTCATGCAGTCCCAAGGACTCGAGGCCAGGCCCGAGGACGTGCCCGCCTTGCGTGGGGACGAGGCCCGCGCCGCCTTTGTCGAGCGCTTCCGCGAGATCCAGCGGCTCAAGACCCAGCTCGATCAATATACCGACCTCGCCCCCGAGACCGCGGCCGCCGTCGAACAGCTTCTCCCCACTGATCAGCTCAACGCCTACCGCGGCGTTTACCTTGAGACCGCGCAGGATCTCCGCGCCCGGCAGGCCAAACCCGACGCCAACCCGAGCCCCGCCGTAGAGGAGCTCGATTTCGAATTCGTCCTCTTCGCCTCTGCCATCATCGACTATGACTACATCATGGCCCTGCTGGCCCGCTACTCGCAGGAGGCCCCGGGCAAGGAGAAGATGAGCCGTGAGCAGCTCATCGGCCTCATCGAGGCCGACGCCAAGTTCATGGACGAGCGCGAGACCATCACCGATTACGTCCGCTCCCTCCAGGCCGGCCAGGGCCTCGACGAAAAGGAAATTCGCGCCGGCTACCAGCGCTTCAAAAAGGCGCGCCACGCCGCCGAACTTGCCGCCATCGCACAAAAGCACGGCCTCGCCCCCGAGCGCCTTGAAGCCTTCGTGGACGCCATCCTCCAGCGCATGGTCTTCGACGGCGAACAGCTCACCGGCCTGCTGGAGCCCCTCGGCCTCGCCTGGAAGGCCCGCCGCGTCGCCGAACTCGCCCTCATGGAAGGTCTCGTGCCCCTGCTCAAGAAGCGCGCCGCCGGCCGCGAGATCTCCGGCCTCAACGCTTACGAATCTTAATCCCCCTTCAAGCCGTTATGGAAACGACCCAAGTCCAACATCTCACCGCAACTTTCGAGGGCCACGCCCAGCAAACTGAAAGCGGCGTCGAATACTGGCTCGCGCGCGATCTCCAGCACCTTTTGGGTTACGCAAAATGGGAAAATTTCCACACCGTCATCGCCAAGGCGAAAACCGCGTGCGAGGTATCCGGCCATACGGTGGAAAACCATTTTCCTGACGTCAGGAAAATGGTCTCCCTCGGCTCCGGTGCCGAGCGCGAGGTCGATGACGTAATGCTTACCCGTTACGCGTGTTACCTCATCGCTCAGAACGGCGACCCGCGGAAACCCGAGATCGCCTTCGCCCAGACCTACTTTGCCGTCCAGACCCGGCGGGCCGAACTGATCGAGCAACGCCTGCTCGAGGCCGAACGTCTCTCTGCTCGCAAGAAACTCTCAGGCACCGAGAAGGAACTCTCCCTCGTCATCTACGAGCAGACCGGTGGCAACGATGACTTCGCCCTTATTCGTAGCAAAGGGGACCATGCCCTCTTCGGCAAAAGCACTCAGGCGATGAAAGCCCAATGGCGCGTGTCCGACAACCGCCCGCTCGCCGATTTCGCCCCCACCATAATTCTCAAGGCCAAGGACTTCGCGACCGAGATCACCATCCACAACGCCCGTGCCCACCAGATGCGCAGCGAACCGCAAATCTCGCACGAGCACGTCACCAACAATGCGGCCGTCCGTGCAACCCTGCTCAACCGCGGCATCCGGCCGGAAAGCCTGCCACCGGCCGAAGACGTCAAAAAAGTCGAACGTCGCCTCACCTCCGACGAGAAAAAGGCCCTCCAGAACCCGGACACACTCGGAGGCGCTTGAATAACCCCGCCCTCATGGACGACTTGATCTATTTATCCCACTTCCAAGCACCACGTGGTGTTCCCGTTTCTAATTCCATCGAATTCGACGGAATTAGAATGCAGCCCTTGCCAGTGAGCCTCCTCCGGCTCAACGAAATTGCCATCACCCTGATGCGCACCCTCCTCGCCAGCCCCGGCCTCAAGCGCCTCAAGCCATGAAGCCCGCCGCCATCCCGACGACGCTCACGCCCAAGCTGCGCTTTCCGGAGTTCCGAAATGCTCCCGGTTGGGAACCTGTGTCGCTTGGCGATGCCTCGGTGCCCGTGGATGAGCGAGTGGGCGAAAGGAAGCTCACGCCCGTCAGTATCTCAGCTGGTATTGGATTCGTTTCTCAGGCTGAGAAATTCGGACGGGATATTTCCGGTAATCAATACAAGCTCTACACGGTGGTGCGAGACGGCGACTTTGTTTACAACAAGGGCAACTCGCTAAAGTTTCCTCAAGGTTGCGTTTATCAGCTGCGCGGGTGGGGAGAGGTTGCTGCACCCAACGTATTCATCTCGTTCCGCCTAAATAAAGGTTACTCGGAGGGATTCTTCCAAAGTTGGTTCGAAAATAACGCCCACGGAATTCAACTCAAGCGGCACATCACCAGTGGCGCTCGCAGCAATGGACTGCTAAACATCAGTCGGGATACCTTTTTCAGCGTCGAAATCCCGACGCCGTCCCCAGTCGAACAGCAAAAGATCGCCGAGTGCCTGAGCTCGCTGGACGAGCTGATCGGAGCTGAAAGCCAGAAACTCTACGCGCTCAAGGTCTACAAAACAGGGCTCCTGCAGCAGCTCTTCCCTCGCGAAGGCGAAACCCTTCCCCTCCTCCGCTTCCCCGAGTTCCAATCCGCCTCGGAGTGGGAGGAGAAGCCGCTCGAATCATTGGCTAAAAGAGGATCAGGTCATACTCCGAGCAAAGCCCATCCGGAATACTACAACGGCGGCATTAAGTGGGTTTCGTTGGCAGATTCGCGCCGGCTCGACAACGGGCTGGTATCCGAGACCCAGAATGAGATTTCCGAACAAGGGATCGAAAACTCCTCCGCTGTGTTGCACCCAGCCGGCTCAGTGCTTGTAAGCCGCGATGCAGGGGTCGGAAAGAGCGCAGTCATGGCGTCCGACATGGCTGTGAGTCAGCACTTCATTGTTTGGAGCTGCGACAGCACGCAGCTCTCAAACTGGTTCTTGTATTACCTTCTCCAGAAGATGAAGCCGCTCTTCGAAAGAGCAGCCACGGGAAGCACCATTAAAACGATCGGACTTCAATTCTTCATCGATTTGAAGGTAACTGTCCCGTCTCCTGCCGAGCAAAAGCGCATAGCTAACTGCCTTTGTTCGCTAGACGAAGTCATCGCTGCACAAAGTGAAAAACTGGAAACACTCCAGACCCACAAACAGGGACTCTTACAGCATCTGTTCCCAACTTTGGCGGAGGCCGACACATGAGCACATCCGTCACGAGTCCGCCCATCGACCTTAAAGCTGCGGCTACGCAACTTCGGCAACTGTTAGATTCAAAGAAGTTCGTCTTGCTCTATGCCCACAACGGCACGGGAAAAACTCGGCTTTCCGGCGCCTTTAAGGACTTGGGAAAAGAGATCACTGTCGACGGGGAAACAACCAAGCGCGACACGCTCTACTTCAACGCCTACACTGAGGATCTCTTCTATTGGCACAACGATCTCGAAGGCGACAGTGAGCGATACTTGATGCTTCACCCCACATCGTTCTTCTTTGCGGCACTTGAAGGCCTGGAGATGGATAACCGAATTCGCCCATTCTTGCGGCGATATGCGGACTTCGACTTCAAATTGACCAAGGTTCCGCTCATGGGCGCGGACGGAGAATCAATAGGCGAGCAGTTTGTTGCGCGCTTCTTTCGTGACGCACATTCCGCATCTGGAAACACCACGGTTGAAAACATCAAGATATCGAGGGGCGAAGAGAATATCTTCATGTGGTGTTTCTTCCTCGCGGTTCTCCGAATCGTAATCGATGACGACGAAAAAAACCCATATGAAGGCATAAAGTATATTTACATCGATGACCCAGTTTCTTCGCTCGATGAAGAAAATGCGACGAAGGTCGCGCACGATCTTACCGATCTGCTTTCTGGTATTGGTGATGACCTACGAGTGGTAATCTCCACGCATCACACACTTTTTTACAACGTGGTCGCCAACCAGCTCCGCAAGAAGGCGTGGAAGCTTTTCCTCACTAGAGGGGGCGATCCTGAATCCTATTCGCTCGTAAGCTGGGAAAGTGTTCCGCCGTTTTACCACCTCAGCACCCTTGTTGAGCTGTGCAAAGCCCGGGACTGCGGTGAGCTAAGTCCTCATCACTTCAATATGCTCCGTCGGGTGCTAGAGCAGACAGCCGCATTCTTTGGATATGATTCTTGGGTTGACTGCCTAAAGACAAAAAAGGGTGAGTCAGAGAAGGCATATCGGAAGCGCATGCTCGACCTCAAAAGCCACGGGGATTACGCGATTTTTGAAAGTCCAAAGATCGATGATGCTGCCCGGGCAGTCTTTCGAGCGATTCTCGAAGATTTTCGAATTAGCTTCCCGTTTAGTCCCTCACATTTCCCACCTGAACCCATCGTTGCTCCGGCGCGAGCCGCCTTGCCTGCCAGTTCCTAAAATGACCGCCCAAGACCAACAACGCCTCGGCAAAACCCTGTGGGCCATCGCGGACCAACTGCGTGGTGCGATGAACGCGGACGACTTCCGCGACTACATGCTGGCCTTCCTCTTCCTGCGCTACCTCTCCGACAACTATGAGGTCGCCGCGAAGAAGGAACTGGGCGCCGACTACCCGAAGTTCGGAGCCGACGATCCCCGTGTGCCGCTGGCGATCTGGTATGCCAACAACCCCGGCGACGTCGTCGATTTCGAGAAGCAGATGCGGCGCAAGGTCCACTACGTCATCAAGCCGGACCATCTCTGGGCCAACATCGCCAACCTCGCCCGCAGCCAGAGCGGCGACCTGCTCGACACCCTCCGCAAGGGCTTCCACTACATCGAAACGGAGTCCTTCCAGAGCACGTTCCAAGGACTCTTCTCCGAGATCAACCTCGGCTCCGAAAAGCTCGGACGCACCCACGCCGACAAAAACAAGAAGCTCTGCGACATCATCAAGGAGATCGCCACGGGGCTGAAGGAATTCTCCACCGACATCGACGCCCTCGGCGACGCCTACGAATACCTGATCGGGCAATTTGCCGCCGGCTCCGGCAAGAAGGCCGGGGAGTTCTACACTCCGCAGCAAATCTCCACCATTCTTTCGCGCATCGTCACGCTAGACAGCCAGGAGCCCAAGACCGGTCCAGTAAAACACCTTGGACGCGTTTTCGATTTCGCCTGCGGCTCGGGTTCACTGCTCCTTAACATCCGCAAGCAGTTGAAAGAACAGAAAGGAACGATCGGCAAAATTTACGGCCAGGAGAAGAACATCACCACCTACAACCTCGCCCGCATGAACATGCTGCTGCACGGGATGAAGGACACCGAGTTCGAGATCTACCACGGTGACACCCTCACCAACGACTGGGACATGCTTCGGGAGACCAACCCCGCCAAGATGCCCAAGTTCGACACCATCGTCGCCAACCCGCCCTTCAGCCTCCGCTGGGAGCCGAAGGACGACATGAACGACGACGTGCGTTTCAAGAACCACGGCCTCGCCCCCAAGTCCGCCGCCGACTTCGCCTTCCTCCTCCACGGTTTTCACTACCTAAAGGACCAGGGCGTTATGGCCATCATTCTTCCCCATGGCGTGCTCTTTCGCGGCGGCGCCGAGGAACGCATCCGCACCAAGCTGCTAAAAGACGGCCACATCGACACCGTCATCGGCCTGCCGGCGAACCTCTTCTACTCCACCGGCATCCCGGTCTGCATCCTCGTCCTCAAGAAGTGCAAGAAGCCCGACGATGTTCTCTTCATCAACGCAAGCGGCCCGGAAAACTTCGATAAAGGCAAACGCCAGAACGTCCTCACGGGCGATCACATCGATAAGATCGTTTCCACCTACCGCGATCGGAAGGAGGAGGACCGCTATTCCAAACGCGTCTCGATGGAGAAGATCGCGGAGGAGGACTACAACCTCAACATCTCCCGGTACATCAGTACAGCGACCGCAGAGGCGGAGATCGACCTCGCCGCCACGCAACAATCCCTGGTCGGCATCGACAAAAAAATTCGCGACGCCACTGCCCGCCACAATACCTTCCTCCAAGAGCTGGGCTTGCCCCCGCTACCATAAGGTTGAACCCGTCCCCCCCGTCCCCATGCCTGTCCCCACTTTTCAGGAAATGATGCTGCCATTCCTCCAGTTGATGGGGGACGGGCAGGAACACCCGAACGAGGAAGTGCGTCGCCACATCATCAACACGTTTGCGATGAGCGAGGAGGACATAAACGAACCGGTTCCCAGTGGATCGACGACCCGCTTGGGCAACCGGATCGGATGGTGCCGGACGCACCTGAAGAACGCCGGGTTGATCGAATACACGAGAAGCGGGGTCTACCGCATCACGGAGCGCGGAACGGAGGTGCTGGGGCAGAATCCGCCTTCGATTAACCTGAAGTATCTCGATCAGTTCGAGGACCACCGTAAATGGTTTCACCGCAAACCGGCACCCCCGTCCACCAATGAAGCGGAAGGCAAAGCGTCAGGCATTCCGGAGGAATTGTCGGCCACCCCCGAGGAGATCATCGACCATGCGAAGAACGAGTTGGACGATTCCCTGCGCACCGACCTACTCGAGAGGTTGCACGCCGTCGATCCGTTCCGCTTCGAGCAGATCGTCTTGGACCTGCTCTTCGCCATGGGCTACGGCGGCTCGCGGGAAGAAGCAGCACGGGTAACGAAACGATCGAACGACGAGGGGATCGATGGGGTGATCAACGAGGACCGCCTCGGTCTCGACGTGGTCTACGTCCAGGCCAAGCGCTGGCAGGGCTCGGTGGGGCGCAAGGAAATCCAGAGTTTTGTCGGCGCACTCGCAGGCAAACAGGCAGGCAAGGGAATCTTCATCACCACCAGTGAATTCACTGTCCACGCCGTCGAATACGCTGAAATCGTCAGCCAAAAGATCGTCCTCATCGACGGCCCACGTCTGGCCGAACTTATGATTGAACACGGCATCGGCGTGTCGACTATACGCACAATTGCCCTCAAGCGCCTGGACTCGGACTATTTCGATTCCTGAGCACCTCCATCAATTGGGAAGGGTTCATCTCCAACGTCCCCTTGACCCCGTCTGCATTTAAGCATAAAAATGCTTTTATGAGAACCACTCTCGACCTTCCCGATCCTCTATTTCGCGAGCTTAAGGCCCGATCCGCTCTGCGTGGCGTTAAACTCAAGGATTTCGTTGCTGAGCTCCTCCAGGCGGGTCTTGCCCAAGGCGCTCCTCGCTCCGAGCCCCGCCCGCGCAGCCCTTTGCCCGTGATCCGAAAGGCCACCGGCCTTCGGCATCCTGCGTATTCCAACCGCGAGATTGACGCCTTGCTCGTCGCCGAGGATGCCCGTGGCGGAAATTGACGTTCCCGACCTGAACCTCTGGCTGGCCCTCATCGACCCGGACCATGAGCACCATGCCCGCGCCCGCCGCTACTGGGAACAGGAGGCCTTCGGCGACATCGCCTTCTGCCGGGTGACCATGCTCGGCCTCCTCCGCCTGCTCACCAACTCCCGGGTGATGGGCGGCGCGCCGTTCACCCCCGTCGAGGCGTGGGACGCCTACCACGCCTTCGCAGAGCTACCCGAGGTTTGCTTCATCGAGGATTCCCTCGCTGCCGAAAAGCAATTCGAACTCTGGAGCCGTCGCGAGGGCTTCCCCGCCCATCGTTGGACGGATGCCTGGATCGCGGCCCTCGCTTTGTCCGGCGGTGCCCGTGTCGTCTCCTTCGACTACGGATTTCACCACCTTTCCCGACCTTCGTTTCCTTCACCTGCTTTCATGACCTTTCAGATGGGTTCCTGAAGGAGTTCGACTTATCCCCGCTGCCTTGACGGAGAGTATGGTTAACCCGGGTTGCCAGAACCTCACCGCGTTATCTTAGAGCAGTTCTGATAAAACTGTAGCCGGGGTCGCTGACCAATGCTGTCCGGTCATAAGTAATTGAGCTCCATTTGGTTATTTTTATGGAGATCACTTGGTTTGATCGAATTTTCCGTAAACAGTTCATTGAGCGACACTTTGGATAAGGAGTGAATTGAGATAATTTGCAGGAAGTTTGTGAGATTTACCTGCGAAGCCAGGCCGGTGTGGTGGCGGGTAATGGCCGCGCATAGGTAAGCGCACAATGCGGTCCAGATTTGCGTGCGGACCGCGTTGGAGGTG
>JBGTGS010000164.1:0-18375 GCA_041746615.1 Opitutaceae bacterium | reverse complement strand
GGCCCGGTGTTGGTTCACTCCTCCGACACGGCGGATGGCGTTGGGACCGTGCAGGCGCGGTACGGGCGCGAGGCTGCCGGACACGCGATCGAGCGTGTCATGGGGTTGATCGCGCGGGGACTTGTCCGCCAAGGGGTGCGCCGCCTTGTCGTCGCCGGAGGCGAAACCTCCGGGGCGGTTGGGAAGGCGCTCGCTGTGAAGGTGCTGCGCGTGGGGCCGACGATCGCACCCGGTGTTCCCTGGACGGAGTCCACGGGCGAACCGCGTCTCGCCCTTGCCTTGAAATCGGGTAATTTCGGGGATGAAGGTTTCTTTGCCGCCGCCCTTGCCATGCTCCCATGAACGACCAAGCCCTCCGTCTCCAAATCGTCGAACTGTGCGCCTCGCTCTTCCAACGCGGCTACAGTTGCGGCAGCTCCGGCAACGTCAGCGTGCGCCTCGACGACGGCGGTCTTCTGGTGACCCCGACCAACTCCTGCCTTGGCCGTCTGGATCCGGCCCGGATCGCCCGTGTCGACGCCAGCGGGCGTCACCTCAGCGGCGACAAACCTTCCAAGGAGGTGCCTCTGCACCTGGCGATGTACCGGGAACGCCCGAACGATCGGGCAGTGGTCCATCTGCACTCCACCTACTGTGTCACCGTTTCGTGTCTCGCGGACCTGGACGCTGACGACGTGCTGCCTCCACTTACTCCCTATTATGTCATGAGGGTTCGTCGCTGTCCGCTCGTGCCTTACTTCCCCCCGGGAGATGCCCGGCTTGCCGAGGCGGTGGCAGACAAGGCAAAGTTCGTGCACGCGATGCTGCTGGCCAACCACGGCCCGGTCGTGTCGGCCCCGGATCTGTCCGGCGCGGTGTTCATCGCGGAAGAACTGGAGGAGGCTGCGCGCATTTTTTTGCTCTCGCGCGGCCACGTAGTGCGCCCGCTCACGCTCGACCAGGTGGAAACGTTGAAGGCCCGATTTCCCGGTTAGGAGGTAGCCGGCAGGCGTTGCAGCCTGCATCCTCCGCCCTCTAAAAGACCATTGCTTTGCGATGGGAAATAGGCAAGCATGGGGTTCGATAACCCACGAGATGCAAGCGAGCGCCCATTCTCGTTTTGCGTTTCAGGTTCAGTCAAACGTCCCAAACAGTCCCCAAAACCATGTTATCATCCCTTACGTGGAGGCGCGTTGCGTCTCTGTTTCTTCCGATCCTGCTCGGATCGTTGTTAGCCTCGATCTCATTCGCTCAAGCCGCCTCGGACGCCACAGACCAGAGCGTAATTGAGCTCAGCCCCTTCGAAGTCAGCTCCGTGGGAAGTGACGGTTATGGCGCCTCCGAGTCGATGACTGGAAGTCGTGTCGCGGTCAAAATCATCGACCTGCCCTACAGCGTGAACGTGCTCACCAGCGAGTTTTTCGAGGATTTCGCGCTCTTCGAGCTCAACGACAATCTCGCCTATATAAGTTCGTTCACCGATTTGGATCAAGGCGGGAGCTTCAACCTCCGTGGATTTCGTTCCACGGTGCAGTTGCGTGACGGTTTCTTCCGACTCGGACGTTATGGATCAAGCAATGTGGACCGGGTGGAGGTCATCAAGGGACCAAACGCAGCGATCTATGGACAGACATCTCCGGGTGGCATGGTGAATATGATTTCAAAAAAGCCCACCAACCGCAACAGCCTGCGGTTCTCTGTCAGCGCCGGAGATTTTGACACCTTGCGGGCAACTGCCGAGTACAACGGGATTGCCGGGCCAGAGGGCAAGACACGGTATCTGGCCATTCTGGGATACTATAATCGCATGTCCGAGACCCCGCTGGACGAACTGACCAACAAGGAAGGGTACCTGGCCATCCAGCACGTTTTCTCGCCGACGAGCAGCCTCCTCTTGCAGGCCGAGTTCATGGATCGCAACGTGGACTCCTCTTCCTCGGCGGCTCCTTTCATCATCGACGACAAAAACACCGCCACGGCGAATGACGACAAGGTCGTCGGCATTGCCAAGGGCCTCGCCACGCTTCAACAGCGTGGTTCTGAAAGTTATCTCAACCGCGGCATGAGGGCTTACACGGCCACCTACACGAAGACCTTCAACCGCACTTTCAGCCTTCGCGCCTCGGGCAATCTTTATCATGCCTTCAATGAGAACTATAACAACAACGTGGCGGCGGGGACCGTCAATGGCCGGACGCTCGTTATGCAGCGAGGCGCGTTTCCCGAGTTCGGCGCGATTTATGAGGACGGCGGCGGCGTGCAGGTCGATCTTCTGGCAAACTATCGAACCGGCAAAATCGAGCACCGCACGCTGGTGACCCTCGAATACAACGACTACTATCGCTACGACCCCGCTCTCCGCATCTCGGGCGCGGATCTGGCCGCCTGGACCCCCATCCGAACCTTCACGGTACTACCGGATTTCTCGGGACCCGCCGCGCCCATCCCCTTCCTCACCACGGAATACAATCCCGCGACCGGAAACCTGCGCCGCGACAACAAGAATCGCACCTCCATCACCGGTACGCTCATACGCCATCAAGCCGCCTTCATGGACGGCCGGCTGCTGGCGTTTGGTGGCGCGAGGCTGGACTATGTGAAGTATAGGCTGAATGACCGCCTCGCGGGGAACGCCAACCGGTTTTCCTTCAAGGAAGTGACCCCCAACCTCGGCGCGAGTTACAAGTTCAGTGAGGGCTGGCGGGCTTTTGCCAATTATAGCGAAGGCTTTTTCCCCAACGCCCAGAGCATCACTGCTTCGGTGATCGATGCGAACTATGACAGCGAGCGCGCCCAAGGCTTTGAGTACGGCATCAAGGGCAGTTTGCTCGACGACCGGCTGACGTTTACGGTCAATGCCTTCCGCATTGAGCGTCAGAACGTGCGCGTCAATGACATTGATCCGGTGACCCAGCTCCCGGTGGTGACGTTTGAGGGCGCGCAGCTCGTGCGGGGGGTTGAACTCGACGCAACCTGGTCGATGACGGATGCTTTGAGCATCGGTTTGTCGGTGGGACATGTGAATTCCGAAATCACGGACTTGGGCTTCCGCACCGCTTCGATCGGTCGGTCGCCCGCGCGCATCTCACCTTATAACGGAGGAGCCCATCTGCGCTACCGCATCGTCGACGGCCGGCTCCGGGGGCTTTCGTTCAATGTCGGCGTGACCTACTTCGCGAGGACGCCTGTCTCGAACGCTGACGCAGGCGACACGTACACCAACGGCGTGCTGGTCCGCTCGACGGAAGAGTGGCGCCAGACGGTGCCGGGCATGGCCATCGTCAACGCGGGACTGCGCTATCGTTTGCCCACGAGTCGGGACGCGCGTTGGGGCCACACCCTCGGCCTTAATGTTAACAACGCCTTGGATACCTATTACTTGAAGTCGAGCCGCCAACTCGGTGACCCCCGCAGTTTCTTCTTAAATTACACGATGACCCGCTGAACGGGATGTGCTATAGTCTGCTCTGATGTCTGATGAGTTTGCTGAACCGCAAGGGGTCGCGTCCCGTCCAGGTTGGAGCCGGGACGCACGCCCCGAGCGGTTTGGCAAGACTCGCCTAGGGTCGGTGAGTCGCGGGAAGGGCTACATGCTGACGCGTGCGGGTGGCTTGCATCACCCGCAGTCCCCGGGCGTTTGCACAATCCCCTTTGGGCGGCGGCATCATTTCGGTCGAAACCTCTACCTATCGGTCTTGGCCGGTTTGATGTTCTTGTCCGGTATGGAACTCCCCATCCACGCGCGAGCAGATGACACTCAGAACACCCGGACTTTGCGTCCGTCGATTTGGGTGACGCCTGCGGATCGCGAATCCATCTTGGCGAAGATTGACACTCAACCGTGGGCGCGCGCCCAGTTCGATGCCCTGAAGGAACGAACCGCCGCGGGGGTGGCCGCGCATCGACGCGATCCGCAGGCTTATCTCAATACGCTGTCCTGGGTCGGGGCCGCCCCCGGCGAGCATCCGACGTTGCCACGGATTGAGGACAACATGGCCTCGACCGGTCGTGCCAATGCACAGACCGCAATGCAGTCCCTTCTGGGACACGCGGTTGATTGCGGCGTCCTTTTCTACCTGACGGGCGAGCGCGACTACGCGGTGGTGGCGGCGGATGTGCTGCAAGCATTTGTGCGGGCACTGCGCGGGATGCCGATCAATCTGAATCCCGGCAATGGCGGCTGGATCTATTTCAACGATCACCTTTACGAGGCGCGGGCCGTCGGCGCCCAGATTCCCATCGTTTACGACTTTATCGCGGCCCACGTGCGTGAACCGGGTGTAACCGTGCTCGATCTGGCGACGGGGCGACGCGTTCCCTTTGCTTACGATGATGCTCAGGCGGTGTTTCGCACCTACGCGCGACTGGCGGTCGAGCATGGCATGTCCGATACCAACTGGCCGGTGCTGGAGATGCCCAGCCTCACCCATAATACACTGGCCTTGGACGATCCCGACGAACGCGCGCACTGGCTTGCCTATGTGACGCATGTCGACGCTGAGCGGCAGGATCCGTTGGCGAAGATCTTCCACGAATTCGAGGAGGCGGAAGGCGTGTGGCCGGAATCGATACAATATTCCTCCGGCGTTGCGGGCAACGTCACCTACATCGTGTCCCTCCTGCGGCGGCAGTCACCGGCACTGGCCTTGCCCCACGGCTTTGCAAGCATCCCGCGTTCGATGCTGCGGCTGCGCGATTTCCGGTTTCCCAACGGCGAGTATGTCCGCTTCGGCGATGGGCCCCGCCGTTCTTCGCCTCCCTATCGCAGCCTGGAAATGGCCTACGCCCTTGCGGAGCGCGAAGGCGACGCGGAGGGCATGCGCGAATTCGGCGGTGTGCTGCGGGAGGCAGTGGAGGCAGGCGAACTCAACCGCGGCCGGCTCGCCGGCACCCTGTCGGGTGCGAGTGTTTACCTCGCCCCGCTGGACTTGTTGTGGTTCTCGCCCGTGTACGCAGTGCCGCCGGTTGCCAAGCCGCTGCCGTCTGTCAGCGATGAGCTGCCCTTCGCCGGGCTCGTGCTCCAGCGAAACCTGGCCCTCGATGGCAATCCTGCCCATGGTCTGATGGCGGCGGTGTCCGGAGCCGCCTACGTTCATTCCCATGCGTCCGGCCTGGCTTTGGAGCTGTATGGCGCAGGTGCGGTACTCGGGCCCAATGCTGGCAAGGGGCGCTACACCACCGACGAGCACGAGAACCATCGCCGCCTCTTTGCCGCCGCCAACACCGTGATTGTCAACGGTGCCGCCCGGAGCAGCGGTGGCTGGGTCAATCTTGGCATCGATACGGTTAGGCCGGTGACGCTGGAGCCCGCGGTGGGCGCGGCCCCGGTGTCGCCGCATCACTCGTTCATGGTTACGGCCTTCCGGCAGGATCACGGTGCGGACGCTCCCGCACCGCAGGAGCGTCTGGTCGGGCTCGTGCGCACGTCGCCGAGCACCGGTTTCTACGTGGATGTTTTCCGTTCGCGCACCCAGGCGGGGGAAGAGAACCAGTTTCACGACTACCTTTATCGCAATCTCGGCGAGGAGGTGCGCCTGCTGGGGGCCGAGGGACCGTTATCGCTCGTACCACACCCCGATCGATTCAAGCCGGTCCCGGGCAGTGTGTGGCGCCGCAACGACACGTTCCTCTATCCGGGTTGGCACGTTTTCCAAAACGTGAAGGCTTCGAGGGCCGTCGCGGGCGACGTGATGGCACAGTTCACCACCTCCGCCCTCACGCCCCGACCGGCGGTCATGCGTGTGTACATGGCCGGTGAGGCGGGCCGTGAGTATGTCACTGCAATGGCTCCGTCCGTTGCGGAGGCGCCCGACGGTTACAACAACAAACCCGTCCCGGTACTGGCCGTGCGTCAGAAGGGCGAGGCTTGGCACCGGCCGTTTGCGGTCGTCTACGAACCGCGGTTTGCTGACGCGACCGAAGGAGTGGAAACGGTCGCGCCACTGCGCGCCGGGGGGCGCTTTCAAGGCTTCACGGTCCGGTCGCGGGTCGATGGCGAGGTCAGGAACCATTTGATCCTCATCCCCGCCGATCCCGACGCTGGCTATCGGGACGAGACCTTGGGGCTGACCTTCAAGGGTCGCTATGCCGTGGTGACCACGGCGGATGACGGCCGTGTTCTCGATCTTTATGTAGGCGAGGGTAGCGCGCTCGACTATCGGGGCCACTCGCTGCGAGCGACCGGTCATGCAACCTTTGCGGCACGGGTGGACCTCCAGGGCGCGAAACCGGTTATCGAATCCCGCGTTGCGCTGGAGTACAAACCAGCCCGCTGAATCGATTACCCATTATCCCATGAATATTCACACCCGCTTGTTGCTTGTAACCCTTATGGCGGTATTGCATTCCGTGCCGGGTTTGTCGGTCGCCGGCGCACGTCCCAACGTGCTCTTCATTTCCATCGACGACTTCAAACCCGAGATCGCCGCCTATGGCGCATTCCCCGTGAAGACGCCGCACATCGACCGGCTGGCTGCGCAGGCCGTGCGTTTTGAAAACGCCTACTGTCAGGTGCCGACCTGCGGCGCTTCGCGGTCCAGCCTCATGACGAGCATCCTGCCCCGGCCGGATCGTTTTCGTATCGCCCGCACCCGGGCCGAGGAGGACGCGCCCGGTGCCGTCACCCTGCCCCAGGTGTTTCGCGAGGCGGGTTATACCACGATCTCGAATGGAAAGATCTTTCATTTTTCCGACGACACGGCGGATCGGAGTTGGTCGGAGAAACCCTGGAATCCTTCGATCGGTCACTCGTTTTCCCTGGATCCCGCCACGACCGCTCGCATAGGTCAGGGCGAGCGGGGCCGCATCTGGGAATCGCCGGACGTGCCCGACAATGCCTACAAGGACGGCAAGGTTGCAGAGAAGACGATGGAGGATCTCCGCCGGTTGAAGGCTGCCGGCCAGCCCTTCTTCCTCGCCTTTGGCTTCATCCGTCCACACCTGCCATTTTACGCGCCGAAGCGTTATTGGGATCTCTACCAGGGAGACGAGATCCCGCTCGCTCCCAATCGGGAGCGTCCGGATAACGCTCCAACCTCACTGCGCGGTTCGAGCGAATACCGATCCTATGGCTTCGGGGGGCTGAAGGACAACTCCGACGAGCTCCACCAGAAGTTGCGGCACGGGTACTACGCCTCGACCAGCTACGTGGACAGTCTGACCGGCGGCATCCTCGCGGAGCTTGATCGCCTGGGTCTTGCGGAGAACACCATCGTTGTCTTCTGGAGCGACCATGGCTTTCATCTGGGTGAGCACAATTTCTGGGGCAAGCACAACACCCTGCGTCGTGCCCTGCGCGTTCCGCTGATCATCCGCGCCCCCGGTGCCAAGGCGGGCGAGGCCGCGGGCGGCGTGGTTGAGCTGATTGATCTTTTCCCGACCTTGTGTGATCTGGCGGGCCTGCCGGTGCCGGAGACGGTGCAGGGTCGGAGCTTCGCGAAGCTGCTTCAGGATCCTGCGGCCGACTTCCGCGAGTCGGCCTATGCACGTTACGGTTCGGGTGACGCGATCATGACTGGGTCGTACGGTTACACCCGCTACGCAGACGGCAGTGAGATGCTTTATGACTGGGGTAAGGATCCTGGGGAGGACCGCAATGTCGCCGGCGACCCGGCTTACCGGGGCGAGCTGGCGAGACTGCGCACCCTGCTTGAGTCCCGCCAGGCCGAGGCCGCAGCAGCCAAAGTGCCGCCGCCCCACCGACCCAACGAAACCTCAGACAACCTTCGGGGCGATTAACCGGCTCCTCACCGAACCCGGTCGTAGCTGACCCGCTGGGCGCTCCAATTTAACGAAGCCTTTTGCCCCAGGCGGCCCTGTCGCTTTTGCCCAAAAGCGGGTTGATGCGTTGGGTTTTGCCACGGGCTGAGTGCAAATGACGGCAGCCGGCCACAGGGCTGCACGGAAACATCAAAAGGACAAAGAAATATGCAATTGTCCATGGCCGTAGCGACTCTGAATTGCTATAGTAAATTTCAATCAAGGCTTCAGGTTAATGATACGTCTGGCCGCTCCCCTAGGCATCACTGCCTTTTCCCCTCACCAAGCATACTCAATCCTAGCCCCTATCCTCATAGTTATCATATTTTTCCGCTACAAGGATTGGCCTTAAAGGGCATGATAGTGCGAAGAGATCGTACTTGATGCCTCTTTTTAAATGCGGATTCCTCCCGCGCCGTGGAGGCGGCTGGTTCCCGATGAGGAACCAGCCTCGATCATCCCTCAGGGAGATCCGTGGAACGTGCAAAACCTGTCTTGTTAGAAACCTACTACCCATGAACCAAGCTACCAACAGAGCATCCCACAGGCGCTCGAAGTCCTGTGTCCTCGCGATTGCGTTCATCGCCGTCGCTTCCGTCCTTCACGCCCAAACCGCCCCCGGCGCGGGTGGGTCACCCTCGTCCGCCGCCGGGACCAACCCCAATGAGAGCGATGTAGTCGAGTTGAGTCCCTTCACGGTGGACGCCTCCGAAGACGACGGCTACCGCGCGAACAATACGCTGTCGGGAAGCCGGCTCAACTCCAGTCTGCGGGACACCCCCGGCGCAATCGATGTTCTCACGGCGGACTTTCTGGCCGACATCGGGGTGACGTCACTTCAGGAGGCCTTGGCGTTCTCTGCCAATTTCGCTGAAGACCATGGCGACTTCGACAGCCAGGGAGTCATCAACACGATTTTTCCGGGCTCCCAGATAAACGTGAACTTCCGCACCCGGGGACTCGGTGGCACCATGGCCCGCAACTACCTTGAGTCGGACTCAAGACCTGCGTTCTACACGGTGGAGAGAATCGACAACTCCAGCGGTCCTAATTCGATCCTTTTTGGACTGGGCAGCGCGGGAGGTGTGGCCAACATCACCACGAAAAGGGCCAGACTGAACCGTGATTCTTTCGGAGTGTCCTTGTTGCTCGATCGAAACGGGTCACAGCGCGCCACGGTGGACATCAATCAGGCCGTCATTCCCCAGAAGCTGGGCCTTCGGCTCAACGCACATGCCAACCGTGGGAAGAGGTATCGGGAGAACTTCGAGGACAATACGAACGGAGTTCATGTTGCCGGCACCTGGCGGGCCGGAGATCGCACGGAGGTGCGTTTCGAGTACGAAAAGGAACGGACCACGGGGAGTGTGGCCTACCCTGGTCCACACATCACCAACACCTATGTCCTCAACTGGCTGGACCGAGGGTCTCCCGTCTATGACCTGCCGACGAACTGGGAGACGATGAACAACGCGGCGCGCAATGCCATCGTCAACCCGCCCGGAACGCCCACCGCATTCATCTTCACCGGAGGTTCCGGCGGGGTAATGCCCGTCGTCGTTCAAAACGGGGACACGGCGTATGTCATGAACGCCACGACTTCCCTCTTCAGCAACTCGAGCGCCGGCAGCAACAATGACCTCAACAATCAGACCATCGATCCCCGTTTCTTTGATCAGCGCGGCAACATCAACGGCCCGGGTGGAAGCAAGGGGGTGAACCGCCAGGTCATGGCGGTCGCCATCGACCATCAGTTCGCCCGCAATCTCTACGCGAATCTTTCCATCGCCCGGGAGGAGGGCAGCGCCTTCACCTACCAGGCCTTCGCCAACGGTGCCGCCAGCGGCGCCACCATCCTGGTCGATGCCAACGGCACGCTGACCCATTCCGCGCGGGTGGCTAATTTGGGAACGACGCCCTTGAGCACGAACGCAAACGGGCAGATCATCAATCCGTTCGCCGGCGAGTACTACACGCAATCGCGCTGGTTGAATCGCACGCAGTACAGCGAGCGGGACACCATCCAGGCGACCATCGCCTGGCAGGTGGATCTGGGCCGGCGGCTTGGCTCCCATCACTTGGTGGGCACGATTTCATATTGGGAGAGGACCTCCGGAAGCGAGAACTTCCGTGATTCATGGCTCTACGCTCCGTTCAATGCCAATCCTACGAATACCAACAACGGGGTGACGCGCCGCCGCTACGCCTCACCTCTCGACGCCAGTAATTTCCATGTGCCGGACTGGCGTGATTTTCCTGAGATTACGTGGGATCATCCTACGCTGGGCCCGATCACCAGCGGATGGGTCACGGAAGGAGAGAATCGCCGGGATGCCTCGCAGGTTTCTTATCTGATCGCCACCCAAAGCCGGTTCTTCAATCAAAGGCTCGTCCTGACCGCAGGGTACCGCATCGACGACGCCACCGATAAGGTTTATGGCCGAAAGACCGTGAAACCCCCGGGCTGGGAGGCGAGCAACGGCCTGAATGTGCTCGACCTGGATGATGTGACCAAGACAACGACCTCGGGCCCTACCCGGACTTTGGGCGGGGTCTTCCACGTCCTCAACTCTGACCGTCTGGCCTTGTCCGTCTTCGGGAACAAGAGCTCCAACTTCGGACCCCCGCGCGGGAACACCGTGGGCCCCGATGCCATCACCCCTCCCAACACGAAGGGCGAAGGCATCGATGGGGGGCTTAAATTCGAGCTCTGGAACCGGAAGGTCTTCGTGGATCTGGTTTACTTCGACACGGCGAGCAACGATGTCACCGAGGTGCTCACCATGAATCTCAACAATGACGACAGCATCCGCGGTGCCTACAATGCGGTGTTTCCCATCCTGAACGCTCCGGTGGGTGCCTCGCCGCTGTTTAATTCGAACGATCCGAACGCGGTGGCGGCGCTGATCTCGAGCTACCCGTTGGTGCGGCCATTCTACAACGCGAATGCGGACATGTTGGATCAGGCCAGCCGGGGTTACGAAGCCCGAATCACCGCCAATCCGATGCGTGGTCTTCGGATACGGGCCACGTTCTCCAAGACGGAACGCGAACGCGAGGATCTGTACCGCTTCACCAAACCGATGGCTGCACAGCTTCGCACCTACATCACCGATCTTCAGGCCGCCAATCCGTCGGTGAACATGGGCAACCTCACCTCCGCCACCAATCCGGAGATTACGATAAACAACTGGCTCGATGCCCTCGACGAGCGGCTCGACACCAATACCGACCTTCTCAGCAACAATTTCGGAGGCGGAAAATTGAATGCCAACATAACGGCCACGTACGACTTCCAGCGGGTGTTGAAGGGGTTTGGCACCACCTGGAGCTCACGCTACCGCTCCGGCGCGTATACCGGGGCGTACGAGATCCGGGAAGGCGGCATCCAGACGGGTGCGCTGGTAAAAAGCGTCCCCGTCTTTGGCCAAAGCACCATCGATCACGACATCAGCATTCGCTACCGGACCCGTCTGAACTGGTTTAGGGATGCCACGGTTACGATCCAGCTCAACGTCACGAATGTCTTCAATCAGTACGATCCCATCATCCGCCGTATCCGGACGGAGATCGTGGCTCCCGAGGCCCCCCTTCCGACGGAGTTTGTGACGCGTTCGTACTTCATCCGTCAGCCGAGAAGCTGGTCGCTTACGGCCAGGCTCGACTTCTGAGCGCAGCACCTTCGCCCCGCCTTCCAACGGCGCGTCCCGGCCCAGGCCGGGGTGCGCCGTTTTGCCTTACACGATGATCCGCTCCATGACGTCGCCGAAAACGTCGGTGAGTCGGAAGTCACGGCCGTTGTGGCGGTAGGTGAGCCGCTCGTGGTCGAGCCCGAGCAGGTGGAGGATGGTCGCATGTACGTCATGGACGGATACGGAATCGGCGACCGGGCGGAAGCCGATGTCGTCGGTGGCCCCGAATTGAAATCCGGGCCGCACGCCGCCACCGGCCATCCACATGAGAAAGCCGTAGGGGTTGTGGTCGCGACCGACCAATCCTTGGGAATGCGGCAGACGGCCGAACTCGCCACCCCAGACGACAAGGGTGGTGTCAAGCAGTCCGCGGCGCTTCAGATCCATGATGAGGGCGGCCACGGGTTGGTCGGTCATCCGGCACAGGGTGGTGTGGTTGTCCTCGAGGTTGTCATGGGCATCCCACTG
Organism: Opitutaceae bacterium; assembly: GCA_041746615.1. GTDB lineage: Bacteria > Verrucomicrobiota > Verrucomicrobiia > Opitutales > Opitutaceae > CAMAXB01. The sequence continues at coordinate 6,478 of JBGTGS010000164.1, read as the reverse complement.
GTCGTTGGGATAGCACTGGATGAAGCGAACCCCGCGTTCGACCAGTCGCCTGGCCATCAGGAGCTTCGAGCCGTAATCGCGGCTGTGAGGGTTGGTCATGCCGTAGAGCGTGCGGGTTTCCCTGGTCTCGCGGCTGAGGTCGACGGCTTCGGTGGCGGAAAACTGCATGTTGTAGGCCAGCTCGTAGCTGGCGATGCGGGCTTCGAGGTCGCGTTCCGCCGGGTTCCGCTCCAGGTGGCGTTCATTCAGTTCGCGGACGAGGTCGAGCTTCGCCCGTTGCTGGCGGTCATCCAGACTGGAGTTGCGCTTGAGGTTGAGGATGGGGTTGTCGCCCGCCCGGAAGAGCGTGCCCTGATAGGCGCCCGGTAAAAAACCGGCTCCCCAGTTCAACGCACCGCCTTTGGTGCCGCTGGTCTTGGGCATGACGACGAAGGCCGGCAGGTTCTCGCTTTCCGAACCCAGGCCGTAGGTGGCCCAGGCGCCTGCGGAGGGGAAGCCGGCGCGGATGATGCCAGTGTTCATCTGGTACATCGCGGGAGCGTGGCTGTTGGATTCGCAATGGACGGCTTTGATGAGGCACAACTCGTCCACCACCTGGGCGGTGTAGGGCATGCGGTCGCACACCCAAGTCCCGCTCTGGCCATACTGCTTGAAGGTGAAGGGGGACTTCATGATCGGCCCCGGAGCTCCGAAGAAAGGTTCGACTTCGGTGCCGGGGGCCGACTTGCCGTGGAACTTCTCGAGGTCGGGCTTGGGGTCGAAGAGATCGAATCCGCTGGGGCCTCCTTCCTGGAAGAGCCAGATCACGGATTTTGCCTTGGGGGCGAAGTGGGGTGGCTTGGGGGCGGTGGGACTGGTGAAACCGGTGGTTCCGCTGCCGGCCAGAAGCTTATTGGATCCGAGCAGACTCGAAAGCGCGAGCATGCCAAAACCGCTGCCGAGATTCTTCAGCATCTCGCGGCGGGTCGGCAAGACGGCCCCCGGAGCGGTGTGGTGATTGTGATTGCATAATGGGGTCATGGGCGGAGGGGTCGAGGTTGTGGCTTCAGTTGATGTAGATAAACTCATTGAGGTTGAAGAGGGCGTGACAAAGGTCGGACAGGGCTGCCTTTTGGTCGCCGCCGCGGAGCGCGGCCTGGTCTGACAGGAATTTTTCGAGGCTCGCCAGTTCTTCCGCGTCCGGTGTCCGGGCGATGGCGAGCTCGAAGGCGATCCGGGCCTGATCACTCGCGGATTCGGGCTCAATCGACATCACCCGGGCGGCAAAGTCCTCGCTGCGGACGCGGATCGTCTCGTTGTTCATGAGGGTGAGCGCTTGGGTGGGGACGGTGGTGGGGATGCGCTGTCCGCAGCTGATGCTGGTGTCGGCCCCGTCGAAGACCTGAATCAGTGGAATGGGTATGGTTCGCTTGATGAACGCATAGACGGATCGGCGGCGGGTTTCCAGGGTGTCCTTGAGGTCGGTGGGATACGGCCGGCCGGAACGAGTGATGATCGCCTCCTTGGGGATGGGCATGAGCACCCCGGGGCCATGGGCCTTCGTATTGAGCTGACCGCTGGTGGCGAGCAGGGTGTCCCGGAGGACTTCCGAAGTGAGCCGCTGTGGGGTCCGCCGCCACAGCAGGCGGTTGTCAGGATCGATGGCGACACGCTTTTCATCGTAAGCGGTGTCCTGCCGGTAGACCGAACTGGTCATGATCAGGGAGTGCATGTCCTTGATGTTCCAGCCGCTTTCGATGAACCGGCGTGCGAGCCAGTCGAGGAGGGCGGGGTTCTCCGGTCGGTCTCCCTGGGTGCCGAAATCGTTGGGGGTGCGTACAAGTCCTTCGCCGAAATGAAAGTGCCAAAGGCGGTTGACCATGACCCGGGCGAGAAGCCGGCCGGCACCTTTGTCGACATTGGTCATCCAATCGGCGAGTGCGGCCCGCTGATAGGACGTGGAGCCCGCATCGGCCGGCCGTGCGGGAGGACGATAGTCCGGGGCGGTGAGCACACCAAGAAAGCCGAGCCCAACTTGTTCCGTGGGCATTGCATCCGAGCCGCGCTCAAGGATGAACGTGGGCCGAGGGTCTGGTTGGCTCTCGGCGTAAACCAGAACGGAATCGTGGTGGAAGTACGGGGAGGCCTTGAGATCATCGAGGCGTCGGGCGAGTTCCTTGAATTCGGCCTTGGCTTCGGGCGTGAGTTGTTTCTCCACTGCTGGGACCAGCAGGGGATTGTAGGGGATTAGATTGTAGGCGTTGAAAGGATCGACGAGTCGGGAGTATTCGCGACGCACCCGTATATAGTCTCTGGAGCCTTCGTTGCCGAAATAGGTGCGGCGAATGCCATTGTAGATGAGCGATTCGAATTCCTTGTCGAGAAAGGCGGGGGGCGCGTCAGGATTGTTCTTGAGGAACTCTTTCGTGACCTGGGCGTGGTAGACGTCGAGCTCCGCCTTGAGTTCCTGGAACGTCGGTTCGATGGCCGGGCGATTGGCGGCATCCCATGCCTGGAGATCCCGTTCAAGGGCCTCCTTCAATCGGTCGAACTCAGCCTTGGCCGCCACTTCATCCGGGCCCACGGGACGCGAGACGGGGAGGACCTCCCGCTTGCCGCCGTTGAAGGCACTTACCATTTCATAGAATTCCTTGATGCTGATGGGATCGAATTTGTGGTCGTGGCAGCGGGCGCAGCTCATGGTCAGGGCGAGCATGGCAGAACCCGTGGTCCCGACGATGTCGTCGAGCTCGTCGGAGCGGATAGTCTTGCGCACCAAGGGCGGGCCTTCGTCACGCTCGACCGGACCGAGCGAGGCAAATCCGCTCGCTGTCATCGCATCAATATTGCCTGGCGCGAGTTCGTTGCCGGCGATCTGCCAACGCACGAACTGGTCGTAGGGCATGCCGTCGTTGAAGGCCCGGATCACGAAGTCACGGTAGTGATAGGCCGCAGGCTGGTCGTCGTCGTAGCGGTAGCCGTTGGAGTCGGCATAGCGCACGAGATCGAGCCAGTGCCGGCCCCAGCGTTCACCATAGTGGGGATTGGCCAGCAGACGGGTGACGAGTTTTTCATATGCTTTCGGGTCCGGATCGGCGACAAAGGCCTGAACCTCCTCAGGGGTGGGAGGGAGGCCGATAAGGTCGAAATAGGCCCGGCGGATAAGCTCTCGACGGCTGGCTTCCTGATTGGGGTTCAGGCCCTTGGCCTCTTGGGCGGAGCGGATAAATTGATCGAGATCGGTGCGCGTCCATTCGGTGTCGCGCGCCTTGGGCACGGCCGGGTTGGCGAGCGGCTGGAATGACCAGTGGTCCGAGTTGCCATATTGAGGCGGGTTGGCGTTGGTTGTCAGGGCAAAGACGCCGAGAAGGAGGAGGGTGCCGATGGCTTGAGGGAGAGTCTTCATGGTCGTGAACATGGGCGGGTATTTAAGTCTATTAACGATGCTTGTTGTGGCAAGCCTGACAGTTTAAAGTCTATTAACGATGCTTGTCATGGCAAGCCTGACAGTTAAGTGCGTTGGTGTAGCGCATGAGCGCGTCCGGGGTGTGTGCGATGAGGGCTTCAGTCGCCTGGATGAGGGACGTTGTCTTTTCGCGCCAACTATCGGGGTCGCCCCGGGGAGGTTGGGCGGTGGCGAGATCTTGGTAGTTGCGCAACAACACGTCGAGTTCCTCGTCTTCCGCATCACCGATCCGTGCCCGGGAGGCCAGGGAGTCGTCCCCCCGGTGAAAATTTCTCATGAAGTCGGAGATATTAAAGCCGCCGTCTTCGGGCAGTTCCGGGTCGACCAGGGTTGGGAATCCGCCCACGACCGCGACTTTCAGCCGATCACTCGCCTGGACAAGATCCTCGATTTGTTGGCGGAATCGGTCCGCCTCAAGTTCCGGATAGAGCGCCCGCTCCAGTGAGGCGGCGGCCTCCTGGGTGACGCCGGTCTGCCACAGGAAGACCCGGCGCAGCGAGGAGAGCCGTCTGAGGTGGACGATGGACGCATCGGTGATGGCCGTGCCGTAGAGATTGAGGAACTCCAGGGAGCCCAGGCCGGTGAGCGCTTCAATTCCCTGGTCGGTGACGCCGGTGTGCTCGAGGTGAAGCGACTGGAGATTGAGCATCTGGCCGATCGCGCGGGCACTGCGGTCGGTGATCGCCGAGCGGGCGAGGTCCAGCCTGATAAGATTGTTTTTGAGGGGGAGGAGGGCTTCGACGTCCGCGTCCGTCGCCTGCCGCAACGAGACCCGCAGCCGAGGGTCATCCTTTGCGATAAATGAAACCGACCGGCTTTTATGGCTGGCTAGGGCGGCGATGCGAGGTTCGATCTCACTGCGTGGAAGGATCTCCAGGCTGTCCGCCCTGATGAACATGTGCGCCACGGCCGGGGTGACACGGAGGTCGGCCAGCTTGGCGTCGGGGTCGGCCCCTTGGTCGATCCACCAGCGAAGGAGGGCAAGCTCGTCGGGCTTGGGTTGAGGTTTGCCCACGGGCGGCATGCGGTCCGCGTGATCATTGGGCAGCAACATGGATTGAATAAACCGGCTGTGCGCGCTGTCGCCGGCGAGCATGGCCGCACCACTCACCCCGCCCGCCTTCAATCCCTCAAACGAGTCCATTCGCAACTCTCCCTTGACCTTCTCGGGACCATGGCATTGCACGCAATAGTCCCTCAGGAGCGGCGAGATGTGGGTATCGAATATCGGAGCGTCAGGTCCAAGTGCCACCTCCACCGGTCGTGACTTGAAGGGCATGTGTTCGGTCAAAAAGGTTGAGCCATGGGTAAGCGAACCGCCTTGGTGACCGGCCCATCCCAGTGTGGCCACGCTGGCGACAAAGACCGACCAGTAGACAGGGCTGGGGCGGGCCACGGAGCGAGCCGAGAGCGAGATGTACAGAATCGCAAAAAGGGCGCAGATCGCCAGGCCCGACCATTTGTGATTGGCCAGCATCTCCTCGTTGTACCCGCCCTCCCAGGAGAGCAGGGCGCCGCTGGTGGCGGCGACCGATGCGGAAAGGAAGGAGGCGAGCACGAGCAGTCTGATGATGTCGGCTTTGCGCTCGATTACCCGGGTCAGGGCCGCAACTTCGAGAAGTACAACACCCGCGAACAGTCCGATCGGAAGATGGAGCACCACGGGGTGAAAGCGGCCGAGAAACCGGAGCCAAACCGGAGTTCCGCCCATGGATTCAGCCTCAATGTACGTGATTGCCGCAAGTGCAGCCAGGAGAAGGAAGCCAACAAGGATTTTGGGAGTACGGGACATGTGGGATATCGCTGATCGAAAGGGGTCGGCCCAAACGGGGCCGAGGGAGTGGTCGGGGATTGTGAAGGCAGACGAATCTAGGGCGTGAGGGCAATAATTGAAGGACGATCGGACCCAGACGATTCCGGGAGGTCAATTATACTCACCCGTTATGGGACCGATAAGCATGGGAAACGATGACCAAGGAGTAAATCAGCCTATATAGGCCCCGAGTTTTTGTAAAGCTGGCCAAGTGCTATATGAAACAGTCGGTCCAGACCTCAACGGATTGCATGACGCGGGCATGTTTTCCGACGCCCTTTTGCAAGCATGCAGGGATCCGGCCACCTTCACGTGACCACCGGATAGCCGGGGTTTTTCCATGAGCGACTGGCCAACCGGCGGGTCGGCTCAGCTGCTGAAGGCTTCCAGATCGGCTCGTGCCATCTTCATTTCGGCCAGGATGCGGTGGGCATGCTCCAGCAATTGCTGGCCGGCGGGCGTCAGTTTGACGCTCCGTCCCAACCGGTCAAAGAGACGCACCCCGAGCTCATCTTCCAGTGACTTGATGGCATGGCTCACCGCTGACTGGGTGAGATGGAGTTCGTGGGCCGCAAGGGTGAAGCTTCCCACGCGAGCAAGCGTGGTAAAGGCGAGCAGCTTGCGGCTGTCGAGAATGGGCGTCATGTTAATGTTCGCGGCAATTGTCTTGAGCTGCATAAGCATATCCCAAGCCAGTGCACCTGCACATCTATGCGTATTTTTCATGCCAGCCCGAATAGCTGATCGTCTGTGAAATCAGTTCGTAGGAGCGGCTTTACGCCGCGATGGCCCCGCCGCATGGCGGCGAGGGCAGGGGACAAGGGGCAAGGTACAATCCAATCGCGGCGTAAAGCCACTCCGGCAAAAAGATTAATCACCCCGCGGCCAGCGCGGTCTCCACCGGCTCCCTGCGCCGGTGATAATAAAGCGCCATCCCGCCTTGGTATAAAACCGAGACCAGGGCCACGACCGAGTAGAGCACAAGGTGAACGATCTTGAACAGCGGGATCACCTGGTCGTCGGGGATGCCCGCCGCCTCAAACGAGGCCTCCATTTCGGGGGTGATCGCAGCCCGCACCTGCTCTGGGTCGAAACTGGTGATGCGCACGGCCACGTAAACCAGCACCACGACGAGCAGGGCGAGTTGGCTGCGCACCAGCCAGACCATCCCGTCCGCCAGCCCTTGGCGGAGCCGGCCCGCCCCATGCAGCTCCATCGCC
>JBGTGS010000163.1:0-15489 GCA_041746615.1 Opitutaceae bacterium | reverse complement strand
CTGTTGCGTGACGGCAAAGGCAGCACCTGGGAGGGTGGGATGCGCGTGCCCGGCATCGCGTGGATGCCCGGCCGCATTCCGGCCGGCGGAGTCAGCAGCGAGGTGGCCAGCGCGTTGGATCTCTTCCCCACTGCGCTGGCGTTGGCCGGTGTGCCCGTGCCGGCGGGTGTGGTGCTGGACGGTGATGATCTTTCATCCCTGCTTTTTGAAGGACGCCCGTTGCCCGAGCGGCCGTTCTTCTATTATCGTGACCAGGACATCTTCGCCTGCCGGATCGGTCCGTGGAAGGCGCACTTTGTAACTCAGGAAGGGTTGGGCGGTCAGGGGCCTGTGGAGCACGAACCACCGTTGCTATTTCATCTGCCGCGTGATCCGTCCGAACAGTTCGACGTCGCCTCCGACCATGCCGACGTGCTCGTCCGGATACAGAAGGCGGTGGCGGAGCATCGGGCGGGCGTGGTGCCGGGAGTGCCGCAACTCAAGTGAAGCCCTGTTGCCGCCGCCGTTGATCAGACATCCCGATCAGCGATGGACAGCTTTTATAGCGTTCCACTAATCTTCTTTCTGTTGGCCGGGAAGGGACGGGCTTTGAACAAACAATGGGTTTGCATTTGGAAAACTGGTGTATCCATCTTGGCCAAGTCCATCTGCTTCGATTTCCCCAACCCCCGCAGAATAATACCTCATCCATGAAGACCCGGTCACGAATTACAATGGGCATGGTATGGCTTGTCCTGGCTGGCACCTCGGTCCTGTTTGCGCAGTCACAGCCATCGGCAGGGGATATTCTCTATCAGCGTTTAACTACTCCGGGGCAGGCGTCGGTTGCGGCCCTCAACACGGTCCTGCGCGAGTCCGGAACAAATCCGGCCCACATCCTGTTTATAGCCTCCGGTCTAGCCCTGCGGGAGAATCGCCATGAGGATGCCGGTTTTCTCTTTCACATCGCCGGCCTGCGGGCGCAGTACGACACGGCCCTCTTTCCCCCGACCGGCACGGGCGGAGACAGTCCGATGGTCGCTCTCGGAGCCTTGCGACACCAGATGGGCGCGGTCATCAACCCGGCCCTGATCGTCGAACCCAAAAGCCTGCTGCGGGCGCTCGACCGCGTGAATTCCTGGCAGCCGCGGGCTCCGAGGAATTATCAGCCGGGTTATGAGTTCTCGGTGCGGGGGGACGAGAGACTGGCCACCACCACCCTCCAGACCAAGAAGAGAGAACTCATCAACAGCATGCGCGGACTGGCGACCCTGATGCTGGATCAGACCTATTTTGACGCCTTCAAGACCGGTCAATCCTACAACCTGACCCGCGGTCCGGATCGGCCGTCCAGGGAAGTCTACGATGCTGCCCTGGCGACAATGCTGCGTATCGAAACGGAGAAGGGTATCGAGGGGACCGCCACGCAGATGAAGCGCTAGCCGCCCGTTGGGCTTGCGGTTTTCGCCTCGGGGGAAAGGGACGGATGATTTGAGCGGAACTTGCGTTTGCCTGTCCGGTCCACGGTCGGCTCAATCGTCGACTTTTGTATGAGTTCTGAACCGGGCACCCATTCAACTGAAGTCACTCCGCCTCCCCGCACCTTCTGGCAGGGCGTCGCTGAGTCGCTGCGCGGGCGCATGCACGACTACACGGCGATGTCGCTCAATCAGGCGGTGCTGCTGCTGGCCGTGCCCATGGTGCTGGAGATGGTCATGGAATCCATCTTCGCCGTGGTGGATGTGTTCTGGGTGTCTCGCCTCGGCAAGGAGGCGGTGGCGGTGGTCGGCCTGACGGAGTCGATCATGACGCTCGTCTATGCGGTGGCCATGGGTATCTCGATCGCGGCCACGGCCATCGTGGCCCGGCGCATCGGCGAGAAGGATCCCGAGAGCGCGGCCATGGCGGCGGGGCAGGTGATCGTGCTCGGCACCGCCGTGGCGGTGGTGCTCGGCGTCGGCATGGCCTGGTACGCCGGCGACATCCTGCGTCTTATGGGGGGCGACGAGGTCGTGGTCGCGACCGGGACGGGCTACGCACGCATCCTCCTGGGCGGCAATATAACCGTGTTCCTGATTTTCCTGATCAACGCGATCTTTCGCGGGGCCGGCGATGCGGTGCTGGCGATGCGCACGTTGATCCTGGCGAACACGATCAACCTCATCCTCGATCCCTGCTTCATCTTTGGCTGGGGACCTTTTCCCGAGATGGGCGTGTCCGGGGCGGCCGTGGCGACCAACATCGGCCGCGGCGTGGGTGTGCTCTACCAGCTCTGGCACCTCGCCGGCCACCAGAGCCGGGTGCGGGTGCGTTGGCGTCACCTGCCGCCGCGGCTGCACGAGATGGCGGCGATTTTGCGCACCGCGGGCAATGGCATTGCGCAGCTCCTCATTGGCACGACCAGCTGGGTGGGCCTCTTCAAGATCCTCGCGTTCTTCGGCAGCGGGGCGCTGGCCGGCTATACCATTGCGATCCGGGTGATCATCTTTGCACTCATGCCGGCCTGGGGTCTGGCCAATGCCGGCGCGACCCTCGTCGGACAGAACCTGGGCGCCGGCAAGCCCGACCGTGCCGAGGCGGCCATCCGCATCGCCGCGCGCTATAACGTGATCTTCCTCGGGATTGTCGGCGTGGTCTTTATCGTCTTCGCCCGGCCCCTCATCGGCATTTTCACGACGGACCCGGAGGTCGTGGCCCACGGTGTGCGCGCTCTCTGGATCGTGAGCCTGGCCTTCCCGCTCTACGCGGCGGGCATGTGCCTGGAGGCCGCGTTCAACGGCGCGGGGGACACCTGGACGCCAACACGCCTCAACTTTTTCTGTTTCTGGCTCGGGCAGGTGCCGCTCGCCTGGGTGCTGGCCGGTCCGCTGGGCCTGGGGCCGACCGGGGTCTTCATCGCCGTGCCGATATCCTTCACGGTACTCTGCCTCTGGAGCGCGGTGCTCTTCCGCCGCGGTCGTTGGAAGCAGAAGCAGGTATGATTGACCGATCACAAACCCAATCGGCCGGAATTTTTATCCACCAATAACCACTAATGATCACTTATGGGAACTGGGTTGTGTTCACATCCGGCCCGATCAGGAGGCGATCGGTGCATGCAGGGGATCCGGCAAACGGGAGGGTGGGCCGGACAGCTCCCTGCTGAGACGCTGGCAAAGCCGCAAGAGCGTACGATCTGCGAGAGTGGGCTGGTTCCAGCGCGGTCGGACGTAGGCCCATGACAAGGTCATGCGGAGATTATCCATCGGCCTGACGACCAGGGCGGGCGAGGGGGGCAGGCGGGCGAGCAGCCAGCTCGATTGCAGGGTCATGCCCTGGCCGAGCTTCACCATTTCCATGATGGCGGCCGCTCCGCCGCTCTCCACGCATTCGCGGACATCGAAACCGCGGCGGCGAATTTGGTTCAGGAAGGACTGCACGGAGTAACTTTGGATCCGGGTGACGAGGAGCGTCATGCCGGCGAGGCTCCGCAGAGGAATCACTTCCAGTCTGGCCAGGGGGTGGCTGGCATGGAGCACCAACTTGAGTTCATCGTCGAACAGCCGGGTGTAGGTGAACTCCGGCCCGTCCTCCGGTGGGTCCTCCATGATGGCCACGTCCGCGTTCTGCTCGCGCAGGAGCGGGATGCGCTGGTCGCGCTCCAAGGCCCGGACGGTGAGTTGCGGTTTGCTGAAGCACTCGTTGAATTCGGCGACGAGGGAGGGCATGAGGTGCTGGACGAAATTGCTCCCGGCCACCACGCGCAGGCTGCCGCGGTCATCGGGATTCTCCCCGGCCAGATCCTGGCGCAGATTGTTCATCTGGGCCACGATGGGTCGTGATTTCCTCAAAAGGAATTCACCCTTGTCCGTCAACACCAGGCCCTTGCCGGAGCGATGAAACAACTGCACGCCCAGACTGGCTTCGAGATTCGTGACCGAATGACTGATGGCGGAGTTCGTGAGAAATAATTCCGCCGCCGCCGCCTTCAGGCTGCCTTTGCGGGCGAGCACCAGGAAGATGTGCAGTTGGCGGCTGTCGATGGGTTCGTTCATGCGGATTAAGCGGACGGTGTGGTACGTGGGCTGCTAGCACGCGAAGTGCCACGGGAGTCCGTGATGAAACCGACAGCGTGCAAAGATTTCATAAAGGAACCATCACCGGCCGTGGATGCACGCGGGCTGCATTTTCGCCACGCCCGATCGTACCTGTCTGCGCCTTTAATTCTCTCACATGATTTCTGACCGAATCCGGATCGCCCACCTGGGTTTCTATAATGCGGCTCCGCTGCTCACCGCAGTGGACAGCGGCTGCTTTGACGAGGAAGCGGTGGGTGTGGAGGCGGTCCGCGAATTGGGCATGGCCACGATCACGGCCCGGTTGAGCGAGGGGGCCATCAGCGGGGCCATTGTGCCGGCCCAGGTTCCTTTGTTGCTGAGCCTCGGTATCGGGCGCAGCCGGATTGCGATGAGGATCCTCGGCATCACCAGCTATCAGGACATGGCCATCGTGATTTCGACCCGGCGACCTCTGGAGGAAAGAATGCCACACAAGCCGCAGACCCAGCCGGCGTTGAAGCTTGGGGTGATTGCTGCGGACACGCCCGGCAAACTCCTGATTGCGCAATGGTGGCGCACCGCCGGCGTCGGCGGTGAACGCGAACCGGTCTGCCTGTCCGTTGCGGCGAGCCAGCTGCTTGATTTCATGCGGGATGGCGTGATCGATGGCTTTTGCGGTCCGGATCCGCTCGGGTTGCTCGCCCAGATTGACGGCATCGGTCGGGTGGCGGCTCGCAGCGCCGACCTGTATCCCTTCCATCCCGGTTCAGTGCTGGCGGTCAGGGAAGATTTCGCCCTGCGTGAACCGCGGTCCTGCGAAGCCCTGGCCCGCGCGCTCTCGAAGGCGAAGGCGCTGTGTGCGGATCCCGCCCGTCAACCCGGTCTGCTCGAACCAATTTTGACCGATCTATGCCTGCCTGAAATGGGCTCCGACGGGCGGGTGGCTTTGACCGCACTCCGCAAACATGAGGATTTTTCCGCTCCGGGTACGGCCTTCGCCCGGCCCGCAAATCGCCGGGATCTGGATGCAGTCGGTATCGAGTTCATTGCCGAGGCCGCGCGTTCCGTCGTTGGTTTTGGCGGCAGGAACCGGGACCTCTCCCCAGAGATCGCCCGCTTGTTCGAGGCCGGTTGTCCGGCCTGAACTCCAGCGCACCCGCGCAGCGGTGACGGACCCGTGGCGTCCACACCGGCGGCGAGGCTTGAACGGAATGCAAGCTCCGCCGGCCGGCCGTTGAATTTTATTCAGCTCAGGCAGTTGGCACGGGAAACCGGAAGTCGGGGCACATCGCGTGCTAAGTTGCCGCAGAAACACCGGCCATTGTCACCGCACCTGCGGGGAGCCGCCTCACACCACGTCGCAATCCATCATCACCACCATGTTTTCCAAGCAGGTTCAGGGATTATTTCCTTCGCTCAACCGCACGGCCTTTGCCGCCCTGTGCACCCTCGGCGGTTTATCGGTTTCACTTCCTGCCGCTGAGCCCGGATCCGTGGCCGGCGCCCGTGAGACCTACAAGGAGTACATCGAGGTGCGCAAACTCATCGGCGAGGAACGCAATGGCTGGCAATCGCAGAAGGCGTCCCTTGTGGACATGATCGGGGTGCTTCAAACCGAGATCGCCCAGATTGAGGAGGCCATGGCCGCGCTCACCGGATCGGCGACCACCGCTGATCGCAAGCGGGCCGGGCTTAGCGAACAGCTCGAGACCGCCCGCGCTGTCAGTGTCGCCCACAACGGCTCCCTCGCCGCCCTCGAAGCAGGGTTGAAGTCCCTGGAGACCCGGCTGCCCGATCCTCTCAAGCGTGAACTGCAGCCCCTCTACGCCCGCCTCCCGGACAATCCCGCCGTCAGCCGGCTGAGTTATTCCCAGCGCCTCCAGTCCGCCATCGGCATTTTGGCACAAGTCGACAAGTTTAACACCGGCCTGAAATATGTGAGCGAGGTCAAGTCGCTTGATGGCGGCAGCTTCGAGGTGCAGACGCTCTATTTCGGGCTGGGCGCGGCGCTCTTCACGGATGCCGCAGGCAATTACACCGGCTACGGACATCCCGGTCCCGATGGCTGGCAGTGGCAGGTGGTCACCGGCGCCGAGTCACCGCGTATCACCCAGGCCATCGACATTTATCTGAGCAGGAAGACACCGGTCTTTGTCAGCGTCCCGCTGAAGATCGACTGAACCACGAATTTTTACGGAAACACCCATGACCTTCATCAAACGCTACCTTTTCTCCCTCGGGGCCGTGCTGACGCTGCCCTCAACCCCGGCTCTCGGACAGGACTATCAGGCTGACGCACGTTCGCGGCTCGAGGCCTCGATCACCGAGCTCGCCTCGGTACGCGCCGTCATAGCCGATGAACGCGTGCCGCTGGCGACCGAGCTGCGGGAACTTGAGACCAAGGCGTTGAACCTCCGTCGCGAACGTGAGCGCATGCAGCGGCTCGTGGACAACCAGTCCGTCGATCTCTCAACCTTGGAGAATCAGGTGAAGGCTTACGATGACGAGGCCACCTACACCCTCAATCTACTCAATGATTACCTGAACCGGGTGAACGCCTCCCTGAGCATCGGCGAGGTACCCAAGCTCGGGGGGGCCTTCCTCGATGTGCTCAATCGTGCGGGCAACACCGACCTGCCGGTCGGGGACCGGCTGGCCATCCAGCTCGAGGGCGTGAAGCTCGCCCTCGACCGCGCGGTGGACAATGTGGGCGGCAACCGGTTTTCCGGGCAGGCCGTGCTGCCCAACGGGCAGCTGGTCACGGGCAACTTTGCCCAGATTGGACCCGTGAGTTATTTTGCCGCCGATGCCGCCAACGCCGGCATCGTCCTCCGCGGCTCCAGCGAGCAGCCTGCACTGGTTATCTTCGACCCGAGGTCGGCTCCGCTCATCAACGACTTTGTGACCTCGGGCAGCGGCATCCTGCCGATTGATGCCACCCTGGGGCGCGCCCTGGCCATCGCCACCGCCAACGAGACCCTGCTGGAGCACTTCCAGAAAGGCGGTCTCTGGATGTATCCCATCCTCTTCTTCGGGGTGCTCGCCCTGGTCATCGGTGTCTTCAAGCTCGTCGACATCCTCAGCATCAAGCCGATGCCAAAGGAGGCCATGGAGAAAGTCTTCGCCCTGGTGCGTCAGGACCGGCTGCCCGAAGCCATCCATTATGCGAACACCCTGTCCGGACCGGAAGCGGAGATGATTCAGAAGGGACTGCAGAATTATCACCTGCCCAAGGAATTGCTGGAGGAATTCCTGTTCGAGACTCTCCTGACGGTGAAGCCGAGGCTCGAACGCGGGATCTCCTTCATCACGCTGGCCGCCTCGGTGGCTCCGCTCCTGGGCTTGTTGGGCACGGTCACCGGCATGATCGAGACCTTCAAGTTGCTCACTCTTTTCGGAACCGGCGATGCGAAGAGCCTCTCCTCCGGCATCTCGGAGGCGCTCATCACCACCGAGTTTGGTTTGGTGGTCGCGATTCCTTCGCTGATCCTCGGTGCCGTTGTCAGCCGCATCGTGACTTCGAAGCTCGCGGGCCTCGAGAAGCTGATGATCACCTACGCCAATGGCCTGGCGGCTTCGAAGGAAGCCCCGGCCGACGTGGCCGAACCCGAGCCCGTGCACGCCTGAGTCCTATCCACCCGCACACCACCCGCCATGCAAGACGACGGTTTCTGGGCCTCGACCCTCAAGATCTGGATGGATGGCGGCCCGCTCATGGTGCCGCTGGCCCTTCTCACGCTGGTGATTTATTACTACGTGCTGTCGCTGTACCTGGATCTGTCGAGACGCCAGTTCGGAAGGGTCGACCCCAATCTGTGGTCCCACTGGGTGGACAAACCGTCCGAGGGCACGGGCGAGCTCGGCGAGATCATCCGTTACGTGAGTGATCACGACAACAGCACCGCGCGGGTCCGGGCCAGTCTCAACGATATCCGCGGCGACTATCTGCCGCGGATCGATTCGCGCACGCGCTTCGCGATGATCCTCGTATCGACCGCACCACTCGCCGGTCTGCTCGGAACGGTGATGGGCATGCTCAAGACCTTCGATGGCATCTCCGCCAGCGCCGGAGCCGGCACGACCGGTCTGGTTGCCGGCGGCATTGCCGAAGCGCTCATCACCACGGAGACGGGCCTCGTCATCGCCATACCCGGTTACGTGCTGCTCTCCCGGGTCCGCGCCATGCGCGAGGGCCTCGATCTCTTTCTCATCCGGCTGGAGAACGCCTTCGTCCGTCGGATGCTTCCCCGTCCGGTTATCGCCCGTTCCTGACCCATTTCTCCCACATCATGGCTCGTCGCACGCTCAGTTCCTCCTCATCGGCCGTCGAAGAGATTAATATCTCGCCGCTCATCGACATGGTTTTCATTCTCCTCATCTTCTTCATCGTCACCACCACGTTTGTGGAGGAGACCGGTGTGGAGATCGACAAGCCGGAGGCGTCCGCCTCGCTGGCTTTGGAGAAGCAGAGCATCCAGATCGCCATCACCAGCGACAACAAGGTCGTCTATGGCGGCCAGGAAATCGGCCTGAGCGGTGTGCGCTCCGTGGTCAGCCGGCTGGTCCGCGCCGACGACTCACCCGTCATCATCCAGGCCGACAAGGTCGTGTCCGCCGAGATGGTCGTGCGCGTGATCGATGAGGCCAAGCTGGGCGGTGCACTCAAGATCAGTCTCTCCACCGAGGCCGGTCAGTAGGCGCACCCATGGAGACCGCCACCCAGATCAAGCCCAGGGCTGCCCGGACCAGGGGCTATCTCGAGCATCACCGGGTCCCCAGGCACCGGGTCGTGCTGGGCTCGCTGCTCGCCACCGCCGGCATCTTCTGCCTGCTGCCCTTCACGCAGATGATTGCGGCGCTGGGCAAGGAGCGCACGGAGTTGCTCACCGTTGAGGTCGCGATTCCGCCCCCGCCCCCGCCGCCGCTCGATCTGGAGCCGCCCGAACCGCCCCCGGATGAGCCCCCGCCGCCCGACATGGCTCCGCCGCCCCAGCAGCTTTCACTCAGCCAGATGGATGTGGCCCTCAACCTCGGGGTGGGGGACGCCATGGCCGGCGCATTCTCGTTCGACGGCTTCGGCGTCAATGCCGACGACACCGCCTCCGATCTTCAAATCTTCGACATCAGGGACCTAGACTCGGTCCCCCGCCGCACGCGCACTCCGCCGTTGATTCACCCGACTGATCTGCGCCGGGCCCGCATCGCCGGCAATGTGACCCTGCTCATCATCATCAGTGAGACCGGTAGCGTGCAGGTGGATCGCGTGCTGGAATCCAGCCACCGTGAATTCGAGGCCAATGCCATCCGCTTTGCCGAGGGTTGCCTCTTTGAACCACCCATGAAAGGCGGCCGGGCCGTCCGGGCGCGTTACACCTGGCCCATCCGCTTCGACCTTTAACCCATACTCATCATGACCATGAAGTTTGTATCCAAAATTTACCTTCTTATCGCCGCCGTCCTGGCCGGCACCGCCCAGGCCCAGGTCTATCCGCTGACGGAGAACGCCTGGTCCAACCCGGAGTTTGTCCAGCGCTTCCTCGGGTCCTACGGTTTTGACACCAATGTCACCCCTTCGATCACCACAGAGGAGAAAGTCGTCTTCGAGAAAATCTCGGCCTTCATCGCCGGGAATCCGGCGCAGGCGATCAATGAACTGAATCTCGCCCTCAAACCCGAGTCGAGCGCGGCCCTGATCTACACCCTGGCCAACCTGCACTTCCAGACCGGCAATCTTGCGGAGGCGCAGAGTCAGTACGAGGCGGCCATCAAGAAATTTCCGAACTTCCTCCGGGCCTACAAGAACCTCGGCATCGTCCACGTGCAGGCCGGCCGCTTTGCCGAGGCCCTGCCCATGCTGCTCAAGACCCTCGAACTCGGCGGCCAGGGCGCCGATGTGTACGGGTTGCTTGCCTACTCCTACCTGAACCACGGCAATTCCATTGCCGCCCTGCGCGCCTATGAACAGGCGCTCTTCTTTGAACCCGAGAGCCGTGACTGGCGCATGGGCCGGGTGCAGTGCCTCATGAACCTCGGACGCTACACCGAGGCTGTCGGTGTCATCGATGATCTCGTAGAGCAATTCCCCCAGCAGAAGGACCTGCTGATGCTCCAGGCCAATGCCTACATCGCCACCGAGCAAACCCAGGACGCGGCGGCCACGCTGGAGATCCTGCGCGCCAGCGGCGGGGCGACGCCCGCCTCTCTCGCCCTGCTGGGCGACATTTACCTGAACTTCACCCAACCGGATCTCGCCCTGAGTGTGTACACGGAGGCGCTCTTAATGAAGGACCTCGGCCGTGACCGGATCCTCCGCATCGCCCGGCGCCTTGCCTCGGTAGGTGCGTGGAGCCAGCTCGACACCTACCTTGGGGCCATCGGCCCGCAGGACCGTACCGCCATGACGGATTCCGACCAGTTGGACCTGCTCAATCTGCATGCCCAGAGTGACCTGGCGCAGAACCGAAGTGAATCCGCGGCGGAGAAGCTCACGCAGGTCGTCAGCCGGGATCCGCTGAACGGCCGTGCGCTGATGCTGCTCGCCGACTATCACTGGAACCAGACGGAGATCGAAAAAGCCGAGATCTACTACGAGCGCGCGGCCAAGGTGGAGGCGGTGGCTCCGGATGCGCTGGTCCAGCACGCCCGCATGCTGGTTTCCCAGCGCGCCTTTCAGAAAGCCGTGATCCTGCTGGAGCGCGCGCAGAGCCTGCGACCCCAGCCCTTCGTCGCGCAATACCTCGAAAAAGTTTCCGCCGCCGCCCGTGCGATGGGGACCTGAACCGGATCGCCCGGCGATCTCATTCACCCGCCAACAACGGCCGCCGTGGTGTCACGGCGGCCGTTTGCATTCTTCTGGAGAAGTCCGCATCCCGCGGCCGGGTTGAACAAAAGTTCCGGCCGGAAATGCCGGCGATGAATAATATGAAACACCCGGACCTGGCATGGCGGATGGCACCGGACGTGCAAATGAAGACGCGTCCATGAATCACGTTTCGCCAACACCAAACAGAACCAATCAAGACATGCATGCTTTAATCACCAAATACCCGGTCCCTCCCTCGTGGGGGTATCGGGCCCTGTTGCTCGCCAGCGGTCTGCTGGCCGCGACCACCAGTATCGCCCAACCCACTACTGCAGACGTCTCCGGCGCCATCGACGAGTACGTCGGTTTTGGCGGCGAGGACCCCAATCTAATTGTCCCGACCATCCCGGTGGAGGGAGCCTTTGGTTTCAGCAAGACATTGGTCGAGACACCACGCTCGGTCTCGCTCATCAGTGCCGAGACGATCGACCGGATGTCCATCACCGCCGTGGAGGACTTGGCCCGTGTGGTTCCGGGGGTTTTTACGACCACCCGATTTGGCATCCAAGGGGGCATCGACGTTCGCAATGTCACCGCCGACACCTATTTCCGCGGCATGCGGCGCCTCTCCCTGCAAGGCAACGCCCGCAGCGTCCTGGCTGCGCTGGATTCCATTGAGGTCGTCAAGGGCCCGCCCTCTCCGATCTTTGGCATGGGCAAGATCGGGGGATATACGAATGTCTCCCCCAAATCCGGCAGAGCCCGGGGCGGCAAGTATCTCGAAGCGCCCGAGGGATTCTTCCAGACGATCATCGGATCTTACGAAAAGCGTGAACTTTCCTTCGGGATCGGCGGCCCGCTCAGCGTGGCGGGCCGGCAGGGTGGGTATTATCTCTACAGTTTGTTCGAGGATTCCAAATCCTTCACTGACGGGGTCCCGATCAACCAGGAGATTCTGCAGGGGGCCATGAGCATCGACGATGTGATTGGCGGCTTTCGTCTTGAAACCGGCATCAGCTATCAGCGCTCCCGCACAGCCGGAGCCCTGGCCACCCGGTTGACCCAGGATCTGGTGGACAACAACACCTATATCCGGGGAATTCCCCTGGTCCCGCTGGATCTGGATGGTAGCGGCCTGATCGGCATTCGCGAGCTGTATGAGGCATCTCCGGTACGTGGATCGATCTCAGGCAGCAATATGCCGCTGATCCAGAGCTTTGCCTGGCCGCGGGATCCACTGACAAATGAGCTTATTCCCCTGGGGCAGTTCCCAACCATCAGTGGCATACCCCAGACCATGTTTGATTATCTGGAGGCGAATCCTGACAAGGACCCGACCGGTCTTCTCCGTGCCCAAGGAGTCGGCGGGCCGGTGCCCAACTCCGGTCAACTGCCCGTGGGCTTTGTACTTGATCCGACCACCGTCGGTTACGGGGAGTACATCCAGAATCGCTCGGCCTCCTTTGAAAAGGAAGTGGATGCGATTCTCTACACGGCCTACTTCGATTTGATCAATGACCGGAATCCGAACTTCACGATCAAGAACCAATTGTTCTTCGATATGATGAATCAGCACAAGTTCTCAAACCAGCCGGTTACCCGGATCAATGACATATTCCTGATTGAGGACAAAATCACCGTGACGCGTCGTTTCATGGGTCTGCCGGATTGGATTCATGTCAACGGCCTGGCCTCGCTGAACTTCCGCTACACCGAGTCCAAGATCAGGGGATTTGGTGGCGATTACGGCAGCTCACGTACGGACATTCTCGCCCCCACCTGGATGCCGGAGTTGGGCGGGATGACGCCCACCAGTTCATTTGTCACACCCTTCGAGAACTCTGACTACGACGCCGGGGGAACGCCCTTCACCAACAGCAGCACGACCCGCTACAACGAAACTGGTCTTGGACTGATGTTTGACATCACTCTGGCGCAAAAAACCAACCTGCTGATAGGTGCCCGGGGTGATGTTTCCACCGCAAAGACCACCAACAAACCCGGCATTTATGCTTTCGGGGGAGGCGGCACTTCCAATGCGAACCCCATGCGACTGGTGACCACCGGATCATCCGCAAAGGGAACGGATCAGGGCATCTCCTGGAGCGCCAGCCTTTCCCATGATCTTCCCTTTGGCCTGAGGCCATATGCGACCGCGGCCGTATCGAGCGTAGCCTTGGATGGTGCCAGCAATGAAATCAGCACTGCGATCATCAATGGAGGCCACATGGGTGAAGGCGACATCATGGAAGTGGGCCTCAAGTCCAGCCTGCTCAATGGAAAGCTGTTCCTGTCCATTGCCGCCTACGAGCAGCGCCGCACTGATGTAAAGGCGGATGACGATGACCCGGCTTTGATCAACGCTTTTGCGTCATCCACGGAAACCCAGGGTGTGGAAATGGAAATCAAATGGGCCCCGACCGCTTCCTTCTTTGCCACGGCCTACTTCCTTAAGCAGGAGTCCACCTTCACGCCGAATCGTGGAGCCAACCAGTTGGTGGATGGCCGTGTGCTTGGATTCCAGGATATTCTCGACCCGGTAACCGGCGAGATCATCTATCCGGCGGAGGCATTCCTCTATGGAGGGCGGGCGCAGTTGGCCCTCCCTAATAATCTGGAGGGATATAACAAGAAGGCGGGAAATCCCGAGACCCAGGTGGGTGTTTCCTCCGGTTATACTTTCAGGAACCGGCTCGGGATCACCCTCAGCGCCAATTACCTCTCATCGGTGAACTCCGGCCGTCTGGGGCTGGTCCGCCTGCCCTCCACCATCATCAGTAATCTGGGCCTCTCCTATGGTCTGGGCAGCTGGGACTTCAAACTCGATGTCTTCAATTTGGAGGACGAGCGCTACTTCAAGGCCCGGACCGGTGATAACACCGCCGATTATTACATCCAAGCCATGCCCGGCCGGCGCTGGCAGGCGAACGTGCGCTATCGTTTCTGACCACATTTTTCCCATGAAATTCCTTAAATGGTTGCAAATTGCCTTGCTCAGCGGAGCCGTGTGCTCCGCCCAGCGTGATATCCCGCTGGAGCAGGCAACCGTGCTTGATCTTCAGGCGGCCTTTTCGGCCGGAACGCTCTCATCGGAAAAGCTCATTGAGCTCTCCCTCGCCCGGATTGCGGCCTACGATAAACAGGGGCCGACTCTGAATGCGGTGATCAAGCTGAATCCCGGGGCCTTGGCGCTTGCGCGCGAACTGGATCGAGAGCGGGCGGTGAGCGGGCCCCGCAGCCTGCTTCACGGCATCCCCATTGTGCTCAAGGACAATTTTGACACCTACGATCTTCCCACCACGGGCGGCTCGCCGGTGTTCAATGAAATCCCACCGGAGCATGATGCCTTTGTCGTGGCGCGGCTGCGGGAGGCCGGTGCAATCATTCTTGCCAAGGTTAACATGAGCGGGTTCATGGGAACCCGCCAGGGCGTGGGCGATAGCATGGCGGGTGGACAAACCCTCAATCCCTACAACCTGGCCCACCATCCCGGTGGTTCCAGTGGAGGAACCG
Source organism: Opitutaceae bacterium (assembly GCA_041746615.1). Taxonomy (GTDB): domain Bacteria; phylum Verrucomicrobiota; class Verrucomicrobiia; order Opitutales; family Opitutaceae; genus CAMAXB01. The sequence goes on along the minus strand of JBGTGS010000163.1, from coordinate 1,158 downwards.
CCGTGGCGGTGGCTGCCTGGTTTGCCACCGGTGGCTTGGGTACGGAAACCGGGGTGTCGATCCGTGACCCGTCGTCGAACAATGCCGTGGTGGGGATTGCGGCGACCGAGGGTCTGATCAGCCGCACGGGCGTCCTGCCTTTGTCATTTGTGCATGATCGGGCCGGTCCCATGGCCCGAACCGTAACCGATGCCGCCGCCATGCTGACCGTTGTCTCGGGCATAGATCCAACCGACTTGTACACCTTGGAAAGCGCCGGTCATATCCCGGCCGGGGGATACACGGGTTATCTGGATGACACTGCGCTGCAGGGAGCACGCATCGGGGTCTTGGTCGACCTGTTCTCGACGGGATCCGCGCACGCCGAGGGTCTCGCGATCATTGACCGGGCGCTTGAAGACCTCTCGAAGGAAGGGGCCTATCTCATCCGTCCCCTGACTTTGGGTGTCGATCTCCGATCCATTCTCCGCTGGTCCAGAAGCACCAGCCTTGAGACAAAATTCGCCTTGGATGCCTACTTCCGCGCCCGGGGTCCGAACTCACCCGTCAAATCCCTCGCCGAGTATATTGAGGCGGGGAAATACTATCCTGAAAGCAAGGCCAACCTGGAGCGGGCGATGGCGATCGAGTCGCTGGATCGACTTCCAAGTTTCGCCTCGCTCATGACCAACCGACGCATCCTGCGGGATATGGTCGAGGAGCTCATGGAACGATACCAGCTGGACGCCATTGTTTATCCGATGAAAACCTTCCCTGCAGCCCGAATTCCCGACGGACCAGGAGGAGAGATGCGGCCGCCCAGTGCGGACAATCCCTTCAGCTCAATCACCGGGCTCCCCGCAATCGTCGTGCCGGCTGGTTTTGACTCCAACGGGTTACCCGTGGCGCTCGAGTTTCTCGGCAAACGGTTTTCCGAGCCCACCCTCATCGGTCTGGCCTACGCCTATGAGCAGAAAACCAAACACCGTCGGATCCCGCCCACCACACCCGCGCTGGCCGGTGAAATCATCCGCATCCCTTAGGGCGTGTCTGGTAAATAAATCCGCCGAAAGTATTCAATAATAGGATACTTTTTGCTTGCTTTTGATGCGGACTCATGATCACATCATGTTGTGAATCAACAACCAAGGTTGATCCTGGCCGACGGCGACTGGGAGG
>JBGTGS010000162.1:0-3799 GCA_041746615.1 Opitutaceae bacterium | reverse complement strand
GCGGCGGCATCGGCCTGCGATACCGTGGGTGCGCTGATGCCGGACCGCTGGTTGAGCCAGCGGGCGGCGACCATTACCCCGGCGGCCGGCAGCAGCCCGGCGGCGATCCCTGCAAGAATGGTGAAGCCGAGGTCGAGCTGGAGGGTGTCGGCCATCATCAACGGCCCCGGGGTGGGTGCCACCAAGGAATGGGTGATCACGGCGCCACCGCAGATGACCAGGACGAAGAACAGGTACTGGTGAGAGGAGCGCAGGCTGAGGGCGCGGGCCAGCGGGATGAGGAGGAAGAAGACCGTGTCGAAAAAGACCGGTATCCCGAGAAAGAAGCCGCTGGCCAGCAGGGCGGTGCCGGCGCGCTCCATGCCCAGCCATGATAGCAATCGCCGGACAATGGTTTCGGCAGCGCCGCTTTCCATCAGGCAGACACCGATGATCGAAGCCAGGACGATGACGATCCAGATGCTGTTTGCGGTCTTGAGGAACTCGGTGAGGGAGAGTTCGAGAGCGCGAAACGCGTGGTGGTGGCCCGGATCACCCGGGAGTTCGGAGGCGAGAACGCCTGCGAGGACGGCGGACAGCAGGAGGGCGATGAACGGATTGGCCCGGACGACGACGATGAGCAGGATCAGGACGGTGACGCAGATTCCCAAGATGCCCAACGGCCAGTAAGGGTTCGCCATCATGTCCAATAAGGCTTCTTGGAAAACCAAGCCGTTGCCGGAGTGCAACTCGCGATACGCTCATCGGTATAGCGGTGGAACACGAGAAGTTCACCGTAAAGGTTTTGAACGACTTCCGACGTTACACCGGAAGGAAACATCATTTTCGAGACATCGTTTGTTGGATTCTCAGCAAAACGGGCGATCACAATCCTGTTCAAGCCACAGCCTCTAACACGGCCTTGGGGTGACGCTCCGCCACCCTGAGCAGCACCTTAGCCGGACCGGTGGGCTGGCGGCGACCTTGCTCCCAGTTTTGCAGGGTATCGAGACTGATTCCGAAGGCTCTGGCGAACTGGGCCTGGCTCAGCTTCAGTTTGACGCGGATGGCGGCGACAGACTGCGGGGAGACGCGGTCGGTGCGGGCGACGGCCTTGCGGTTGCCTTTCAGGTAGGCACCGGCGTCGCGGACGCTTTCGAGCAGTTCTTGGAAGGCGGCGGCTTTCATGAGAATTCCTCCTGGATGAGTTGAACGAGTTGTTTGGCCTGTGCGGGCGTCAGGTCGCCCTGTTGGTTCTTAGCGTAGGAGTAAAGGAGCAGGATTTGGTGGTCGGAAGCGATGTGGTAATAAATGACCCGGGCACCCCCACGCTTTCCGCGACCCGTAAGCGGCCGGCGAATCTTGCGGAGGCCCTTTGCCCCGGGAATCAAGTCCCCAGCCTCCGGATCGGCCACCAGTGCCAGCTCTAGGTCGAACACATCGTGTTCGGTAAACAGGCCGGCACAGGACTTCTCGAAAAGGCGGAAGCGCTTGAATTCCACCACGGATGCATACGCCATTGGCGGATAAAGGCAAGAATGAAGAGATTTCATTTTCGGGGCCTTTCATGCGCCCGGTGGCACCATACGGCGATGAGGCGCGCCTACCGGGAAAAGGGGAGACATCCCGCGTCTTGTGTGAGGCGTCGGCTACGAATCCTCACGACTGACGATCCCTTTCTGCCGGATGGGTATGAGAGCTTCAGTGGCGGCCAGGTGAGCAGCATCCGCCGGAACCTATCGTTTAATCTGGAGGCGCGGGGCGGAATCGAACCGCCGCATAGAGGTTTTGCAGACCTCGGCCTTACCACTTGGCTACCGCGCCGAACCAGACAGAGGGCGGACGTTGCAGGGATTCCCACGCCTGCGCAAGTCTGAGTTTGGGATGGGGTTTGTCCGGAGAAAGCAACTGATGATTGGCCACATAATACTCAGAAGGCGCAAGAATCAGCTCTCGTGTGAGGATATCCCAAAAGCCAACCTTCCAACCCCAAAAAAGAGACCCAGCTGTGCGAGAAGAACAACTACCTCTTTGCCCGGGAGAGGGCGGACTCTAGTAGCTGGTTGGCCACGGCGGAGTTGCCTTGCGGCACGCTCCTTCGCGGGCGAGGGATGCCGGCTCAGGCGACGATGGGACCGGGGGTGATCACCGGGCTGGGGGCGGGTGTGCGGAATTCCATCGGGGGGCGCGAATCACCCTTATCGTAGTCGAGGGCGAGGCTGAAGCGGAAGGTCGAGCCTTCGCCGGGCTTGCTGTCCACCGAGATGGCCCCGCCCATGAGTTCGCACAACCGTTTCGAAATGGCCAGACCCAGCCCCGAGCCGCTGTGACGGCGGCGGGAGGAGGCATCCACCTGATTGAAGGGTTTGAACAGCTGATCGAGCATGCCTGTGCCGATGCCGATGCCCGTGTCGATCACGGCAAAAAACAACCTCACCGGACGAGGGGTGTCCGCGGGCTGTTCCTCACCCCGGATGCAGGTGAGGGTGACGGTGATGCCCCCGCTCTCGGTGAACTTGAGGGCATTGTCCACCAGGTTTGTGAGTATCTGGCGCAACCGGTTCTGATCGCCGTTGACGATGACCGGGACGGCTGGATCGATGCGCAGGTCGAGCTTGAGCGCGGCGGCGCGGGCCTGGGGCTGGAAGAAGGCGAGGATATCCTGTACGCAGTCGCGCAGGGCGAAGGGGGAGCGGTCAATCGTCAGCTGACCGGCTTCGATTCGGGAGAGATCCAGGATGTCGTTGATGAGGGCCTCCAGATTGCGGCTGCTGTTGCGAATCATGTCCACGTACTCACGCTGCTCGGAACTCAGCGGGGTTTCATAGAGCAACTTGGCAAAGCCGATGACCCCGTTGATCGGGGTGCGGATCTCGTGGCTGACGATGGTGAGGAATTCGCTTTTGGACTTGTCGGCGGATTCGGCGGCTTCCTTGGCTCGAAGGAGGGCCCGCTCGGATTCCTTCCGAATACTGATGTCATGACCAATGGCCTGGTACTCGAGGACATTGCCTTCGCGGTCCTTGATGGCGCGGTGGGACCAAAGCAGGCTGACCGGCCGGCCGGAGGCATCCTCCACCACACCTTCGAAAGCGGCGGAATCGGGCAGGGGGGCTCCTTCACTCCTGGGATAACCCAGGGTCTGGAGGGAAAGTCGCTGACCGAGGATTTCCTGGCGATCGCGGCCGAAAAAGCGGGTGTAGGCTCCGTTGACGAAGGTGAGCCGGCCGTCGGGTTTGTAGCGGCAGATCAGGTCGGGCTGCTCCTCGACAATGCTGCGGTAGCTGGCCTCGACGTTCTGGAGGGACCGGGCCATGTGTTCGATCTGGCGGGCGAGCCCCATGACTTCGTCCGCTTCAACCCGTTCCTGTCCGTTCAAATCATCCTCAACCGTGGACTCCCGGATGCTTCCCCCGGCGCGCATGCGCATCTCGTGCAAACGGGTCATCAAGGTGCGGTCCCACGTGTACCCAGCGAGGACCAGCAGGATGCAGCCGATGATGGCGAGGCTCAAAACCCAGTAGGTCTGTCCCAGTCGTTCACGCAGTCCGGCATCCGTGGCGATGGTCAACAACGCGACTGTCAGGCTGAAAACCAGAGCCAGGATCATGAAAGTCTTGCGCTTAACCGCGGTGGGCATCGTGACCATAAAGGTGCCGACCGAACCGTTTAAGTCTAATTTAACCCGACTTCCGCTACTGGGGAGTTGCGCTGGTGTAACTCGTTGATTCAGGGCTCAAGCTGCCCAAAGGTCGGGACTACACCGCTTTTGAGGGAGCCGGGTAGCGAATCTTGGGCGGGGGCTGCGGGGGCAAGGTCA
>JBGTGS010000161.1:0-4601 GCA_041746615.1 Opitutaceae bacterium | reverse complement strand
GGTGTCGTCCGGCGCCTTGCGGGATGCGGCGCGGGCGGCCGGGGTGCTGGCCCGGCACCGGCCGGTCAACCTGGTGGAGTTCACCTATCTGCGGAACGGGGAGACGCTGACCTCGGCGGCCTGCGTATTCATTTTTCATGGACGCCTCTGCATCTACCTGCCCGGCCACGGCACGGTGCCGTTCCGGGTGCGCGCGCTCAGCGTGGAGAATCTGCGGCAGTTGCAGGAATGCCTGCGCCGGATTTATCCGGGTGCCGTGGTGAGGACAGCCGGAGCAATTTAACTCAAACCATTCCTGCCCGTTGATTTTTCAGGCAGGAATGCCGGCTACGGGCAATGGGTTGGTTTGCCGAGATTGTAGGTTGCGAGTTCACCCGCCATCGGCGGGCTGGTCTCGCAACGTGGCGCGCAAGCGCTCCACCTACATCAAACCCAAACTGACCCACTACCCGGCCACGGGTTCAATTCAACCGCTGTAAGGCGATGATTGATCCAGCCGGCCTTAGCGCAGCCGGGCAAAGGAAGCCTGGAGCAACTGGAGATCGCTGGCCGCCTTGGTCTTCTCGCGGACCTTGGCGACGAGATTGGCCTCGAGCTGGTTCTTGGTCGGGCGCTTCTTTTCGTAGAACACGCCGAAGAGTCCGGGCCAGGGTTTGGAGGCCAGACGGTAGGCAGCAAGGTCGTCGCCGGTGTCGTGGCGGGCCTCGTCTTCGGGCGAACCGTCGTTCTTCTTCTCGTCGATGATGGGGAAAGCGCCGCCCTTGCGCGGGTTGCCGGCGTCGAATGCACCCGGGTAGAACTCCACGCACTCGGAAAGGATCTCGATGACAGAGAAGCCCTCGTGCTTCGTGGCCCGCATCATCATTTCGACCATGTGGTTCACCTGGGTGGCGTGGCTGCGGGCGATGAAGGTGGCACCACTGTCCACCAGCTTGCGCATGGGATTGATCGGCTGGTCGAAGGCGCCGGAGGGATCGGTCTTGGTCTTGAAACCGATCGGCGAGGTGGGGGAGGTCTGCTTCTTCGTGAGGCCGTACACGAAGTTATCCATGATCACATAGGTCAGGTTGACGTTCTTGCGCGCCACATGGTCGAGGTGGTTGCCGCCGATGGAAAAGCCGTCGCCGTCGCCGCCGAAGACGAAGACATGGAGATCATCGCGGCCGAGGCTGATGCCGGCGGAGAAGGGCAGGGAGCGCCCGTGGATGAAGTGGCCGCCATGGGTGTTGACGAAGTAGGGGAAGCGCGACGAGCAGCCGATGCCGGCCATGGTGACGATCTTCTCGTGCGGGAAGTTGAGCTTTTCGAGGGCGCGGTAGAACGAGGCCAGCACGGCGAAGTCACCGCAACCCGGGCACCAGGTGGGGTGGTCGGCGGTGAGGGCCTTCTTGGTGAGAGGGGCGCGTTCGGGGGCGGGGGCTAGGGCGGTGGCGGCTGAGGACATGGCGGGCGGGACGAGTGAGGGAGGGTGTTAAAGGGTTTTGGGTCAGGCGATGCGGCTCTTCACGCCGTCGACGATTTCGCGGACCTTGAAGGTGAGGCCGTCGGTCTTGGTGATGCTGCGGATGTGGGGCATCGCGTAGCGGGCGCGCAGGAGGGTGGTCAGCTGGCCATGGCCGTAAAGGCCTTCGTCGTTCATCTCCACGACGAGCACATGGCGGTAGCGTTTAAAGATGTCCTCCATGCCCGGGGCGAGCGGGTGAATGTGGCGGAGGTGGATCTGGCCGGCCTGGGTGCCGGCGGTGCGGAGGCGGGTGAGGGCTTCACGCACGGGGCCGAAGGTGGAGCCCCAGCCGACGAGGAGGACGTCGCCCTGGGCGTCGCCATGGACCTCGGGTGGAGCCAGCTCGGCGGCGAGCTGCTGGAGCTTCTCGCGGCGCTTGGCGGTCATCTTCACATGGAGGGCCGGGCTGCCGGTGGGATGGCCGAGTTCGTCGTGCTCGAGACCGGTGACGGTCGGGAACACCCCGGTGCCGATGCGCGTGCCCGGGGGGGCGTGGCGGGTGATGCGGTCGAGCGGGTAGGGTTTGAAGTCGGTGCCGCGCTCACTCAGGTCCGGCGTGGGATCCAGGAGCAGGTTTTCAAGGTCGGGTTCATCAAAGGCCTCGATGCGGGAGGCGAGGGCCATGTCGGTAAGGATGATGACCGGCGTACTGTATTTGCGGGCGATGCGGGCGGCTTCGAGGGCGATGTGGAAGCAGTCCTCGACATTGCGCGGGGCGAGCACGACGCGCGGGGCGTCACCGTGGCTGCCGTAGATGGCCTGGAGAAGATCACTTTGCTCGACGTTGGTGGGCAGGCCGGTGGACGGGCCGCCTCGCTGGACGTTGATGACGATGAGGGGGATCTCGGCCATGACGGCCCAGCCGAGGGCCTCTGACTTGAGGGACAGGCCGGGGCCGGAGCTGCCGGTGATGGCAAGGTGGCCGGAGTAGGCGAAGCCGAGCGCGTAGGAGACGGCCGCGAGCTCATCCTCGGCCTGAACGAAGAGACCGCCGTATTTGGGCAGTTCGGCGCGGAGCATCTCCATGATGCTGGACCAGGGGGTGATCGGGTAACCGGCACCATAGCGCACGCCGGCGGCGAGCAGGCCGTAGCCGAGGGCGGTGTTGCCGTCGGTGGTGACCTGATGGCGGCCGTTGGGGCTGATTTCGTGGGCGGAGAACCGGCAGAAGACCTCGCGGATGCTGTCGCCGGGCCACCCGTAACCGGCATCGAAGGCGAGCATGGCATTGCGCACGACATCCTCGGACTTGCCGCCGAAACGCTCCTTTACGAGTGCGGCGAGCTTTTCCACGCTGAGGTCGAACACGCGGGCGAGGAGGCCGAGGACGAAGAGATTCTTGCCCTTGTCCTTGGCGGAGCCGCCGACGCCCTCGACGGTGGCGCTGGTGATCGGCACGCCGACCGGAATGACGCGACGGTCATCGGGGTTGGGTTTGACGTGGTCGCTGTCGTAGATGAGCACCCCGCCATCGCGCAGCGATGAGATGTGGTTTTCGTAGCTGTGCTGGTAGAAGGCGACGAGGAAGTCGGCCTGATCGCCGGCTGACAGGATGTCTCCGGTGCCCATGCGGACCTGGAAGATCGACGGCCCGCCCGAGATGGTGGACGGGATCGTCATGTAGGTCATGACTTCATGGTCCGTCCTTCCGGCGAGACGGGCAAGGAACCCGCCAATGGTTTGGATGCCGTCCTGGGAATTTCCAGCGAGACGGATGACGACATCGTTGAGGGAGCGAGGTTCAATGGCGGTCACGGACGTGACACCATTGTTTTCAGCAGGGTTTGGGCTGACCATGTTTACGGGTAAAATCGTTCCCACTGTGCCCATTAAAACGGGCGGAGTCAATGAGTGCGTGAAAATGACGGCTCTTGGACGGTCGATCGTTGGAAGACGGGGCCGGCCGTATGCTCTTGCGGGGGGCAGGTTTGTGAGGGGGGATGGGCGGAAGACGATTCCGGCGGGGAAACGTACGAGGTTATCTTGGCCACGGTACGATAGAAAGAGCCCCCGAAGGGCACCATCATCATATCGCGCGGCGAACGACGTGATAAGGGGTGTTGGCGAGGTCAGCGGCGAGCAGCGGGTGGAGCGTCACCCCGGCGTCGGCGGTGAAAAGCTCAAAGTAATACTGAAGCGGGAACCGTCCCTCGGTGTAGGCCGGGGGGATGGTGCCCATGAAACGCCCGTCCGCGCCGGTGGTGTCCTGTTGCTCCCAGGACACGGCATGGTTGACGTGCCGGTAATGCAGACGCACGCGGCTGACGGCGACGCCCGCCGTGGAGAGGGAGAGGTGCAGGGGCTGACCGGGTTGATACTGCGCCGGTGGCGTGTGGGTCACCGTCACCGACGGGCGGACCGGCGGGTTGGAAATATCACGGACGGCGCGCTCGCCGGGAGCTTCATGCAACTGGTCGGCAGGATATTCCCCGGCTTCAAACCGGCGGCGCACCTGGGCGAGTTCCTCCTCGATCAAGGGCAGGCGGTCGAGCCAGTGGCCGCTGGTCTGGGATCCGCCGTAAGTGATGTCTTCCCGGTATACCTTGGCGGCGCGCCGCGCCATCGCGGCCCAGGCATCCCGGGCGGTGGTGAGGTGTCTGATCGTGCCTTCTCCGGCGTCGCGGTTGCCGGAAAACATGTGGACGCGCCAGAGCACGGCGGCGCGGAATTTGGCGGCAAAGAAGCGCGCCAGGCCGACCTGGATCAGCACATCCTCCTCGATGCGGCGGAAACCGGCGGTTTCGGCGCGCGCGCCCAGCAAGCCGCGAGCTTCGGTGATCGCGGTGGTGGCGTCATGGGCCAGTTGGTCCAACCACCGGGCCACTTCGAGCGGCGTATATTTGCCGCTGTCGGGTCCATAGAGGAGCGCCGCGCCGTATTCGTCGGGTGAGTGGAACAGCTGCGGGTCGAACGAACTCGCGTTGCCGAAGGTCTTCGGTTCGTGCATGTCGTAGCGGACCGGCAGCGGGCGGTCCAGATCGGTGAGCGGGAGGTTGCTGTAGATTTCCGGCCAGTAGAGGACGCAGTTGGCCGACGGAGCGTGCGCGGTGGTGATGAGCGGCAGCACGCGGCCGACGGGCGCGAGCGCGCGTTCGAC
>JBGTGS010000160.1:0-21264 GCA_041746615.1 Opitutaceae bacterium | reverse complement strand
TTTCGGACCAACCTTCCGCCTCCGGCTGCTCCCCACCCCGCGTTGCCGCGACGCAGTTGCCTTCAGCTGCACACCGGTTTCTGCCTCCGGTACGGGTTAGACTTTCACTTCCTGAGTTCATGGTTTCATGGACGCACTAGGAGCGGCTTTATGCCGCGATGGTTTGTCGATATCGCGGCATAAAGCCGCTCCTACATTTCGTGAACGGGAGACTGTTCCTTTTTCCGGGCTATCCGGCGAAGAATTTCCGGATCCGGCGGACCGAGTCTGCCAGAATGTTCACTTCCTCCTGCGTGTTGTAGACGTAGAAGCTCGCACGGGCCGTGCTCGGCAACCCGAGCTTTTTCATGAGCGGCTGGTTGCAGTGGTGTCCGCCGCGCAGTGCGATGCCGTCCTGATCGGCAAAGGTCACCACGTCGTGGGCATGCGCGTCCGCCATGGCAAAGCTCACGATGCCTGCGCGCGGACCGCCCGCGACTGGACCCAGGATACGGATACCGGGTATCTCCGCCAGTTGTGCGCGTGCCAAGGCTCCCAATTCGTGGTCGTGCTTGGCGATGCGCTCCCGGCCGATCCCGTCGAGGAAATCCATAGCGGCGTGGAGACCGACCGCGTCGGCGACATTGGGCGTACCCGCTTCAAAACGTTCCGGCGAGGGCTTCCAGCGGGCACCGTCATAATCCACGCTCACGACCATGCCGCCGCCGGTTTCGGCGGGCTCCATGGCGTCGAGCAGTTCGCGGCGGCCATAGAGGACACCGATGCCGGTCGGCCCGCACATCTTATGCCCCGAGAACGCCAGGAAATCGCATCCGAGAGCGCGCACATCGACAACATCATGACCGATTGACTGGGCGGCATCGATCACGGTGAGCGCGCCGACCGACCGGGCTCGCCGGCAGAGCTCGGCCGCGGGGTTGAGTGTGCCCAGGGTGTTGGAGAGGTGGGTGAAGGCGAAGATCTTCACCTGGGGGGTGAGCAGCGTGTCGAGTGCAGCGAGATCGAGCCCGCCCTCGGCGTCAGCTCCGAGCACGGGGACATAACGCAAGGTCGCACCCGTGGTCCTGGCAAGTTGCTGCCAGGGCACCAGATTTGAGTGATGCTCCATCTCGGTAGTGAGAATGACATCACCCGGCTTCAGGCGGGGACTCAGGCCATTCGCCGCGACGTTGATGGCTTCGGTGGTGCCGCGTACAAAGATGATCTCAGCCGGATCCGCGGCATTGATGAACTTCGCCGCACGGACCCGCGCCGCTTCGTAGCTGTCGGTCGAACGCATGGAGAGCGCATGCAGGCCGCGGTGCACGTTGCTGTTGTCGCGCTCGTAGTACCGCACCAAGGCATCGATGACGACCCGGGGCTTGTGGGAGGTCGCCCCGTTGTCGAGGTAGACCAACGGCTTGCCGTTGACGGTCTGGTGAAGCGCGGGGAACTGTGCACGGACGTCGGGAAAGGAGGACATGGGAATCAGAGGGGGCGGTCGGGTTGCTTGAGCGCCTCCAGCGCGGCGTGCCAGCCGAGGGTGGCGCACTTGATGCGGGCGGGATAGGCGTGCACGCCGGCGAAGGCCGCGATATCGGAAAGTTCCTCCGGGGCGCGTCCAGTGGTGACGATGTCCTTGAACTCAGCGAATTGCGCCTCGGCCTCGGCGGCCGACTTGCCCTTGAGCAGGGTGGTCATGAGAGAGGTGCTGGCCTGCGAGATGGCACAGCCGGAGCCCTCAAAGCCGATCCCGGCGATGCGATCGCCTTCCATCCGCAGGTAGACAGTGCAGTTGTCGCCGCAGGTGGGATTGTCCCCGGATGCGACCCGCGTGGCCGTGGGCAGTTTGCCGCGGTTGCGGGGGCGCTTGTTATGGTCGAGGATGACCGCTTGATAGAGATCGGTGAGATCGGACATGGCAGAACCGGGACGTTATGCGGGGTCGGCCGGCGAATGCAAATCAGCAGAAGGATTGCCGGGCGGAACCTCCCGGCCCCGTCCGGCAATCCTAAGAACATTAGCATTCCGGCAGGGGAGCCGGTTTCGCCAGCTGATTGAACATGAGGACCTGTTGCCCCGTACGGGCCGTGCCGTCGCTATGCTAGGGGATGCGCAGCTCCATGCCCGGGCGGAGCGGACTGTTGCGGCCGGCGGGGAGTTGGTCGGGATTAGCGGCGGCAATTTCGTCAATTTTCGCATTGGTGGGGCTGCCGTAAAATTGGCGGGCAATGCTGAAAAGTGAGTCTCCGCTGACCACAACGTGACGGCGGCCCGCAGGAGCGGGAGTGACAGTGGGAGGACGGGAAGCAGGGGGCGTAACAGGAGCCGGCGATGGGATGATAGCCGGCCTGTCCGCTACCACCACAGGCCGCGGTGACAACCCGGGTGATTCCAAAGGCAGCGTCGCCACGGCACCGCGCGAGGGGGACGACGGCAGGCCGGCCCTGTTATCGGCCAGTTCACCACGAAGCTGTTCATTCTCACGTTGCAGGCGCTGGACGACGTCGAGCAGATCGTTGCGCTGGCTGAGGTTCTCCAAGGGCTGGGCCGGCAGCGTGCGGGCAAAATCGCGCTTGGCCCCATCGATGAGTTGCAGGACCAGATCAGCCTGGGGGGCGTTGGGCTTGAGTTCACGGAACTTGCGGTAGTGGTAGATCGCCGCGACCGGATCCTTGATGTTGTCGTGATACAGGCGTCCCACCTCGAGGTGGGACTCGGGCGCATCGCCGCCGCGGCGTTCGATGACACGAAGAAACGCGGCCAGTGCCTCCTGGTTGCGGTTCTGACGGATCAGGCTCTTGCCCCGGGTATAATTGGGGTCGTCGATCTCGGCGATCGGCACGGTGCCCTGGGGCCGTTCACAACCGGCAGCCAGCAGGAAAGCTGACAGCAACAGCAGCAGGAACGAAGGGCGCAATCTCATCGATACGGAAAAGGGTTTGAATGAAACCAACCTAACCCTAAGTCTCGCACTCGCACACGCGACTCAAACTTTTTAAATGCCCATCACCCAGAAAACCGCGCTCGCCCGCGCCCGAGCCTGCATTCGCATCGAGATGGCCGCGCTCGCCGCCAGCGCCCGCGGGCTGGACGCGGAATTCGTGAAGGTAGCGACGGCCGTGGAAACCACGATCCACGACGGGGGAAAACTTGTGTTCTGCGGCGTGGGGAAGTCGGCCCACATTGCCCAGAAACTCGTGGGGACATTCAACAGCACGGGAGTCTCCTCGTGTTTCCTGGACGCAACCCAGGCCCTGCATGGCGATGTCGGGGTCTGCAACGAGGGCGACCTCGCCATCATGCTCAGCAACAGCGGACAGTCCGAGGAAATCCTGCGTCTGTTACCACTGCTGCGCCGCTTTGGCCTGCGCATCGTCGCATTCACCAGCCATGCGGAATCCGATCTGGCCCGGAATGCCGATCTCCGCCTGCTCTACAAGGTGCCCCGGGAAGCCTGCCCGCTCAAACTCGCCCCCACAGCCAGCACCACCGCCGCCCTCGCATTGGGTGATGCCCTCGCCATGGTCCTGCTCGAGTCCCGCGGAATCACCCGTGACGATTTTGCCCGTTTTCACCCGGCCGGCAACCTGGGCCGCATCCTGCTGCTGCGGGTGAGTGACATCATGCGCTCCGGCGAGCGCCTTCCGGTCGCAGCCGATACGGTGACCACCCAGGAGGCCATCCTTGCCATGACCAAGGCGAAGAGCGGCAGCATCGCCCTGGTGCACCCGAAAAGCGGCCGGCTGCGGGGCATTCTCACCGACGGCGACTTTCGCCGCAGCGCGCTGACCGGCCCCGGTTTTCTTGACCAACCCGTGGCCAAATTCATGACCCGAAAGCCCAAGACCATCCGCGATGACGCCCTCGGCGTGGATGCACTCCGGCTGTTCACCGCGCACAAGATCGACGATCTCATCGTGGTCAACCGTCGCGGCCAGCCCGTCGGCCTGGTGGACGGCCAGGATCTCCCCAAACTCAAGATTGTGTGAAAAATCCCATTCGTATCGGCATCATTGGCATGGGCGGGTATGCCGGCTGGCATCACCAGACAGTGATGAAGCTGGAGGAGAAGCATCATGCACGTCTGGTCTGCACCTGCGATCCCCAGCCGGACCACTTCGCAGCCCAGCAGGAGATGTGGGGCTTCGCCCGCCGAGGGGTGAAGGTTTACCGGGACTACCGCGACATGCTCAAAGCCTGTGCCCGCGAAATGGATCTGCTGCTCGTGCCCACCCCCATCCCCCTGCATGCGGAGATGCACCGCGCAGGTGTGGAGCACGGGTTGGCCGTCTATTTGGAGAAACCTCCGACCCTCGACTACGTGGAACTCGAGGAGATGATCGCCCGCGACCGGGGTGCGCCAAAATCCACCCTGGTCGGTTTCAACTTCATCGTCGAGAAACCCCGGCTCGCGCTCAAGGAACGGCTCCTCGCCGGTGAATTCGGACCGCTGCGGGAAGCCCACCTTTCAGCCATGTGGGCGCGTCCGCGAAGCTACTTCAACCGCAACACCTGGGCGGGCCGCCTCCTCGGCGACGACGGCCGGCTGATCCTCGACTCCTGCTTCGGAAACGCGATGGCTCATTTCGTCCACAACCTGCTGTTCTGGGCCGGCAGCCCGGAACTGATGAGCTGGACCGAAGTGTCCGGTGTCCAGGCGGAGCTCTATCGCGCCCACGATATCGAGGGCGCGGATACATTCTTTGTCGAAGCGCGAAACCCCTCCGGAGTCGTACTGCGCTTCGCCCTCACCCATGCCTGTCCCGGACCCAGCTCCCACGCCGAGATCCTGGTGTGCGAGCACGCCACCGTGCGCTACGTCGTGGGCCAGCAGGCCGAGGTGCGCTGGCGCGACGGCCGCGTGGAGCGTATCGTGCTGGAACCATTCGACGCACTGGCGGAGAACCACCTTGAGTATTACCGCTACCTGCACGGGGAAAGTCCCCGCCCCGTCACGCTGCTGGCGGACTCACGTCCGTTCGTGATGCTCAACGACCTTGCCTACGTATCCAGCGGCACCATTACACCCATCCCCGGCAGTCGCATCAGTCCCGTGCGCAATGAAAAGGAGCAGCAAGACTATCTCGCCATTAATGGACTCAATCATGCCATGGACGAATTCCTTTCATTGGGCCGCTGGCCCGGCGCTCAGGGATGGGAGCGCCCCGATCCCCCCTCCCTCGTCACCCTTGACGACCTCCCGCGATTCCGGGCTGCCGTGGATGCCATGGTCGCCGCTGGCAAGCCACCACGAAAAGATTGAGAGACAATGCCCACACCGCCCTTCATTTATCAGGATCCATTCCCTCTCGGCAAAGACGAGACGGAATACCGGCTGCTCTCAAAGGAAGGTCTCTCCACCGCAGACTTTGAGGGACAGCAGATGCTGAAGATCTCCCCCGAGGCCCTCTCCTTCCTCGCCGCCCAAGCGCTGCGCGACTGCTCGTTTCTGCTGCGAACCAGGCATCTCCAGCAAGTCGCGGCCATCCTGGAGGACTCCGAGGCCTCGACCAACGACCGCTACGTCGCCCTCACCTTGCTGAAGAATGCCGAGATCGCCGCCGAGGGAATTCTGCCCTTCTGTCAGGACACCGGCACCGCCACCATCATCGGCAAGAAGGGTCAGCAGGTCTGGACCGGTGCGAATGACGCCGAATGGATCTCCCGCGGGGTGTACGACTGCTACACCCGGGAAAATCTCCGCTACTCCCAGACCGCCCCGTTGGACATGTGGAGGGAAACCAATACCGGCACCAATCTTCCGGCCCAGATCGACCTCTATGCAACCGAGGGCGACGCCTATAAATTTCTCTTTGTCGCCAAAGGCGGCGGCTCGGCCAACAAGACCTTCCTCTTTCAGGAAACCAAGGCCTTGCTCAATCCAAAGAGCCTCGAGGCCTTCATCATCGAGAAGATGAAGCATCTCGGCACCGCCGCTTGTCCACCCTACCACCTGATCTTTGTCATTGGCGGCACCAGTGCCGAGGCCTGCCTCAAGACGGTCAAACTGGCTTCCGCCAAATACCTCGATTCCCTCCCAACGAACGGCAATGAGCATGGACGCGCGTTTCGCGATATCGAACTGGAGAAGAAGGTCCTCACCCTCGCCCAGCAGACCGGCATCGGCGCCCAGTTCGGCGGCAAGTACTTTGCCCTCGACGTCCGCATCGTCCGCCTTCCCCGTCACGGTGCCTCCTGCCCCGTCGGCATGGGGGTATCGTGCAGCGCCGACCGCAACATCAAGGCGCAGATCAATCGTGAGGGAATCTGGCTCGAAAAACTCGAGACCGACCCGGGGCGATTCATCCCCGCGGGCGAGCGCACCATCAAGAACGACCGGGTGGTCCGCATTGATCTCAACCAACCCATGACCGCCATCCTCGCGGAGTTGTCGCGCCATCCGGTCACGACCCGCGTGCTCCTCAACGGCCCGCTCGTGGTCGCCCGTGACATCGCCCACGCCAAGCTCAAGGAACGCGTGGATGCGGGCCAGGGGCTGCCCGACTATTTCAAGAACCACCCGGTGTACTACGCCGGTCCGGCCAAGACCCCCCAAGGCTACGCCTCCGGCAGCTTTGGACCGACCACGGCCGGCCGCATGGATGGTTATGTCGGACTGTTTCAGGAGCTGGGCGGCTCCATGGTCATGCTGGCCAAGGGCAACCGCAGCCCGCAGGTAACGCAGTCCTGCAAGGAGCACGGCGGCTTTTACCTCGGTAGCATCGGCGGTCCCGCCGCTATTCTCGCCAAGGAAAACATCCGCAAGGTCGAGGTACTCGAGTATCCCGAGCTCGGCATGGAGGCCGTGTGGAAGATCGAGGTTCAGGATTTTCCCGCCTTCATCCTGGTCGATGACAAGGGCAACGATTTCTTCGTCAACGGCTGCGGCGCCTGCCTTCCGGGGAAGTGACCTGTAGCCCCGAGCGTGAGCTCAGGGATGAGAGCACGGCACACCGATCCCTGAGCTCACGCTCAGGGCCACTCTTACCCGCCGGTCACGGTCACGACCACTTCCCGCGTATGCGGTGCACGTCGGTGCTCCCAGAGGAAAATCCCCTGCCACGTGCCTAACAGCAGCCCACCTTCGTGGAAGGGCACGGTTTCGCCCGTGCGGGTCAGGGCCATCTTGATGTGACTGGGCATGTCGTCCGGGCCTTCTAAGGTGTGAGTGAACCCGGGGTCATCCGCCGGCACGAGCCGGTCAAGCCAGGCCTCCAGATCCCGACGGGCACTCGGATCAGCGTTTTCCATGATTACAAGTGAACAGCTCGTATGTCGGCAAAACACATGGGCCAGCCCGCGCTTGAGGCCGCTCTTTGCCACCACCCGGGCCAGTTCGTCCGTGAACTCATGGATGCCCGGTCCGCGGGTGCGCATCATCAGAGTCTCCTGAAACATGGTCATCCGCTGTCACCGGTCATCGTCCGCGGATCCAACGCACGGTCGAGCGCGGCTTCATCCATGAGCTTTCGGGCCAGCACGATCTCGCGCAGGGTTTTCCCGGTTGCGAGGGCCTCCTTGGCCACGGCGGAAGCCTGATCGTATCCGATATATGGATTCAATGCAGTCACCAGCATGAGTGAGCGGTCCGTGAGTTCCTGACAGCGGGCCCGGTCGGCTTCCAGACCCCCCACACAGGCCTCCGTAAAGCGGCGGACGCCATTCTCCAGGCAGTGGACAGATTCGTGCAGGCAATGGGCGATCAATGGCAGACTGGTGTTGAGTTCGAAGAAGCCCTCACGACCGCAGGCGACCACGGTCTGACCCAAACCCTGCACATAGAGGCACACCTGCACGAGCATCTCGCTCATCACGGGGTTCACCTTGCCGGGCATGATGGAGGACCCGGGTTGGGTGGCGGGCAGGCGGAGTTCCCCCAGCCCGCTGCGCGGCCCCGAACCCAACAGACGGATGTCATTGGCGATCTTGGCCATGCTGGCGGCAATGGTCACCAGGTGACCGGTGGCCTCGATGGCATCGTCGCGAGCCGCCTGGGCCTCAAAGTGATTGCGGGCCTCCACGAAGGGTATGCCCGTCTCCTCCGTGAGGATGCGGCAGACGTGGGTGGAGAAATCGGCGTGGGTATTGAGGCCGGTGCCCACCGCCGTGCCGCCGATTGCGAGCTCTGTCAAGGCGGTGACCGCCTTCTGGGTGCGCTCGATGGCCTTGGCGGTCTGGGTGACGTAGCCGGAAAACTCCTGCCCCAGAGTGAGCGGGGTGGCATCCATCAAGTGGGTTCGGCCAATCTTGACGATGTCGCCAAATTCCCTGGATTTTGCCGTCAGCGCGTGGTGCAACTCCATCAATGCAGGCCGAAGCCGGAGGGAGAGGGCAAGCGCCGTGCTGACATGGAGGACAGTGGGGATGATGTCGTTGGATGACTGGCCAAGATTGACGTCATCATTGGGATGCACGGGCTTCTTCGAGCCGACCGGTTCACCGGCGAGCTGACTGACGCGATTGGCAATGACCTCGTTGGCATTGGTGTTGGAGGAGGTGCCGGAACCGGTTTGGAAAACGTCCACTGGGAAATGATCCAGCAACTGGCCATCGGCGATCTCACGGGCTGCCTGCTGAATGAGACGGCTTTTACGCGGGTCAAGCCGGCCCAACGTTTCGTTGGCCCGGGCGCAGGCGAGCTTTACGAGGCCGAGGCCGCGCAGAAAGTCCGCCGGCATGGGTCGACCGCTGATGGGGAAATTGAGCACGGCCCTCTGGGTTGAAGCACCGTAAAGCGCATCATCCGGCACGGTCACTTCGCCCATGGAGTCACGTTCGGTTCTCATTAGCTAATTCGGATTCTCGTCAAGCAGAGGAAGCCATCAGGTGCCTGATGGACCACAGCGTCAAATGCGATCGGGGTTCCGCCCGGCCCAAGAAAAAACCCCGCTGGCAAAGGCGGGGTTGGGCAAAGGGTTACCGGCGAAACTTGGGTCAAAAGACACTCAGCCCCAAACTGTTTCGCCAGCCACCGTTCTGTCTCACACTGACATTGGTATGGGTCCGGCGAGGCGCGGGATAAAGCTCGGATTCGCTGAGCGTTCGCGCAATGCGGTTGTTGGAAACGGAAGGATCGTGGCCCGCGGTGTAACTGACGATGGAGGGATTTTCCGGGATGAGACGGCGAACGAGCTGTTCTCTCGGGGTCGAAACGGCAATTTCCACGGTGGGATTTGCGCGGGAGTCGGCCATCCGGGAATCCAGGAACTGGGCATGCTCGAACTGGACGGCTTCAAGGTTGGCCAGGATGGAGCGGGCTGATGGAGGCAAAACCTGGTCCTGAAGGGAGGCCACCAACAATTCGCTGACGCGAATCCTCGGAGAAGCTTCCGTGGCGGTGGGTGCAACCGCCGGAACTTCCTGTAAAATTTCCGGCTGGGCCGCAATCCGCATCACTTCGGGGGCCGCCTCATATTCTGGGGCGGTCATCCCGGGTTGACGGGCAGCGGCTGCGAGTCCCGGGGCTTCCATCTCGGCATTCGCCAAAGCAGGACTGAAGGCGGGTTCAATGGCAGTCTGCCGATAATCGCGGATGGTCAGAAAAGTGACGGCTAGCACGGCGGCTGCACCCACGGGCATGGAAAAGCGGGGAATACTTGAAAAGATGCCGGATAAGGAGAACCACCAAGGCTTTCTTTCAACCGCAGCTGCCAACTGACGGGAGCGGAACTCACTTTCGAACTGGGTCCAGAACTCCGCCGGAGGCCGTTCCGTGCGCTTGAGGCGCAGGAGGTCTTCGAGTGTCACTTTCGATGGCGGGCGAGATTCGTTCATGGTCGCAAGTAGGACTGGAGTTCAGACTGCAAAAGCTGCTTCGCGTAGTGTAGGCGGGACCTGACCGTGCCGACTGAGCAACCCACAACGTCGGCTATTTCCTCATGGCTGAGGCCATCGATTTCGAATAAAGTCACCACAGTGCGATGCTTGATAGACAATTTTTGCATCGCCTCGTTCAATTTTTCCTGGAGCTCCTTTACAAAGACTTCGCGCTCAACCCCCTTTTTGTCGGTAAGTTGCTCAACAAGCTCGGTGGTTTTATCCTCGTCGTTGATCTTTTCGAAGCTGAAAAAAGTCCTCAGCTTGGACTTGCGCAAATGAGTCAGCGTGGAATTGACCGCAATCCGATAGAGCCAGGTGAAAAACGAGGCCTGGCCTTGAAAGCGATTGATCGATTGGAAGGCCTTGATGAAGGCGTCTTGCGTCAGATCGGCAGCGTCCTCCCGATTGGAGGTCATGTTGTAAACGACCGAGTAAACCCGTTCACGGTATTTCCGGATAAGATCGTCGAAAGCCGCCACTTCCCCGGCCTGCACGCGCCGCACGAGCACCCAGTCGGAGTCGGCCTCCTGCTGGCGTTCAGGAGACGCCACGAGCGTCTTCCCGAGCAGTTTGGGGACAACATGCATGATCCCACTATGTACAAGCCGGGCCCACAGGCAACGGGAAACTGGTGGAAACCGGCTGCAGTGATGCCACCTGCATCCTCAGCACCTCGCCCAACCTGAGCAAGAACGGTGTGGGTGCCTCACCCAGGTGCCGGGAAAGGGCGGCCTCGGCCCGGCCCAGCTCCCCGTGAACAGCTGTTACCACCGCCTGAAATACCCCGGTTTCATTCATCTGACGAATCCTCAAGGCCATGTCGGGCTGCCGCTGTCCCTTGATCTCATCCTCCAGCACCAGTCGGTCAGCTACCGGCAACCGGTCGGCGAGTTCAAGCAGCGGGAGGGTCAGCTTTCCACTCATCAGGTCAGTTCCCAAGGTCTTGCCGATGCGCTTTTCCTCCCCAAAGAAATCCGCCAGGTCGTCATAAATCTGGTAGGCCATGCCAAGGTGGCGGCCGAAGCGGGCCGTGGCTTCGACATAGTCTTCCGCAAATCCCGCCAGCTCGCTGCCCAACCGGCAGGATATCCGGAAGAGCTCGGCCGTCTTGAGATCGATCACCCGCTCATAATCCCGCCGGGTCACGGCGGTGGTGCCGCGCCGCAGGGTCTGGATAATTTCACCCGCACAGACCTTGCGGGTGGAGCCCGAAACCGCCAGACACACGGCCGTGGTGGGAAACTGGGACGCCAGGTGAAGGGCATGGGAAAACAGGGCGTCACCGAGCAATACTGCCGCCTCCGGCCCGTAGGCCCGGGCTGCCGTTCGCCGGCCCCGTCGCAGGTTCGCCTCGTCCATGATATCGTCGTGAACGAGCGTGGCCAGATGCACGAGTTCCACCACGGCGGCAACTTTGACCAGTTCAGGCCGTACCGTGCCCTCTCCCTCCCAGCCCGCTAGAAACACCAGGGTGGGGCGAATGCGCTTGCCCGAAGTATCGATGCAATAATCGGCCATTTCCCGGATCTCCGGTTCAAACGCCTGGATCTGCCCATGCAGGAAGTCGTCAAGGGCTCCCAAATGCGGTCTGAGCAGGGAGAACACCGTTGTGAAGTCAGGAGCAGTTGAACGGGAAGCAGTCAGTTCAGTCATGGCGGCCATGCAGGAAGCCACCATACGATCCGAACCGCCGTTGGCCAATCCATAGTCGCGGAATAAGTCAGGGTTCTTGCCCATAATGGAAATTCCACTTCAGGGTTCGGGCCAGGGCTGATCACTGCCTACTCCTGGGCGATCAGACTCGTCATTCCCCGACCTCAGGGTAAAAGCCCAATAACCATGAACGACTCACCTTTCCTGCTCATTTTGATCATCGCCGGCGGGGTCTGGGTATCCAAAATCTGGCTGGATGACCTGCGGAACCGCCAGGCGGGACGCCCCCATCCGGGGGCTTTGCCCGGCGCGACGCCCGCACCCCGCCGGGCCGTGGTCATAGCGGTGGCCGGTGCCATGGTCCTGCTCGGCTTGGAAACCATCGGTGAAAATGCCCTCGGGCTGACAGAACAACAAAGTCGCATGACCATCCTCTTCGGCATTTCCACTTTGGCGGCCGCCGTGATCGAGGAGGTCATATTCCGCGGATTCTTGGTAATCAACGGACGCGGACCGGCCGTGCGCATTGCCGGGATCATCGCCGCCTCCCTGGTATTCGCCCTCCTGCACCCCTTCCTCTGGAAATGGGAGGGTGGTCTGGTCTGGACGACCGATGCGAAAGGCTGGTTCAGCACCGGGGCTATCTTCGCCGGGTCCCTGTGGTTCTATGCCGTTCGCTTCGCGAGTTTTAACCCGCAGCATTCGCTCCTTCCCTGCTTCGCCGCCCATGCCGCCAAGAATCTGGGCGTTTTCGTCATCAAGGCGGGCCAAGGCTACGTGGACGGCGGGTGGTGACCGGAGAAACGCAGGTAAAAAAGGCCCGCCGGGAAAGGCGGGCCTTGGAAATTACCCCAACACTCAACCGGCATCCGGACTATTCCGATATCTCAGGAAGAAACGGATCGCTGCCGTCCCGGTAGCCCGGGAGGTCGCTGCGGCGCAGATCCATGGCGCGAACCGCCCGGGAATCGTAGATCTCCTCAACCGGTGCCCCGTTCGGGCTGATGGTCTTCGCCGTGATGAAGATGAGCAGATTTCGCGAGGTCTCGTTCTTGGAATCAGATCGAAACAAACGGCCAAGGAAGGGGATGTCCCCCAGGATCGGCAGGCGCGTCTGGCGGTCGTCAATCGTGTTTTCAATGAGGCCACCGATGCCCATGGTGTATCCATCCTGCAAGGATACCTGGGTCCGGGTCTTGCGCGTCGCGATGATGGGAATATTCGCTCCACCTGCCCCACCGAAGGTCGTTTCACCGCTCTGACTGCTGACCTCAGGCTCGATCGTGAGCTTGATGAAGCCCTGGGCATTCACCTGGGGGGTCACCTTCAACAGGATGCCGATGGGACGGTACTCGAAGCCGCTGACCTCGAAGGTGCCCCGTTCCTGGTTGTAGGTGTAGTTGGGAATCGGGAATTCCTCGCCGATGTTGATGTTGGCCTCGCTGTTGTTGAGGGTGACCAGCGTGGGATTGGAAACGAGCTTGACCTTGTTGCTCGTCTGCAAGGCCCGGAGGACGACGTCAAACTGATAGCTGGAAAACACCGCGGTACGCAGATCGTTGGATTTTCCAATGGCCAGGTTGTTGAGGGCATTGAACGCGCTCGAAGTACCGCTCGTGGCCAGACCGGTTACCGAATCCACAAGCGAGGTCGCCGTGGCGATCGTGGTGGGATTTTGAATGGTTGTCCCGGAGGCGGGGGGGGTGAAGGTGGTCGAACTGGAGGAGTTGGTGGTCGTGGAAGAATTGGGACCGTCACTGCGGAATTCCGACTCGATACTCTCGCCTCTGCTTCTGTCGAAATCCCGGGTCCATCCGGACTCCCGGCTCCGGAGCCGATCGTAATCACCACCGGCACCGGCGCTGGCACCCACCGACCAGTCAAGGCCGAGATCCCGCACATCACGGTCAGTCACCTCAATGAACTTCGATTCAATCATCACCTGGGCGGTGGCCTTGTCGAGCTGCTCGATGATCGAGCGGATGCCGCCCATGCGGGAGGGACGCTCGGTAATGACCAGGGCGTTGCTGCGGGCATTGACCACAACGCGTCCGCCCGCGTTGGGGTCCACCAGCGGGTTGACCGACCCTAGGATGTCCTGGGCAAGAGCGTAATTGATCAGAAAGACCTCGGTGGACACGGGCTCCTGCAAGAGCTGATCCTGACTTACCACCTTGATGATGTTCCCTTCCTCCACGTAGGTGTAGCCCACCGGCGTAAGGGTGACCTGAAAGATCTGGCGCCAGGTGACGTCCCGCAGCTTGATCGAGGTTCGGCCTTGAAGGGTGTCGGGGACCACGAGGTTGAGCTCAAAGAGGTCGGCGACATTACGCAGAATGTTTCGGATGTCCTCGTCAGGGAAATCCACCGAGAGGGTGTCGCGATCACGAGTAGCCGTGCTGGCGGCAGGTGCGTCACCAATGACGACTTCCGGGGCGGCGGGTGTGGCGGGTTCGGGTGTCTGTGCCGAAAGGCCGGTGATTAGACCGGCAGCAAGCATAGCGGTCAGAAAAGGATGCGTTCTCATGATTTTGATCCTGGTTGGATGGGCCGGGTGATTTCCTCGTTGTTTAGACGGATGGTAAAGTGGGTGCTTTCGATGGCGGTGATGATGACAATGTGGGCGACCCCATTGACGGTGACCGGCAGTTCGTCGCCGACGCGCGCCTGACGGCTGCCGAAAAGCAAAATGGGCTCGCCGCGCATGATCATCGTGCCGGTCGGCCTGATGCTGGCTCCGATGGCATCAAGGATTTCGCGGTTGGTCCGCTCGCGCGGGGCCACGGGTCCCGCAACCGGGCCTGTTTCAGCCACCGCCGGTTCGAAGCCGGCCGGGGCAAAGGGATTGCTGACCTTGGGATCAAGTGCAGGCGCATCACGGGGTTCCACCAGCTTTCCGGCCAGTTCGACCGCCGCGGCGCGGCGTGGCGGAGGCAGCAGGTCGGAGCGTTGTGCGTGCAGGGTGGCGGGCGCGCCCGCTCCAGTCACCAGCAACAG
Organism: Opitutaceae bacterium; assembly: GCA_041746615.1. GTDB lineage: Bacteria > Verrucomicrobiota > Verrucomicrobiia > Opitutales > Opitutaceae > CAMAXB01. The sequence continues at coordinate 6,813 of JBGTGS010000160.1, read as the reverse complement.
GATTATTAAAGTGCGTGGATGCATGATCAGGGGAGACCGAGAAGTTCCAGGTTGAGGGTGAGCGTCACGTCATTGCCGCCACTGATCGATGCGGAGTTGATGCGGCAAAAATGACTGCCATTTTCCAGGCGGCGGACAAAGGTGAGGACACTGGCAAAGTCACCCTGCACGGAAAGCGCATAGGGAACACGCAGATAGCGGGGGGCGTTGGCTCCGCCGGGCTGGGCGGCGGGGGTGAGCTGGCGAAGGTCAACCAGCCGGATGCCCGTGTCGGCCTCGATCTTGTAGAAATACTGGAGATTCGTCGCCAGATTGCCCACCCGGACGGCCCGGGAATTGATCTCCGCATTGGCGGCAACGAGGGCGTCGTGCTGTTCCTTGAGCAGGGTGCTGTTGCGGAGGTTTTCCTTCAGGCGCTCGCCCTCGGTCGCACGCTGCGCGAGCAGCTGCTCCTGTACGGGTACATGGGCGTGGCGCATGTAAGTACCCACGGCCAGACCGACCGCCAGCAAGGCGCAGCCCACGCTGACGGGGTGTTTTTTGGCGATGGCCAAGAGATCTTGTCCGGTAAGGCTCATTTTTTCGCAGGGGCCGGCTTGAACCTGAGCATCAGTTCAAAATTGAGGTTGCCGCTCGGATCGCGGTTGACGGCGGTTTGTGAAACATCCGTGCCAAAAATCTCCGTGAACACGGGATCCCGGCGCAGCTGTTCAACGAAACCCGTCGCATAGCCGCTCGCCTCATCCGGAGTTCCGCGAGAAATGCCGCGCAGGATAACACCGGTATCACGGAACTCAAAACCGCGGATCGCAATGTTGGCCGGCAGAATCTCACCGAGGCGAAGGACAAAGTCGGACACCACCAACCGGCCGTCTACAAAAGTGGCCACCTCGTTGATGATACGTTCCTCGGCTTGAAACTGCTTGAAGAGGGCGACGGCGGCGGCGCTCGGCTGGCGATCCTTCTCGATCTGCTCATCCCAATTCACCACCTGCTCACCCAAGGTTTTGAGTTTGTATTCCTGATAGACAAACGCGAGCAGCAGGACGATCGCCATGAAAACCGACATGCCGTTGATGAAGAATGTCGTCCGCACCACCTTGGTGTCCGGCAACCTGTCATAGTTGCGGAAATTTGGGTGCCAGGGCGGCACCAGCGGCTGGGAGGACGCCTGCTGTTTATTCTTTTTGAGAAACGGAAGCATGGTGATTTGCCATGAGGCCAAGGATGCCAAGCCAACGGTTGTCGAACGTCACCCCTGCGGATTCGTCCGGGGGAGTAATCCCCTGACTTTGCAACCAGGCCGCGAAATCATATTTCATGGGTGCCACACCGAGTTGAGTGGCGATGACCGCCTCTAGCCAGCCCAGTTTGGGTGGCAGCAGGAGACATACAATCTGACCAATGGACTGACCGGTCTGGACTTCGTAAAAGCCAATGGAAGACTGCAACTCTTTGAAAAGTTTCTTAATCAGGAGAGGACCCATCCCTGCAAAATCAAAGGTATTGGAGTAGAATAATTTACGGGCTGATTCCTCATCCTTCAGGTTGAGTTCTTTCTGTACGACGGGAATCATGGAATCGAGGCCTTGCGGAATCGGGCGGGAGGCATCCACCCCTTGGCGGCTGACAATGAAGGAGTGCGTCGAATTACCACCGATCTCCAAAACCAGAGTGGGCACATCCGATTGCTGAACGGCCAGCATGCTCACGATTGCTCCCAACGCGGCGACACTGCCCAGCTCAAGACGCTCGGGATAAATCCCCCAGGAGAGCAAGCGGTCCTGCAACTCGACGACCGCATTATTCGGCAGGCCGCAGCACAGCACCTCTTTTTGGCTGCCCTTGCCGACATCGTAGTCCGTTCCATCATTGGCATTGAGAAGCGCAATGGCGTTCTTGTCAGGCTCGACCCTCAGCTGGGTCGAAACCATCTCGTTCAGATAGGTGGGTTCCTTGAGTCGTTTAACTTCCAAGGTGGCCCGGCGCACAAATCGCTGGTCCGGATAAACCCCGACAGTGGCATGAACGTAGCCACTCGGATTCTTCTTGGTCTCGATCTGGCTCAACGCTTCCTGCAACGTCGCTTCGTCACCAGCCGGCACTTCAGTCACCTGCTCGATCACCATCGGGCCACTGGAGGCCGAGGTGCGGGCAATCAGGCAACCGTTGTCACTGTAATCGACAAAGTAGCCTTTGGATTTCTTGGCGAAGAGCATGCGTCAGTGAACGATTACAGAAGTTTCAGGATCTATTCCCGGATTGCGGATAAAGCACAAGTGGTGGCAAAAATAGGCATCGGGGAAATCCTGATGGGGGAATCTCCTATTGCCGGGGAAGCAAGACAAGTCTAATCCACAGCCTTAACCACTCGCAGGCTGGCATTTACCATTCGTTAACGTCGAGTTGCCGATCCAAGTCGAATAACCATGCAAAAAAACCCGCCTACTGGGCGGGTTTTGCAGGTAAGGAGGATCGCGGCTGCACCGCCGCCAAAACGGGTCAACCGTTTAGGACTGCCACGTGCGCTTCTTGTGGCGATTCGACTTCAAGCGCTTACGACGCTTGTGCTTGTTCATCTTGAGACGGCGCTTCTTCTTGAGGTTACCCATGGTGTAGACGGAAAGGTGGAAATGATTTGAGCCGGCCAACGTGCGGCTTCACTCCGGCACTGTAAAGCCAGAATTTGCCCCGGGCGGTTTCGAATCGAATCCCCTTCATAACCGCATTCGCAGGCGCACGGATGTGAGGACGATCTCCACCCTCACCCGTTCCTCCTTCAACCCGGCCAGCCGGGCTGCCACCCGTCGGTATAGGGTCATCTGCACGGCATGACGGCTGGCAGCGGCCACCGGATCGGCATCAGGGGGCAGTACGGTGGTTTTGAAGTCATACACCGTGGCCCCCTCCGGTCGCCCATCCTCATCGAGTTCCACCACAACACGGTCAAACACCCCCGTAACCCAGACATCATCAACCACTGCCTCGAAGGACCGTTCGCGCCAGATCTCAGCGGAACCGGTCGACCTCCAGACTTCGGTCAGTTCCGGCGCCCGCAGGCACGCCTCAGCCTCGGCCAATACTTCCGGGGATGTTCCACGTTCCCGCCACAAGGCCACGAGCCGCGCGACTTCCTCCGGCCCGCCCCATTCCACCTCGGCCAACAAGTCGTGCACCGCCGTCCCAAATGCCGCCGGTCCCCCACCCTCCAGCGCAAACCAGGACGCGCCTGACACCGATCTGCTGCGGTCAGCCGACGGTCGGCGCGCTGCCAGGCGCCGCACCTGTCCCGCTACAGTGGGATTCAGCCGGACGATCTCGCGCACGGACCCGACGGGGGGCGTCACCGCTGCCAGGTCGACCATCCAATCACCCTCACCCTCCACCCAGGAGCCGGTAAACTCATGCTTCCCTACCCGGATGGGGATCGATTCCACGCCGAGAGTCTCCGCAAGAAGCATGGGGAAATTGCGCGAGGACGACTTACCCGGAGTCTTCGTGACCAGATACATGGCCTGCTTGGCCCGCGTCATAGCCACGTACAGCAGGGATAACTTTTCATAGCACGCCGCATCTTCCTGCGCCTGCACGTGCGCCGCGAGCACCGGATCCGGATCGACAAACCGCCGGGCTGGCAGATCCAACACCCACCTGATCGAACGGTCGGCCGCCCGCTGCACCCCCAGGCCGTCACGCCGCTGGTCGAGCCGGGTGCCCTCAAGATCCGGCAGGATCACCACATCAAAACCCAGCCCCTTAGCCTTGTGCACGGTCATCACCCGGAGGACCTCGGAGGTTTCGCTTTCCCTCACCGCATGGCGCTCCATAAATTGGATGAACTCCGCGACATCGCGGCTGCCGGTTGCGTCAAACCTCCCCGCCGCAGCCGTGAACTGACGTCCGCGTTCGCGGCTGAATGTGTCGTTGTTATCCAAATACGGCTCCAGTCGGCGCACCCAGCCGGCCAGTGTGCGTTCAAAGCCCTCGGCATGAATCTGCCCGAGCATCCCGTGGGTCAATTCCTCCGGACCGCCCAACCCGCCGGCATCCAGCAACACGCCCAGCGGCGTCATGCGTACATGCCCCTGCGCCAGGGTGTCGCCCGGATGCGCCGCCGCCCGCACCAGCGCAAGCAGCGCCATCCCCAGTGGGTTGTCCATGCAGACATGCAGATCCGACTCGGCCATCGCCGGCAGCCCCCCCTCGCGCCGCAAATAATCCGCCAGCCGCGCGGCCGTATCGTTCCGCTGCACCAACAGGGCGCAGGTGAGCCCCCGCTCGGCCGGCCTGATTTCCAACAAAAGGGCCAGGGCCGCGGCAAAGCGGTCTTCCTCGTCATCGGACTCCGCATGCAGCCAAGCCGCCTGGCCGTCCAGTCCGGGCTTTGCCGACTCGTGATCGCGCCATTCGCGATTCCAGTCATCCGAGGCTCCGCCGGGAAAGAGTTTTGCCAGCGCGGCCCGGTCAGCAAACACGCGGTTGACCATTGCGATCAACGCGGGACCCGAACGCCATGACTTCACGAGGTGTTGCTCCGCGATGATGCCTGGACTGGCCGTGTTGTAATGCTCGAAAATCTCGCGAAAGAGCCGCGGGTCGCCTTCGCGCCAGGCAAAGATCGCCTGCTTCACGTCGCCAACGTAGAAAAAGCTCCGTCTCCCCGTGGGATCCTGCACCACCTCGTCGATGAGCGGACGCAAGACCGACCACTGCCCGAAGCTGGTGTCCTGAAATTCATCGAGCAACCAGTGGTCGGTCGCTGCATCCAGCCGGTAATCGATGAAGAGACGTCCGTCGCCATCCGTTTGGGACGAAAGCGGCCGGGCCCCCGCGGTGTCCGGCTGCAGCAGCCGTTGCACATCGGAGAAAGTCAGCCGGCCCTCCCGCCGGACGGCATCGTGGTAAACCGCATCGTAGGCCGCCAACACGGTGTGAATTCCCCGCGTCGTCTCCAGCCTCCGCCCGAGTTCCGCGCCGACAATGCCCGCCACGAGTGTCGCCAACTCCGCCCGCACCGGCGTCGGCAGGGCAAGCTTCCGGCGGTCAATCCGGACCTCCCCAAGGTCAGGCCAGGCTTCCAGTGCGTTCTTCAGCAGATAGTCCATGCCTCTCTCCGGCGGTACGCCGGGCGACCAGACCGCCAGATCCGCAAAAAAAGTCTCCCAACGTGTCCGTTGACCGTCACTCATCTCCAGCCGGGCCAGCGCCGCCCGCAGGGCATGGGTGGCGGTTTCACGCTTCCCGGCTGCAGCCAGCCAGTCGCACCCCTCCGGCCAGATGCGTTGCGAATTGCCCCAGAGGTCGCCGTCGGGGGCGTCAAGGAACACCTCCAGATGCCGGTCGAGGAATCCGTCCAGCTGCACCGCGAGACGTTTCTCCTCGACCCCGAACGTCGCGCGCTTGAACGCCTCGATGAATCCGCGCTGCGCCTCGTCCAGCCCCCCGCGGCTCTGGAACATCCGACGCAGCACGCGCGAGCGTTCCATCCGGGCCTCATGCTCCTGTAAAATCCCGAACTCACCGGTGAGCCCGAGTTCAAAGGGAAAATTGCGTGCGATCCTCGCAAAAAATCCATCCAAGGTTCCCAGGCGTAGTCGCGGCATGGCGTCAACGACGTCACGCAACATCGCGAGAAAATCCGCACTGCCGAGGGCCGGTTCACCAATGTCCTCCGCAAGCATCACGGCATAACCGGGTTCACTCGCGGCCCGCCCGAGCTTGTTGAGGATTTCGTCGAAAAATTCCCCCGCCGCCTTGCGCGTGAAGGTCAGGGCGACAATCCGCTCCGGCCGCGCACCGAGCGCAAGCAGACGCACAAACCGGTTGGTCAGCGCGTAGGTTTTGCCTGAGCCCGCCGAGGCGAGAATCATCACGTGACCGGCGGTCTTCATCCTGACGCCCCCTCCCCCGAATCCCAGGCCACACTCGAGGCCACTCCATGATGAAACAGGGCCGCGTAATCATCATGCTCCGGATCCAACGTCTCATTCGGCGGCCAAAAGCGGCTGCTCCGGATGGCTGCCGCCACGCCTTCCGCACAACGCCAAGCCGATTCCGCCAGCTCCGGCGTGTGATCCGTCCACAAGCGAATGTCCGTTCCGCCCACCGCCTTGGGTATGTTGAAATAACCGCACGAGACCGGGCCGTCCTCTCCCGCCAAAGCCCGGAGGTAGAGCGGGAGTTGCAAGTCGCGCCACACCCGTCGACGGCCCGCATACTCACACCAGGCGAAGTCCGCCGGATTCTCGCCACGATGCGCCGTGCCCAGGTGGGCATCCGCAGGGGTCACCGGCCGGTCCGAGGTCTTGTAGTCGAGTATGCGCCGCTCACCCGTGTCGGCATGGCGGTCAATGCGGTCGATCTTCCCGCTGATGGCGAGACCGCCCGCCTCCAGCAGGAATTTCTCCTCCACCCGCTCGATCACCCAGCCTTCTCCACGGGTTTGCGCCTGGACCTCGGCCACCCTCGAAAGACGTTGGCGCGCGGACTCAAGCTGCACGACCAGCGGAAGCGGCAACCCCGTGCCAAAACGCCGGGTGGCCGTGCGATCCAGTTCCGCCAGCAAAAACTCCCGCAGGACTCCCGCATCGGTGCAGTCGCGCAGCGCGGGCTCCCGGCCCATGGCCTCGAGCGCCGCATGACAGAGCGTGCCAAAGTCCAAGGCATCGAGTTCGGTTTTGGCCGGGTCAACGGATTCCCAATGCAATCCATGCCGCAGATAAAACCGGAAGGGACAGAGCAACCAGGTCCGCAGCGCCGTCACCGAAACTTTCGCCGGCGGCTCCACGCGCGGGGGCACGAGCTGCCAGGCCC
>JBGTGS010000159.1:0-44160 GCA_041746615.1 Opitutaceae bacterium | reverse complement strand
GGCGCCCAGGCCGCCCGCGCCGTCGGCGAGGTCGTCAGCGTGCAGGTCATCCCGCGCCCGCACGGCGACGTTTCCCTCGTGCTGCCCAAGGCCCCCGCGGCCAAGTCCGGCAAGTAAGCAAGGCCATGTTCATCGCGCGCGTCATCGGCTCGGTGGTCTCGACCAAGAAGGACGAGGCCATGAAAGGCCGGAAACTGCTCATGCTTCGTCCACTCCTGGTGGACGAGGCGGATCCCACGCAGTTCCGTTCCGGGGCCAACACCATTGTCGCCGTGGATGCCCTCGGCGCCGGTTTGGACGAGGTGGTGCTCTTCTGTCAGGGGAGCTCCGCCCGTCAGGCCACCGGCATGAAGACGCTGCCGGTCGACGCGGTCGTGGTCGGCATCGTGGACACGGTCGAGGTCCTTAACAAAAAAATCTATCCTCCGAAAAAATGACGTCCGCCGCGCCGTCCGGCACCCGGATCGTCCCTGAACGATGAGCACTCCAATTCAACTTGATGAGCAAGCCCTCCGCGCCGTCGTCGAAGAAGTGATGCGCGGCCTTGGCCGCACGCCCTCGTCGTCGTCCCAACCTGCATCCCCTCCTGCCGCCCCGGCCATCCGCTCCGGAGGCCCGCGCTACGGCGTTTTCGAGGACGTCAAGAGCGCCTGCGCCGCGGCGCAACAGGCCTTCGAGCAGCTCAAGGAAAAGGGCATCGCCGGTCGCGCCAAGGTCGTCGAGATCGTCAAGGAGCTGTGCACTTCCCGCGCTGCGGAGTGGGGGAAGTTCGAGTTCGAGGAGACCAAGATCGGCCGCCTCGATCACAAGATCGAGAAGCTCCAGATCGTAAAGCTCGTGCCCGGGGTTGAGTGGATCAAGCCCTATGGCCTCAGCGGCGACCACGGCATCACCCTCGAGGAGCAGACTCCGTTCGGTGTCGTCGGGGCGATTCTGCCGGTCACGCACTCCGTCCCGACGCTCAGCGGCAACGTCATCAACATCGTCGCCGCCGGCAACGCCGTCGTCTTCAACCCGCATCCGGGTGGTGCCCGTTCCGCCGCGCTGGCCGTCCGCGCCTACAACGAGGCCATTCAGGCGGCTCTCGGGATTGAGAACCTGATCTGCACGATCGAGAAGCCGACCATCGAGACCTTCAACGATCTTACCAAAAACGAGCACATCCGCCTGCTTTGCGTCACCGGCGGTCCCGCCGTGGTCAATGCCGCCATGAAGTCCGGCAAGCGCGCCATCTGTGCAGGCCCGGGCAATCCGCCCGTCCTTGTCGACGGCACCGGCTGTCTCGACAAGGCCGCCCGTGACGTCATCCAAGGCGGCGGCTACGACAACAATCTCCTCTGCATCGGTGAGAAGCAGGTCTTCGTTCTCGACAAGCATGCCGACCGTTTCATGGAAGGCCTCAAGAAGGCCGGCGCCGCGCAGCTCAACTCCGCACAACTCGAGAAACTGGCCGCCGCCGCCTTCACGTTCTCCAAGGACGCCGGCGGCTGCTCGCACGCCGCGGTCAACCGCAAGCTTGTCGGTGCCGACGCCTCCGAGCTGGCCCGGCTGGCCGGGACCAGCGTCCCGGCGACCACGCCGATCCTCTTTGCCGAGACTGACGCGGAGCACCTTTTCGTCATGGAGGAGCAGATGATGCCGATGATCCCCGTCGTGCGCGTGAAGAGCATCGAGCAGGGCATCGAGGCGGCGTTGAAGTCCGAGCACGGCTACAAGCACTCCGCGATCATCCACTCCCTCAACGTGGACCACATGACGCTGATGGCCCGCGCCCTGGACACCACGCTCTTCATCAAGAACGGTCCGTCCGTGGCCGGCCTCGGTTTGGGTGGCGAGGGCTATCTCAGCTATTCCATCGCCACGACCACCGGCGAGGGCATCACCACTCCCTCCACCTTCACCCGCACGCGTCGCTGCGTGATGGTGGACAACCTCCGGATCTACTGACGCCATGATGCTCGCACGCGTTGACGGAGTGATCGTATCGACGGTCTGCCATCCCAGCATGGCGGGCCATCGTTCGATCATCTGTCAGCCGATTGATGCGGAGGGCCGCGATGAGGGGGTTCCCTTCCTTGCGATTGATCCGCATGGGGCCGGCCGGCATCAGTACGTGCTCATCTCCACCGACGGTTCCGCCACCCGCGACCATGTCGGCGACCCGCATTCTCCCCTGCGCAACATGGTCCTCGCCATCGTGGACGAAAAGGAGACTGCCTGACATGCGTCTCGGACACGTCATCGGTCGCGTCACCCTTTCCCAGCAGGATCCCGCCTACAAGGGCGGCCGCTTCCTCCTTGTGCAGCCTTATGCCCGGGCGCAGTTCGCCGGTGCGAAGGAGACACCGCTGGCCAAGGGCAGCAGCCTGGTGATTTACGACAGCCTCGGGGCCGGCCCCGGGCACACCATCGCGTACATCGAGGGGGCCGAGGCGACCGCTCCCTTCAAGCAGCCGATCCCGATTGACGCCTACAACGCGGCCATCGTGGACAAGATTTTCTACACACCACCCGTCTAATCCCTTCCCATCATGCCCAAAGTCATCACGGCCAGTGAAGCCGAGGAATTTCTGCGCAACGGACAGCAGCCTCCCGCCGGCTCCATCCTCACCCCCTCCGCCCGCGACCTCCTGAGCGGGGCGGCCCAACCCTCCCGTCATGGCATTGGCGCCGTCGCTGCGACCAGGTCCTCCGAGCCGGCGACCCCGGACTATGAGTTCAAGTGGACGCCCGGCTCCGACCCGAAGACCCCGGGGGAGATTGCCAAGTTCTTCAGTTCGCCCGCCATCCAGGTTCTCAAGCAGCGCATCTGCGACATCGGCCAGCGTCTCTGGCAGCGTGACTACACCGACGGCAACGGCGGCAACATCACCATCCGCGTCGGGGACAATCTCGCACTCTGCACGCCCACGCTCATCTGCAAGGGCTTCATGAAACCCGAGGACATCTGCCTGGTCGACCTCGACGGCAACCAGCTGGCCGGGACCCGCAAGCGCACCAGCGAGGCCATGACGCACTTCGGCATCATGAAGCGCCAGCCCGCGGCCAAGTCCTGCGTGCACGCCCATCCACCGCACGCCACCGCGTTCGCCATCGCCAACGTGGACATCCCTTCCTGCCTCATCCCCGAGGCCGAGGTTTTCCTCGGCCGGATCGGCGTGGCCAAGTACCAGACTCCCGGCACCCCGGCCAATGCCGACGAGGTCGGCGAGGTCGGCAAGGAGCATCAGGCCGTGCTCATGCAGAACCACGGTGTGATTGTCTGGGGCAAGGATGTCGAGGACGCCTACTGGAAGATGGAGAACATCGACTCCTACTGCCGCACCGTCTGGATCGCCACCGGTCTGGGCAGCGGCCTGCACCGATTCACCGGCGGCCAGGCCCGCGAGCTCATCCAGATTCGTGAGAAGCTCGGCATGACCGATCCGCGCTCCGGCCTCAAGGAATGCGAACTCTGCGACAGCGCTGACTTCCGCCCCGGCGCCGTATGCCAGACCCCCGCCGCTCCCGCCGGCAAGGAAGGCTGCGATTGTGAAGGCTCCGCACCCGGTCAGAAGTCCGACCCGCAGGTCGAGGCTCTGGTCCAGCAAATCGCCGCGCAGATCCTCCAGCAGATCGCCGTGAAGTAACCGCCACCCTTAACGTTTTTCCTGACATGAAAGTTTCCATTATCGGCGGCGGTGGCCGCGTAGGTTCCAACGCCGCTTTTGCCCTCCAGTGCGCGGGCATCGTCTCCGAGATCCAGATTCTCGATGCCAACAACGACATGGCCGAGGGCGAGGCCCTGGATCTGCTGCACGGCACTTCCTCCATCGCCGATCAGCGCATCTATGCCGGTGATTACAAACGCGCCAAGGACAGCGACATTTTCGTCATCACCGCCGGCCTGCGCCGCAAGCCCGACGAATCCCGTCTCGACCTGATCAACCGCAACGTCGCCCTGTTCTCCCAGATCATCGAGAGCATCAAGACCGCCGGTTACCGCAACGATGCGCTGATCTTCGTGGTGTCTAACCCGGTGGACATCCTCACCCAGCTCGCCGCGGTCAAGCTCGGCCTGCCGTGGAATCAGGTGCTCGGTCTAGGCACGATGCTCGACACCGCCCGCTTCCGCTCCCTCATCGCGCATGATCTCAAGCTCGCCCCCACCCAGGTGACCGCCCTTATCCTCGGCGAGCATGGGGACTCCATGTTCCCGGTCTGGTCGTCCGCGGCTTACGCCGGACTCCCGCTGGTGAAGGTGCCCGGTTGCACGCCCAGTTTTCAGACGCAGATTTTCGAGCGCACCAAGGGCAGTGGGGCCGAGGTCATCCGCCGCAAGGGCGGGGCCGGCTGGGCCGTCGGTGCCACCATCGCCGAGGTCGTCCATGCGATCGCTCTGGACCGCCGCCAGGTTCTTCCGGTCTCCACCGTCCAGCAGGGTGCCTACGGTCTGCGCAAGGTCGCCATCAGCGTCCCGACCGTCGTCGGTCGAGCCGGTGCCTTGTCGCATCTCGAGCTCGAACTCTGGCCCAAGGAGCAGCAGGCGCTCCAAGCCTCCGCCCGTGCCCTCCAGGATACCTTTGCCAAGGTCAAGGGGGCCTGAACGGCGTAGTCGCTGGTTACGCCGCGATTTATAGGTCCTATAGGACTCATGGGACCTATGAAAAAAAGCCCCGGCGAATGCCGGGGCTTTTGTCTTGGACGGGCTGTCTCTTGTCCGTGATCAACTCGATTTCGACGGGATGAGTCCGGGCAGGGCCTCCAGCTGGCTCAGCTTGTTCCACAGGTCGTCGGCAGCGCGCTGGGCGGCATTTTCGAAGGCGCGTTCCCGCCCCAGGCGGTCTTGCTTGCCCATGGTGAGGTCGGTGGCGTTGAAGCTCCCCAGCGAGGTTTCCGTTCCGTTCGGTGCACGCAGGGTGGCGGAGAAGGAACAGTCAACGAATCCGGTCGGGCCCATGCGCCAGCGGACCAGGTTGAGAACCAGCACGGGCCGGCCGTCCTTGGCCGGGTCGCCCATGAGGATCTCCTCGATGCCACCCTCGTAACCACGGCGCCGGAAGGCTTCACGTACATTGTACGCAAGGGCTTCGGCCACATCGCGTTCAACCAGCATATCTCCACTGGGTGGTACGGTGATCTTGAGCTGGAGAGCTTCTTTGGGTTTGTCACCGGTGGAGGCTCCCTGGGCAAAAGTTGCCCCGCTGACTGCGAGCAGCCCACCAAGGCAAAGTAGGGACAGTTTTAATGTTTTCATGATAACTTGGACGGCGGATTTTTGAAAAGGTTTCAAAATTTGAATGCTGGGTCTGAATGCTGGATTCCTCACCGCCCGCCGTCCTAGCATAACACGATGCCAGAATTCCCGACCTCCATCGCCATCGTCGGTTCCGGTGCGCTTGGCACCTACTATGGCGCCCGACTGGCACTGGCCGGGAGGGATGTACGATTCCTGATGCGCAGTGATCTTTCGCATGTGCGTGAGCATGGGATCCGCATTGTTGAGAAAGCGGGAAGCCTCCTGCTTGCTCCGGCCAAGGCATTCGGTTCCACCAGGGAGATTGGTCCGGTCGACCTGGTGCTGGTCACGCTCAAGACCACGGCCAACGGGGAGTTGTCCCGCCTGCTGCCTCCGCTCATGCATGATCGCACGCGGGTGGTCACGCTGCAGAACGGGCTGGGCAACGAGGAGCTGATCGCGAATCTGGTGGGGGCGGAACGGGTGTTGGGCGGGCTTTGTTTCATCGCGGTGAACCGCACCGGGCCGGGTGAGTTGCAAGGGTTTCATTCGCCGGGATCGATCACGCTTGGGGAGTTCGGGCGTCCGGTCGGGGCGCACACCCGGGCGGTCGCGGCGGCCTTTTCGGCGGCGGGCGTGAAATGCACACCGGTGGAAAATCTGGCGGAAGCGCGTTGGCGCAAGCTGGTGTGGAACATTCCCTTCAACGGCCTGACGATCGCAGCCGGGGGGGTGACCACGGATCGCGTCTGCGCGGACGCGGCATTGGCGGCGGAAGCCCGGGCGCTGATGGAGGAGATCAAAACCGCTGCTGGCGCCTTGGGCTACTCGATCTCGGACTCGTTTCTTCGGCAGCAGTTCGACGTGACCCCTCCGATGGGGGCCTATGCGCCGTCGAGCCTGGTGGATTACCGGGCGGGCCGGGAGGTCGAGGTCGAGCCGATCTGGGGTGAGCCGCTGCGCCGGGCCCGGGCTGCCGGTGTGGAGATGCCGAGGCTGGCGATGCTCCATGCGATGCTGCGCCAGCTCACTGATTTGGCTTCCGGCTGAATCATCCGGGTTTCATCCGGCACCGCTCACTCGGGAGCCTCGCCCTGCGCCCTTATACCCGGTGTTCTTCGGCTGCGCCTTGACCGCGATGCGCTTCGCCGACACCCTGACGTGTACGCCGGTCTCCACGGCGGGCTTTAACTTCCTTCCATGAATCTCACCTGTCGCCTCAAGTCCTTCCAAGTGCCACCCGGCCGGAAAACAAACCTGCATCGGCGACCGACCCTGGTGAGCCCGCTCTACACGTCCAAGAAGCACTACCGGAACCTGCTGGGCGAGTATCGCGAGGAGCTCAGTGATCTCCAGAGCGTCCTGTATGCCCATGATCGCTACGCACTGCTGCTGATTTTCCAGGGCATGGACGCCGCGGGGAAGGATGGTGCCATCCGGCATGTCATGTCCGGGGTGAATCCGCAGGGCTGCCAGGTCTTCAGCTTCAAGCAACCCAGCAGCGAGGAACTGGACCACGATTTCCTCTGGCGTACAAACAAGCGATTACCCGAGCGCGGTCGCATTGGTATTTTCAACCGCTCCTATTACGAGGAGGTGCTCATCGCACGGGTGCGGCCCGACGTGCTTGCCCGCCAGCGGCTGCCCGCCGAATTCGTCAATCCCAAGACCCTCTGGCAGGAGCGCTACCAGGACATAGTCAATATGGAGGACTACCTTCACCGCAACGGCACGCGGATCGTCAAGTTCTTCCTCCACGTGTCGAATGAGGAGCAGCGCAAGCGGTTTCTCTCACGGATCGATGAGCCGGACAAGAATTGGAAGCTGAGTCCCGCCGACATCGGTGTGCGCAAGCAGTGGAATGATTTTCAGCGGGCTTACGCCGACTGCCTGGGGGCCACGAGTACAGCGGTGGCACCGTGGTACGTGATACCGGCGGATGACAAGCATAACGCCCGGCTCCTCATCTCTCACGCCATCATTGAGACTCTAAAGACGTTGAAGATGAGCTATCCCGAACCCACGGACGAACACCGGAGGGAGCTTCAGGAGGTGCGAAGTGCACTGACTAAAACGGGATAATCGTGAGCGGTAGCCCGGGAGCTTATCACATTGAAAAGCCTCATGCCCTCACGGGTGAAGAGGTGCTGCAGCGACTGGGGAGCAGCCGCGGCGGATTGAGCGCCGGTGAAGTGGCGAAGCGGCTGGCTGCCGTCGGCCCGAACCGCCTGCCCGCGCCACCCAAGGAGGGGCTGCTCAAGCGCTTCTTCAAGCATTTCCATGATCTGCTGATCTACATTCTGATCGTGGCGGCAGCCGTCACCGCCGCCCTCGGTCATTGGATCGACACCGGAGTTATCCTGATGGTCGTGGTGATCAATGCCATCATCGGGTTTGTTCAGGAGGGCAAGGCGGAGGAGGCGCTTGAAGGCATTCGCAAGATGCTCTCCCTGCATGCTCTGGCCTTGCGCGACAGCGAGTGGACGGAGGTCGAGGCGGATGCCCTCGTGCCTGGCGACCTGGTGAGGCTGCGCTCCGGCGACCGCGTGCCTGCGGATGTGCGCTTGCTGGAGACCGTCAACCTGCGAATCGAGGAATCCGCGCTCACCGGGGAGTCGGTGCCGTCTGGGAAGAATACGGACCGAGCTGCTGATGATGCCGGGGTCGGTGACCGGCATGACATGGCCTATTCGGGCACGATGGTGGCGGCTGGCCGGGGCCTGGGCGTCGTCACCGGCACCGGTGTGACCACCGAGATCGGCCGCATCAATGCCATGATCTCCGAGGTTCAGACCATGGCCACGCCGCTCACACGGCAGATGAGCCACTTCGGCCGGATCCTCTCGGTGGTGATCGTCGGCATGGCCGTCGTGATGGGAATCACCGGATGGCTCCTGCATGGATACGCGTTCAGCGAACTCTTCCTTGCCGCCATTGGTTTCGCGGTTGCGGCCATCCCCGAGGGGTTGCCTGCGATCCTCACCATCACACTTGCCCTGGGCGTACAGCGCATGGCCAGGCACAATGCCATTACACGCCGCCTCAATGCCGTCGAGACGCTCGGGTCCATCACGGTGATCTGTTCGGACAAGACCGGTACGCTTACGCGCAACGAGATGACGGTGCGCCACGTCGTCACGGCAGCCGGCTGTTACGATGTCACGGGCACCGGTTATCAACCCGAAGGCAGCCTGGTTTGTGGCGGCCGGGAGGCTCCGCTTGTTCAGCACCATGATTTGCAGGCGCTGGTCGAAGTCATGGCGGTCTGCAACGACTCGGAAATAGTCTTCGAGGATGGCCACTGGAAAGTCACTGGTGAGCCCACGGAGGGCGCCTTGCGCACCCTGGCCCGGAAGGCAGGCTTTAGCGACCGGACCTATGTGCGGGTGGGAGTGGTGCCGTTCGAGTCGGAAAACAAATTCATGGCGACGCTGAACCGGGTGCCTGGTGGCGGCATGAGGATTTTGCTCAAGGGTGCCCCGGACCGTCTGTTGGACCGCTGCCGGAAGCAGCGTTCGGGCGATGGTGCGGTGGAGGCGCTCGACCGCGGTTTTTGGGAGGGAAAGATTGAGGAACTCGGTGGCCAGGGTCTGCGCGTGCTGGCCGCGGCGGCCCGTGAGGCAAAGGAGGGTTCCGGGGGGCTGTCGATGAAGGACTTGGATGAGGATATGGTCTTTCTGGGCATCACGGGGATCATCGATCCGCCGCGGCCCGAGGCCATCGAGGCCATCAAGATCTGTCATCAGGCCGGCATTCGGGTGAAGATGATCACCGGGGACCACGCCGGCACGGCCAAGGCCATTGGCCTTGATATGGGAATTGGCGACGGCAGGAATGCGGTCACGGGCGCGGAGCTCGAGGCGGCTTCCGACGAGGTTCTGCGGCAGCTGGTGCGGGACAACGACATCTTCGCCCGCACGAGTCCCGAGCACAAACTGAGGCTCGTCAAGGCACTGCAGGCCAACCGCGAGGTCGTGGCCATGACCGGGGATGGGGTGAATGACGCGCCTGCGTTGAAGCGCGCCGATGTGGGTGTGGCCATGGGCATCAAGGGCACCGAGGCGACAAAGGAAGCCGCCGAGATCGTCCTGGCGGACGACAATTTCCAATCCATCGAACGTGCGATCGAGGAAGGCCGCACGATCTATGACAACCTGCGCAAGGCCATCCTGTTCATTCTGCCCACCAACGGGGCGCAGTCATTGGTGATTCTCACGGCGGTGATTTTTGGCTGGGTGCTGCCGCTGACACCCGTGCAGATCCTTTGGGTCAACATGGTCACGGCGGTCACGCTGGCGCTGGCGCTGGCCTTTGAACCGGCCGAACCCGGGGTGATGCGGCGGCCACCGCGGTCTCCGGATGCGGCGATACTTGGCGGGGTGTTCTTGTGGCGGATCATCTTTGTCTCCCTGCTTATTGGCGGAGCGACCATCGCGGTGTTTGTGATCGAGCGGCGGTTGGGGATGTCGCTGGAAGTCGCACGGTCCATGGCGGTGAACACGCTCGTGTTCGGCGAGATCTTCTACCTTTTCAACAGCCGGTTCCTGCGTGAATCGAGCCTGGTGTGGGGCCGGTTTTTCACCAACCGGGTGGCCTGGGTGGCGGTGGGCGTGTTGCTCGTGCTGCAGGTCATGTATGTCCATGCGCCCTTTATGAACCGGTGGTTCGGCTCGGCGGCACTTGATCTGCGTCACTGGTTGATTCCGGTGGGCATCGGTCTTGTGGTCTTCCTCGTCGTTGAAGCCGAGAAGGCGATCCTGCGCCGGTACTTTGATCGCCGGAAGTCCTGACGAGTCTGCAACGGTCATGCCGTCATCCTCACCTCCACGGAGTTGGGCCCAGACAGGTGTTCGTCATTATTGAAGACCCGCGGGTTCAGGCCTCCTCGGCAAGGTGGAGGTCAAACCAGGTCTGGATGTCATCGCGGCCGCCCAAGCCGGCCGCCTGCTTGGCTTGGGCGAGCTCTTCACTTCCGCCGTCCCGCCAGCCGCGCTTGGTCATGAAGCCGTTCCAGACCTCAATCTCATCGGTGGTCGGGCGATGCCCCTGCTGATAACACCATTCGAGGATCTCCTCATCGGATCCGCCCTGAAGCACGCGATGGCGCAAGGCCTCGTACTCGACCTTCAGGAACCGTGTGCAACGCGCATCGAACTGGGTCCGATCCGTGGTGCCGGTGAAAAAGTCCGCGGGCAGTTTGCCGGCGGACTTGAGCCGGATCTTGTCCAGCATGCGACCAAAGAACACCAGCCCGCCCACCTGTGCATAATCATTGCGAAGACCGGGGACTTTCATTGGTTGGATCAGGAGATTTCTGTGGGGACAGGGAGTGATAGGCACCAATGCCAAGGTTCGTACCCGATCCCCTGGACGTTGCCACGTGGATAAGACAGGGCGAAATCAAAACGGTGCGCGTGGCGGTTGAGCCATGCGAATTCCTCAGTTGCCTCGAATTCCCGGGATAGATGCTTGCAGGCCGGCGAGCCCAGATCCACCGCGCGTCCGGTGTGATGTTCGCTGTGGCCGGGATAGGCGG
Source organism: Opitutaceae bacterium (assembly GCA_041746615.1). Lineage (GTDB taxonomy): Bacteria > Verrucomicrobiota > Verrucomicrobiia > Opitutales > Opitutaceae > CAMAXB01. Next base: position 33,406 of record JBGTGS010000159.1, on the reverse strand, counting down.
TGAATTTCAGGGCCTCTTCGAGAGGCAGGCCCCGCTCCATCTTTCTCGTCAGGATCTCGGCTTGGCGCTCGATGCTGCGGAATCCGGAGATCAACAGGAGATGCAGGTCATCCTCCACAGCGGCGGCGTGCATGGCGCTAAAGGCCTCGGCGGCGGCAACCGAGAGGCTGACTCGGCGCCCGAATACATCCATGCCCACCTCCAGCAGATGTTGCTCCTCCTCATGTCTGGGCATCCGGGATGAGTATCCGGATGGTGCCGGGGGGAGCACGGCTGAGGTCATTGGGCGATAGGCTCGGCCTTGCGAAGGCGGGGGTCAACGCCGTGTTTACCTGTGAGATGGACGGTTCACGGTAGGGTTTACCCCTATATTCGAAGACATCCGCTTTCGTTAGTATATCTTTTATGCCTCTCTTAAATGTAGTCCTTACCTTGCTGGTCGTTGGTGTGGTTCTGTGGCTGATCAATACTTACATCCCGATGCAGGGGACGATCAAACGGATCCTCAACATCGTGGTCGTGATCGTCGTGATCCTTTGGCTGCTGTATGGCTTCGGCATCATCAGCAACTCGGGCGAAATTTCCATGCCGCAGGTCAATTGATGCGCAGGGATGTTATAAGCCACGATGTCATGCTGGGTGGCGTCTGGTAGGAGCGGCTTTATGCCGCGATAACGCGGGGAGGGTCAGACTATCGCGGCGTAAAGCCGCTTCTGCAGCTTCGCCTGCTCGCCGGTGAAGAGCATTAACGTTCCCTGAAATACACATCGAGTGCAGCAATCAGAGGTTCGATTTCCTCCTGAGTGACGGCCCAGACTATTTTGAAATCCACCGCCCCGTAGTCATGGGCGATGCGGTTGCGCATTCCGCGGATGCGTTTGAACGGGATGTTCGGCAGCGCTGCCTCCATGGCAGGATCGATCTTGTGAGCGGACTCACCGAGGACTGAAAGCCGCAGGGCCACGGCATCGCGCTTTTCCTGATTGTGCCAGAAATCCTCGAAGGTGACATCGGTCATGTAGCCTTGGATGAGTCGGGCCGCTTCCAGCATGTCGTGCAAGTAGGCGTCCTGGCTCTTGGGCGCGGCTTTAGCCATGATAGATCACCTTTGAATCCGCCAGGATCGACTCCCTCCGAAAAGGGTTGGACATCTGCTCGACCGATTCGCGTGTCAATAAATGCACTGGAACGCCCAAGATGGCGGCCATCTCGTCCTCCATTGTGAAGAAGCGCAGTCCCGGATTGTCGGCGAACGTGGCGAGCAAATCGACATCGCTGCCGCGACGGGCTTCACCGCGCGCCGTCGATCCGAACACTTCCAGACGAGTGATGCCCACCTGGCGGCAATAATCGGCCAGCAGATTCGCGATGGCTTCCGGCGTCGGCGCAGTGCGCAAGCGCCGCGGTGCGGGCTTCTCCCCGGCGCGCACCGCGTCCCAAAACGCCGCAGCTTTCGCCCGGTTGGCGGCGGTTTTCGCCGGTGACCGCGCTTTGCCACCCATTCGGCTGAAGGTGGTGTGATGCATGCCAAGCAAGCTAACCGCTTAGCATGATATGTCGATGATCAACAGTCCGATTAGAGTATCTGTGTTATTTTGTTCGCGGGGGCTGGGGCTGTCTGACGTCGCGGAGGACCAAGGATGGTCCTTCTACTTTGAGACTCTGATCAACGGGGAACCCCGGAATGCGCGTTGGGGTAAAGCGCGCCACCTTTCAATCGAGGTCTGGCCTTAGCCTCTCGGCTGGTAGGTCTTTTGCTCCAGGGTTGCGTCGAGGTGGCGGCGGAAGGTGGCGATGTCCTTTACCGCTCCCAGGGCGATGAGTTGGCTGGCTATGTTGCCGACGGCGGTGCCTTCGAGGTTGTAGGACACCACCGGGATGCCGGCGTTGTCCGCCGTGGCCTGGCAGAGGAGGCGGTTCTTGGAGCCGCCGCCGACAATGAGGATGCGCTTGAAGGTGCGTCCAGAGAGCCTTTCGAAGGCGTGCTTGGCGTCGGCGTGGCTGCGGCCGAGGGAGTCGCAGATCAGGCGCATGTACTGGGCGAGGTTGGCGGGAGCCCGGCCCTTGCGCTTGCGGAGCTGGCCATCAATGGCCGCGCGCATGGAGGCGGGATTGCCGAGGGCAGGATCGGCAACGTCGATCAGAAGCTTCGGCTTGGGGAGCTTTTCGGCGGCCGTGATGAGGGCGGCCCATTCGCGGTCGGTTTGCGGACGGGTGGCGAAGTCCTTCAACGTGCCCTCGAGCAGCCAGAGGCCGATGATGTTGGTGAGGGGGCGGTAGCGACCGTCGCCAATGCGCTCATTGGCGAGGCGGCGGGCCAGGGCGGGATCAGAGCCGAGCACGGGGGTGTCGCTCTCAAAGCCAACGAGGGACCAGGTGCCGGAGCTGAGATAGAGATCGGTGCCATCGGGCGAAGCGGGCATGGCGTCGTAGGCGCAGGCCGTGTCATGGCCGGGGACGGCGATGACCTTCGCGCCTTTGAGCTCGGGGAAGCCTTTGATCAGGCCGAGCTTCGTGCCGGCGAGGACAGGTTTTGTGAACCACTGCGGAGGGATGCGGAAGTGGTCGAGGGTGGCCCGGGACCAGTCCGTGGAGTGAACGTCGAGCAGCTGGGAGGTGCTGGCGATGGTGAGCTCGTTGGCCATGCGGCCGGAGAGCAGGAAATTCAGATAATCGGGAAGGAAGAGGCAGCGCGTGGCGAGGTCCTCGATGGCGGGACAGCTGGCGACGACCTCCTCGAGCTGGAGGCTGGTGTTGAGGAAAAAATTCGGGATGCCGGTGGCGGCGTAGATGCGGTCGTTGGCCGCGCGGGTGTTTTCCAGGCGCTTGAACCCGGGCTGGGTGCGGGCATCGCGGTAGGCATGAACGGGGAAGACGAGTCGCCCGGCGTCGTTGACGAGCACATAATCCACCCCCCAGGTGTCCACGCCGACGGAGGCGAGGGTGGCGCGGCGGGGCAGGGCGGCGGCGGCCTTGCGCAGGCCTTTCTGGATCTCGTGCCAGAGCCCGGGGAGGTCCCAGTAGTCATTGGTTCCGAGGGAGCGGAAGCTGTTGGGGAAGCGGTGGACCTCGGTGAGGCTCAGTCGGTTTTTTGACCAGGCGCCGAGGATGACGCGTCCGCTGGTGGCACCGAGATCAATGGCGGCCGTGTAGAGGGTGGAGGGCATGGTGGGAAAAGTAGCGAGTAGCGGGTAGTGAGTAGAACGGAAGAAGGAGTCCTATTCACTGATGGACACTAGCAGACACTAATGGGTGTTTTGGCCATAGGAGGTTTAACCGCTTTCGGCGGCGCCAGAGGAGACCAAGGCTCAGAATGCTCATAAAGTTCGATCTGAGATAATCGGGTTTATGTGCTTTATGAGCCTTTTGTGGCCCTTCCTGAGTGGCTCGCATCCGGCTCAGGCGAGTTGGAGGATGCGGTCGGCGTTGCGGCTGACCTCGCGGAAGTACCCGGCGTTCTCGGGGAGCTTTGGGTCCAGGTCGTAGATGGGAATCATCTCCTTCATGCGGGCGCGGTTTTCTTTGCTTTCCAGCAAATGAGGGAAGCAGTTCTTGAGCACCTCGAGCACGATGTTGACACAGACGGATGCGCCCGGGGAGGCGCCGAGAAGTGCGGAAATGTTGCGCTCGGGATTGGTGATGACCTCGGTGCCGTAGTGGACGATGCCGGCCTCGCCGTCGGTCTTCTTGATCGCCTGGACGCGGATGCCGGCGTCGATCAGTTTCCAGTCCTCCGCCTTGGCGGCGGGATAGAAGACGTGGAGGACCTCCATCCGCTTGGCCATGCTCTGGGTGCCCTGCTGGACGAGGTATTTTACGAGATCGATGTTGCTGAGACCGATCTTGATGAGGGTGGCGAGATTGTGGGGACGGATGGAGCCGGGCAGATCGGTCCAGCTGCCCTTCTTGTGCAGGAACTTCGTGGTCCAGGCGGCGAAGGGGCCGAAGAGAAGGGTCTTCTTGCCGTCGAGGATGCGCGTGTCGAGGTGGGGGACGGCCATGGTGGGGGCGGCGTCAAGGGCCTGGCCGTAGACCTTGGCCTGGTGGCGTTTGACGATCTCCGGGTTTTCGCAGACGAGCCATTGTCCGCCGATGGGGAAGCCGCCGAGGCCACGGCTCTCGGCGATGCCGGACTTCTGGAGGAGGTGGAGGCTGCCGCCGCCGGCTCCGACAAAGACGAACCGCGTGCGGTTGACGCGGATTTGTCCGGTGGCGAGGTCCTTGGCATGGACCTCCCAGCCCTGGCCGGATTTCTTGAGATCGACGACCCGGTGTCCGCTGGCGATGCCGCAGCCTTCCTGCTCGTAAATCCAGCGGAGAAGTTTGCGCGAAATCTCGCCGAAATTCACGTCAGTACCGCTATCCATCTTGGTGGCGGCGATGGGAACATCGCCGCGGCCTTCGGTGAGGAGTGGGGCCCACTTCCCGATGGTGGCGCGGTCGGTGGTGTACTCCATTTCCTTGAAGAAATGGTGGGCGGACATCCCGGTGTAGCGGTCTTTCAGGAAGGCGACCTGCTCGTCACCGTGCACAAAGCTGATGTGGGCGACGGGGTTGATGAAGTCCTTGGGCTGGGTGATCATCCCGCTGGCGATGGCGTAGCTCCAGAACAGCTTGGACTGCTCGAACTGCTCGTAGATGCTGATGACCTTGTTGACGTTGACGGTGCCGTCGGGCTCGCGACCGGGCGTGTAGCTCAGCTCACAGATGCCGGCATGGCCGGTGCCGGCGTTGTTCCAGCCATGGGAACTCTCCTGGGCGAGCTCATCGGTGACCTCGTAAACTTGGATGCTGAGTCCGGGCTCCAGGCGTTTGAGCATCGCTCCCAGATTGGAGGACATGATGCCGCTGCCGATCAGGACGACGTCGGGGTTCTCGATGTGCTTTGAGTACTTCATGAAAATTGAAAGTGGAGAAATTAAGTCATGGGCGGGGCCAAGCAAGAGACAACCGGCGGGAGGAGCCTCGGGCTCCTGGCTGATAGCTACGTGCGGTTGGGGAGGCCGCCGATGGATCATGCTGCGACCCGGCGCAGGGCTGGCAAGCCCGGGGTCAGGAATGGGCCGGGCGGCCGTCGACGACGGGATTCGTCAGAGTGCCAAGCCGTTCGATCTCGATGCTGACGGTATCCCCGGGCTGGAGCCAGGCTGGCGGGGTCCGGGCAAAGCCGACGCCATGGGGCGTGCCGGTGAGGATGATGGTACCGGCCGGCAAGGTGCGGCTGATGCTGAGGAAGGAGACCAACTCGGCGACGCCGAAGACCATGTCGCCCGTGGTCCAGTCCTGCCGGACTTCGTCATTGACGCGGGTGACGAGGCGAAGGGCGTTGGGGTCCGGAACCTCGTCGGCGGTCACGAGGACGGGGCCGAGCGGGCAGAAGGTATCGAAGCTCTTGCCGTGGTTGAACTGTCCCCCGCCGAGCTCGAACTGCCAGTCGCGGGCGGAGACGTCGTTGGCGATGGTGTAGCCGAAAACGTAGGACAACGCGTCCTCCTTTGAGACGTTGAGGGCATCGCGCCCGAGGACGACGACGAGTTCGCCCTCGTAGTCCACCCTGGTGCTGGCGGCGGGAAGAACGATGGGGTCGCCCGGGTGTTGGACGGCGTTGGTGGTCTTCATGAACCACATGGGTCGTGCGGGGATGCCCTTGCCGCCCTCCTCGGCGTGCTTGCGGTAGTTGAGGCCGATGCAGATGAGATTGTCGGGGGTGACGGGTGCGAGCCGCTTGCCGGGTGCGACGACGCGGTCCGTTACCTGGTATTTGCCGAACAAGTCCCCCTCAATGGCATGGAGGGAACCGTCCGGTTGAAGGGCCGCCCAGGCAGGGCCGGCGGGGGTGGAGTGGCGAATGATCTTCATGGATTTTGGAGCGACAAGGACACTCCACCCATCCCGTCCCTGTCGAGGCACAACTGGAGCAACCCATTGGCCTCGTCGGGACCAAGTGAATGAGGGTTTAACCGGGAGATTGACCACGACGCGCTTGGGGCTCCGGATGACGGTCTCATGGCGCGGAGTGTCGTACTCAACAAAACCCTGCGGTGTGACCGGTGCCTGCATCCGCCGCGCTGGTGCATCTGCGACGGTCTGCATCCGATCGATCTGCCCTTTGCGGTGGATGTCCTGGTGCATCACCGCGAGGCGCTGCGGCCGACCAGCACGGGGCACCTGATCAAGCGGGTCGTGGCTGATTCGGGGAGACATGATTTTGGCAGCGGGCGGCCTCCGGGGGCCGCGGAGATTGTCCGTCCGGCCCACACGATTTGGGTGCTGCACCCGGCGGGTGAACTCCTGCCGCCGGGTCCGCTGCCGCCGGACCTGCAGGTGCTCCTGATCGATGGCAGCTGGCGTCAGGCCGGGGTGATGATGCGTGCCGTGCAAGGGTGGGGGCGCAAGGTTGCCCTGCCCATGGCGGGCGAGAGCCGTTATTGGCTGCGATCCCAGCAGGATGGGGCGCGGTTCTCGACAGTGGAGGCTCTGCTGTTTCTGCTTGAAGCCTTCGGATTCAAGCGGGAGCACGAACAACTCCGCCTGCAGTTTGAACTTCATGTATATGCCGGGCTGTGCACCCGTGGGAACAAGGAGCTGATCGCGAATTTTCTGGCAACGTCCCCTCTGCGCGAGGCCATGCCCGGGCTCCTTGCGCGACTGGCCGAGCGGCGTCCGGCGGTATAGGCTCGGCCCCTGTTTTCTTGATTCGGGACTTTTGTTATTTTCACCGGCTGATTGGACTCGGATCCTTCCAACATGACTCACGTGGCAATTGTAGGACCTGGAGCGGTGGGCGGCATGGTCGCCGCCCGCCTGATACAAACCGGTATGCATGAGGTCATGCTTTGCGCCCGCCAGCCGTTGGCGGAGCTGCGATTGGAAACCGCCAGTGAGGAGATCCGGGTGCAGCCCGTGGTGTTCACGGATCCGGCGGCGGCGCCGGCAGTGGACTGGGCGCTGGTCACGACGAAGGCCTACGATGTCGCCGGAACCGTCCGCTGGCTCGAGCGGCTCTGTAGCGGGGGAGGGAAGGCGGCGATCCTGCAGAACGGGGTCGAGCATCGCGAACGCTTTGACCGCGTGCTGCCGCCGGACCGGATCGTGCCCGTCATTGTGGATACGCCGGTTGAGCGGGTTGCGCCCGGTCATGTGCGCCAGCGCGGTCCCGGGCTCATGACGGTGGCGGATGATGCACCGGGCCGGGCATTCGCAGCCTTGTTTGCCGGAACGGGCATCGACGTGGTGTTGTCGGAGGATTTGAAAACCGCAGCCTGGCGAAAGCTCTGCCTCAATGCAGCGGGCGTGCTATCTGGAGTGGTGCTCAAACCGGCCGGGGTGATGCACGATGAATCCATCGCGGAGGCGGCCCGGGCGATCGTGCGAGAGTGCGTCGCGGTTGCCCGGGCCGAAGGGGCAGCGTTGGACGACACCATGGCAGACATCGTGGTGGCCTCCTGCCGCAAGGCTCCGCGCGACGCGGTCAATTCGCTCCATGCCGACCGGATGGCCGGCCGGCGCACGGAGATCGACGCGCGCAACGGGGTGATCGTGAGACTCGGCCGGAAGCATGGGATTGCCACACCCTGCAATCAGCTCGCGGTTGCGCTGATTGAGGCCATGAGTCCCTGAACCATCCGGAGGGTGTCCATTCCATCGCGGCACCAGGCAGCCCCCACCGCAGGGCTTCCTTCACGGCAGGTCACAACTGAACACACGGTTGCCATCAATGGCCACTTGGACGGAAAGGTCCACGAGGTCGGGCCGGCCGTTTTGCACGAGGAAATCGTGACCGGCATCATCGTCCCCCGGTTCGGGGAAGGGTGGGTGCGGCCAATGATCGGCGGGCGCAGGCAGGTGGGTGAACACACGCGCCGGAAACGCGGTGGGTCGGATGATCTGCTGTGGGTTCATGGAGGTGGCGTGGTGAAACGCCCCTTGGACGATACCGGGCAGGGCACAAAAAACCCCCTCCGGTACGGCACCGGAGGGGGCGAAAGTGTGAACGATCAGACCCCCCGCGGCGCGTGGTTAACGGACACGACTACGGAGACCACGGAGGCGTGGGCTTTGGCAAAGGTCGGGATCGTGCCGGTGCGGAGGTTCATCTGAGGATCGCGAAGAAGAGGGGTTTTGCGTCGTGAGTCAAGAACGGAGGCCAGCAAGCGCGCTGCCGGATCAGGGTGCCGGGGTCTGGAGCGTGGTGGACCGCTGGTTGTTCGCGGGATTGGCGTCTGTGGTGCCGGTGGGGTGTGCAAGGTGGGAGATGAAGGTCTGGCTAAGACCGGCGGCAAGGGCGGCTTGATTCACCGGGGTGGTGACCACGGAGACCGAGCCGGGAGGCATCCACGGGAGGGTATGGCGGCTGAGGCCGGCGGCGGATTCGATGGTGAGTTCGAGGCCGGCGACGGCCAGCGTGCTGCGGTTCTGCACGACGATCTCCATCTGGCCGGTGGCGGCATTATAGTGATGCGAGGCGATGGCGGTGTCCGTACGGGTGGGGTCATTGCGGGCCATGGTCCAACCGAGGTTGAGGATGCCTTGACCGTAGTGCGGGTCGGCCCCGGGGGCACCGGCATCGCTGCTGTGCTGGAGAATGAGGCCGGCGGCCTCGATGGCGGCAAGGCCGGGGCTCTCCGACATGACGGCGGCGATGGCGCCGGCGACGATCGGTGAGCTCGCGGAGGTGCCGCTGAAGGTGACGCGCTGGCCGTCCACCCAGGCAGTCTGCACACCGTAGCCGGGGGCGCTGAGCTGGAGGTTGTCGCCGGAATTGGAAAACCGCACCTGCTGTTCGAGGGCATCGATGGCACCGACGGAAACGACTCCCGGATCGGCGGCGGGCCAGGTGAGTCGGGCGGCCTGATCGTTACCGGCTGAGGCGACGACGACGACGCCAGCGGCGTTGGCCTTTTGAAGGGCGTTGGAAAGGACGGCACTGCTACTATAGGCGCCCAGGCTGATGTTGATGATGTGGGCGCCATTTTCGATGGCTGCGAGGATGGCCCGCGAAAGAGTAAAGGAGTCGCTGACCCCGGATTCATCGGTGACGCGGATGCTCAGGATTGACGCGGAAGGGGCTACGCCGATGGCATCCAGGGCGGCACCAGCAGCCAAGGCCGCCACCGCGGTGCCATGGCCGTCACTCTCCGAACCGGTCTCACCGTAGCCGATATCCAGATGGCGGAGACGGTTCTGATCAAAGGTGGCATCGGGAGCGACACCGCTGTCGAGCACGGCGATGGTGATGCCGCGGCCCCAGGCGCGGTGGTCACCTTCCACGCCTAGAAAGGCCAGCATGCGGTCGCCGAAAGGGAGTTGCACCCCGGTGCTGCGCGACTGGACGGGCGGAGGAGCCGGGGTGTAGACGTAGGCGTTCGCATCCACGTCAAGGTAGTCGGCGGTATGATTCATCAGCTCCCGCTGCAGCGCATCCAGGGAATCGTAGCGGACCCGGGCGGTCAGGAAATCGTCGATGGTGCCCAGCACGCTCAGACCGTCGCGTCCCGCTCGAGCGAGGAAGCGCCGGTAGGCGTCCTCGTCCTTGAAGGTGAGGACGGCTTCGCGAGGGCGGGCATCACGGTTTTCCAATTGTTGACGCAGCCTATCGATCAGCCGGTCCGCCAAGGCGGATGCTCCCCATCCGATGCCCGCCGGCCCCGGAGCGGGCCGGGCCGGTGGTGTCGCTGCGGTGTGGGCGGCGGGGAGAGAGGCGGGACTGTTTTCCGGTGGACGGTCGAGTGTCAGTCGCACCACGAGCACGATCAGCGCAAAGCACCCCAATGCGGCGAAAAAGCGGGATGGACGCGTATGCATGAATCAGGAGCGGGAAGGGGGTGCAGGTCGGGCTTTAAGCATGAGACGCATTCCAAGGCCTGGAGTTTCCTGAAGTGGGATGGGTGGCCTGATTCTGATTGTTCAGGATCCCCACCACCGGACTATCCTCGCCGGTGGATGATGCGACTCCTCCCACCCAGTCTTCCGCGGTTAGCGGAGGCCCAGGTTGGAGCGGACCAGCACCACACCGGGTGACTGGTCCGAGACTCTGAGGGTTTGCTTGTTGATGGTTTCGATGCCGGCATAATCAGCCGCCACGCTGGCGAGAACAGGCATGATGACTATCAGCTTGCTCGTTTCCTCGTTGATAGAAGTGCGTACGTTCCACACCTCCGGGCCACGGGCGAGGGTATCGCCGGGATTCATGCGGGCGGAGAGGCTGAGGTAGATCTCATGGGTGGCGTTGCCATGCCCGCTGAGGCGGATGGAGGTTCCCACTCCATAGTCAATTTCGATAAGCAGGTCCGGGCGGGTATTGTCCGGTGCCTGGTACAGGCCGCGGCTTGCGAGTGCAGCGATGACGCAGGCCTCAATCAGTTTGTGCGCGGCCGGATCCTGGTAGGCATTGGCTTCCTTGGTGAGAAGGCGGTAGGACAGCCCGGCTGTGTCGGGTTGGGCGGTGATCGCATCGACCCCGACATTAAAATAAGTGGATCGCAGGCTCTGGCATCCGGCACCGAGGCCGGCCAGACCTGCACAGAGCAGGGCGACCAAAAGTGGGAAGCATGATTTCAACGGGATGACGTGCGTTTGGATCCTAGCCGGTTGGTGTGGGTTGGCAACTGCTATGCGCAGGAAGCCGGGCGACCTTTTCCACAATCAGAAAGACCTCAAGCCCCAGGATCCGCCAAAACAGGATTGTCTGCAAAATCTGCTGCCCTGACAGTCGGGCTTGCTTATTCGGACACGTGCACTTATTTCACGCTGACATCGCCACCCATCCCCCCACGCACCATCATGTCAACTCCATCTGATACCCCGTCCCTGACCGCCCTTGATCGTCGTGCTTTTGTTAAGACGCTTTCCGCGGCCGCCGGGCTGGGAATCGCTCTGAGAGGCAAACGGGTGGTGGCGCAACCTGAGTCGCGTCGCCGCCGCTATGCCATCGTGGGCACGGGTTCCCGTCATGGCATGTATCTCAACGCGATCCAGACCACGTACAAGGACCAGACCGAGTTGGTCGCCATCTGCGACACCAACCCGGGGCGCATGGAGCTTTCCCGCCAGGCCTCGATCCGCAACGGAGCGCCGCCTCCGCCCGCTTACCTGGCTGCGGACTTTGATCGTCTGGTGGCGGAGACCCGGCCTGACATCATCATCGTCACCACGGTCGATTCGACCCACAGCGACTACATCATTCGCGGGATGGAACTCGGCTGCGATGTCATCACCGAGAAGCCGATGACCACCACGGCCGGGAAGTGCCAGGCGATCCTCGACGCGCAGAAGCGCACCGGTAAGCACTGCCGGGTCACCTTCAATTATCGCTACTCGCCCCCCCGCACGCAGATCAAGGACATCCTCATGAATGGGGACATCGGCGAGGTGCTCTCGGTTGACTTCCAATGGTTGCTCAACACCCACCACGGGGCCGATTACTTCCGCCGCTGGCATGCCCACAAGCAGTACTCGGGTGGTCTCATGGTACACAAGGCGACCCACCACTTCGACCTCGTCAACTGGTGGCTGGGCGCCATGCCGACCGAGGTGTTCGCCACCGGCAAGCGTGAGTTCTATACTCCGCAAATGGCCCGTCGCATGGGACTTTCCGGTGCCCATGAGCGCTGCCACACCTGCCCGGAGACCGAGAAGTGCGGGTTCTACATGAATCTGGCCGCCAGTGCCGGCAACCGGGCCCTGTATCTGGAGCAGGAGCACCACGACGGCTATTTCCGCGATCGCTGTGTGTTCCGCCCGGGCATCGATATCGAGGACACCATGAACGTGCTCGTGAAGTACGACAATGGTGTGACCATGAACTATTCGCTCAACGCCTTTAATTCCTGGGAGGGCTACATCATCAACTTCAACGGCACCAAGGGCCGGATTGAGCACAGCATTGTCGAGCAGGTCTACACCAGCGGCACCGACACGGTGCAAGGTGGCATTGCCCGCGGTGGCATCACCACCCGGGTCATTCCCCTGCGCGGGCCGGCCCAGGACATCGAACCGTGGTCGGGGGAGGGCAGCCACGGCGGCGGTGACCGGGTGATGCTTGACGACGTCTTTTTGGTGGATCCACCGGCGGACAAATATTTTCGCAACGCCGACGAACGTGCCGGAGCCTGTTCCATTCTGGTTGGGGTGGCCGCCAACCAGTGTTTCGAGACCGGGCGCAACGTCCGCATTTCCGATCTCGTTTCCGGCCTCGGCCGCCCTGAGTTCGCCGCGATGCCCTCCCGGCAGGGCCCGGTGCCCATGCCGGTGGGCCGTCGTTAAGGACAAGATTTAGGATAATAGTCGGATCCCACGGCCCAAGCCGCGGTCGGATGGATCTGTGATCCCTCACTGACCCACCTTGGGATCAAATCTCCATTGATCCCACCCTGACCCCGTGTATCATCACGGGGATACTATATTTCCGGGTCAGATCCTGTTGCCTTCCCTTAAAATTCCGTTGCTCGTTTGCATTCACCCGCTGCCACCCGTTCATGATCCCTTTGGGCAGATCCATTTTAGTGCTTCTCGCCGTCTACCTCCTGGCCGGCACGGTCTTGGCAGCGGAAGCTGCCGGGACCTGGCAATGGTCCCAGCCTGGGACGGATGGTCGTCGGGTTGCGGTCACGCTCACACTCGAAGTCAGTGCAGGCAACGTGCTGACGGGCACCTATGCTGAAGCGGGGGAATTCGACCACGCCATCCGCGACGGCCGCATCAGTAACGAGAGCATCACCTTTTCGGTCAGGGATACTGGGCTGGGGGCCGTTCGATATACCGGGCGCATCGATGGGAATACCATCAATGGAGTGATCGAGGTTGCCGACCAGCCTGGCCGGGAGGGGAAAACCCTCGATTGGACAGCCAGAAGAACCGACTAGACTGGTTTTCATAGGGAGTAACACGAGTTCAGGGGATTGGCCGGTGGGCCGACCCGCTCGCTTGGCCGATAAAGGCATGAAACCCTTGATGGCAGGAGGACGTCTTACTGCCCACGCGCTTACCCCGCGGTATCCCCCACCGTTTCAACCTCAAGCCAGGCTTATCAAATGAAAACCATGCGCAAGCTCATCGCGGCTCTCTTTGTCGCTGCCCTCATGTCAGTCTCCGCCCATGCGGCCGATCCTTCCGGTATCTGGACCTGGACCTTCGCTGCTCCCGGCGGTGGTCAAGGCGGCAAAGGTGGCGGGGCAACCCAGTCCCTCACGCTCACCCTCGAAAACGACAAACTCACCGGCAAGATGGCCGGCAGTCGTGGTCAATCCGTCGCCATCTCGGAGGCATCCTTCAAGGACGACACGGTCAGGTTCACCGTTGCCCGCCCGGGACGTGACGGCAACCAGATCGTTACCAAGTATGTCGGCAAGCTGTCGGGTGACACCCTCACCGGATCGGTCGAAGCCGCGGGCCGCGGCGACCGGGTCATGAAGCGTGACTGGGTGGCCAGCCGCTCGAAGTAAGCCTGCGAAAATCCGATTTCAGAAAGGGACCGGCTTTTGCCGGTCCTTTTTTCTGATTGGGGTCTGAGCATGCCACGCTTAAGGGTTCGTGGTGTGGAAATCTCCGCCTGAAAAACCTGCATGAAGCCGATCTTCCGCTGTCTCGTTACTGCCGGGCCCACACGCGAGCACCTCGACCCGGTCCGCTTTCTGAGCAACGGCTCCAGCGGGCGGATGGGTTACGCATTGGCCGCCGCGGCTGCAGCCCGGGGCTGGGAAGTGGATTTGGTCAGCGGTCCCGTGGCGCTGGCGGCACCGGACGGTGTACGGGTGCATCCGGTGGTCTCGGCCACCGACATGTTCGCGGTCTGCGAGCCCTTGTTTCCCTCCTGTGACCTGTTCATTGCCGTGGCGGCGGTGGCGGACTACCGCCCGGCCGCACCCGCTGCTGGCAAGGGCAGGAAATTTATGGGACCCATGGAGCTCGCCCTGATCCCCACCGTGGACATCCTGAAAACCCTGGCTGCCCGCAAACGGCCGGGACAGATCGTCGTTGGATTCGCAGCGGAGACGGATGATTTGGAAGCCCGGGCCCGGAGCAAACTGGTGGACAAGCAGCTCGACTGGATTGTGGCCAACCCGGTGGGTGTTCCCGGTCTGGGCATGGAAACTGCGGACAACGCAGTGATTCTGATGGGTGCCGATGGGCGGCGTGAGTCCTTCGGGCCGGCTCCGAAAGAAGCCGTGGCCGCGTTCGTGCTGGACCGGATCAGGCCGGAAAAGCCTCGGGGATGAACGGATCACTCGTGAACCCGGTCTTTTGGTAAAGGCTGACCCGGGCGGGCGGCAGGTTCCACCAGACAATGTTGGCTCTGATGACTTTGAAGTTCTGGGTGACCTTGGCCCGCTCTTTGCCCAGATGATAGCTGTACTGCACCCAGCAGCCATTGTGGGGAAGCACGGAATGGATGGCCTTGCCGATGTGGGCTGCAATGGCCGGCTTGAGACCGCGCAGGGGAAGGCTGGAGACCACCATGGCGATTTTTTCAATGGGAATCCCGTGTTCCGCCAGCAGCTGGTCCAAGTGGCAGGCGTCGCCCGTTAATACGCGTATATCCGGAAAGCGACCCTGTAGCAGCTCAGCCAGTCGCTCCGACTGCTCGATGGCTATCAGCTGGCTGGGCTTCAACCCCCGGTCGAGAAGAGCCTGGGTGATGACACCCGTGCCGGGACCGAGTTCGAGGACCAAGTCGTCGGTACCGGGTGATATCCATTTGGCCATGGCCTGACCCAAGTTGCGCGAACTGGGAGCAATGGCCCCGATCTGTCCGGGACGGCGCACCCACTCCTTCAGGAACAAGCTGGTTGCGCTAAGGTTTTCACGGAGTCGTTTCATCACCATTGCAGGAAGACACTCCTGCACCGTTTGCTCCAATGGGCAAAATAAATATCCCTGGCTCGGCGGCCGCGATTGGCTTAGTCATCGGTGTCCCGGTGAAACTTTTGCCCGGTGGCACCGTCACATCCCACCTGGCCCTTGCCCGCTCTCGACATTGTCCTGAGGGCGGCGTTTAACTGCCTCTATTATGCGATTTCCTCCGTTACCCTCCCGTTCAGCTCGCCCCGCCCGCCGTTCCCTCGCGGCATTCACCCTGCTCGAAATCATGGTGGTCCTCGCCATCCTCGGCCTTCTGGTCGGCGTGCTGGTCGTCAACCTCGGCGGCGACCTCGATCGCGGCCAGCAGGATGTCTCCAAACTCTTTGTGCAGACCACCCTCAGGGCTCCCTTGACGGCTTATCGCATCGACATGGGTAATTATCCGACGACCGCCGAGGGTCTGCAGGCCCTCATCACCGCCCCCGCCAGCAAGGCGGATCGCTGGCGCGGACCTTATTTCGATGCTCCCGGTGGGAAGATACCACTCGATCCCTGGGGAGAGCCTTATGCCTATCGCTTTCCCGGTGTGAAGAATCCCGGTAGCTACGACCTCTATTCCAAGGGACCGGACGGACAGGCAGACACGGCTGACGACATCGGGAACTGGTAGCTGCCGGCCGCTGCCGGAACTCCGCCTGATCCATGAAACCGGTTTTGTCTGCCCGCCACCGGTTTCCCCCGCCTGCGATGTGGGGGTTCACCCTGTTGGAAATCCTGCTCGTGCTCGCGCTTCTCGGCCTGCTGGCCGGCGCTCTCGCCAGCGGATCGGCCCGGCTCCTTGCACAACGCCCGGTCACGGTGGAGGACACCTTCTGGGAGGCGGTCACCGAGGCCCGCAAGGATGCCCTGCTCAACCAACGCGAAGTCCGCCTGCGTTTCGACGAGAAGGAACGGACCCTTGTGGCCGGACATGCCACGGGTGATCGGGTCTATCCCCTGCCATCGGCCGAGGCCCAGCTCGACTTCTTGGCCCCGGCACGCCGTGGCGGTGCCGGGCTCATTTTGCTCGGGGGCTTGCTGGTTGAGACGCAGACGATTCCCCATGTGACTTTTTACGATGACGGTACCTGCACCCCCTTTCGCGTGCAGATCCGCACAGGCGGTCCCGCCCGGATTTTGCTGATCGATCCCTGGACCTGCGCGCCCGTGCTCACGGAGGAATCATGAGCAATTCATCTTCTGCCGTGTCGTCTCCGGCCCGCTCCGCCTTCACTCTCGTCGAGGTGATGGTCGCTCTCGCGATCTTTGCGATGGCCGCCATCGTGCTGGGCGCCTCCTACGTCAACGTCCTCATGGGCTACGCGGTGGTCAACCGGGCTCCGCATGCGGATGCCGATCTGTATTTTGCCCGGGCGGCGCTCCAGGCCGAGGCCGATCGCGAAACCGCCGAAGAGGGCGACGAGTTCGAATCCGCCAACGGCCGCCGGGTCCGCTGGAGTGCGGTCATCACGCCCCTCAACGTGGCCGACCTGTTCGAAGTCACCTTCACCTGTGAACTGACCGACTCCGGTGAAACCCAGCCACGCGTGGTCACGCAAACCTTCCGCCTGTTACGGCCGACCTGGTCGGAAGGGGAGGATCGCGAAACCCTGCGCACCGAGGCCCGCGACCGCATCATCGAGTATCAGGAGAGCCGCCGTTGAAAGCCTCCCGACATGTCCGCCGGCGGTCCGCCTTCACCCTGCTCGAGATGATGCTCTCCCTCGCGCTGATCGGCCTGCTCATGGTCGGGCTCAACACCTTCGTGTTTTCCATGTCGGAACTCTGGGGGCGCAACCGCGAGCCCCGGCTCTTCGATCAGCATGTGCGTGCTGTCACCCGGTTCCTCGATCGCGAACTCCGCACGGCGGCACTCCCACCCGCCGCCACCGCCGGGAGCAGTGCGTTCGCCCCGCGGAGCATCCGCAACGACACGGGTCTCTCCGAGGATGTGTTGGTCTTCGAACTGACCGAGGGCAGCCGGCTTCTGAACTGGCCCGAGCGCCCCCTGCCCGAGGCTATTTGCGCACTCGCACTCCGGCGTGACGACGGCCTCGTGCTGCTGTGGCATTCCCGGCTCGAAGTGGATTTCGACGAGGACCCACCCCGGGAGACCGTGATCACCCCGCTGGTAACGGCGCTGGCCTATGAGTACTTCGACCCCACCTTCAGCAAATGGGAGAGCCGGCCGGACCTGCGCCGGGGCACGACGGGTGCCATGGAGGCACCGCAACGTCTTCGCCTCACCTTCACCTATCAGAATCTTGTGCGCGAAACCGTCATTGCCCTCCCGGGCTCGGCCGAGGGCCTCCCGGTATACTGACAATGTCTCTACGCCATCATCAGTCTTCAGCGGGCCCCTTTGGTTTCATCCACGCCCCCGGCACGGCGGGGTGTCAGCGATCGATGGACAGGGTGTCGGAAGTCAGGCTGACCCGCGGGTCGGTTTTGATCATCGTGCTGGTAACGCTGATGTTCGCTACGGTGGCGCTCTATGCCTTCATCGAGAAGGCCAGCAACGATCTGCTGGTGGAGGTGCGTGCAGCTGATGCCATGCACCTGCGCACCGAGGCCTACTCCGCCCTCGAAACCACGCTGGCGGTGCTGGAGGATTTTCGCCTGGTGGGCGGTGCGCTGCGCAGTCCGGCTGAGGGCTGGGCCGATCCGCTGGAGTGGGCCGGGTACATCCCGGCTGAGGGCCGCGAGGTGACCGTCACGTTCGAGGATGAAAGCGGCAAGCTGCCGTTGCCCAACGCGGATTACCCCACGCTGGTGAGGCTGTTCGAGTCCTGGGGCCTGTTGCAGGCCGACGCCGGAAGACTCGCAGACGCGCTGCTCGGCTGGATGCAGCCGGATTATCAGGCGGCCTCGGCGGATGCGCCGCGGCCGGAGGATTATGAGCGGGCCGCCCTGCCATTTGCCCCTCCCAAGCGCTCGCTGCGTTCCTTCAGCGAACTGACGGCGATCGATTTGATCCGTGAGGAGTTTTTTGACGAGCATGGCAACCCGAACGATCTCTGGCGGGAGTTCACCGGGAGCGTATCCCTTTTCAACTACCGTCAGCCCAACATCAATTCCGCCCGGCCGGCCGTGCTCCACGCGCAGGCGGGCTACGACGAGACCCAGCAGGGACAGCTGGCCGACTATCTGAACGGGACGGGCACCTATTCGTATCAGGGTGCCGGTTACTTCCGGCGGGCCAATGAGGTGGCCACTGTGCTCGGTGCGCAAAGCGTGCCCACCGGTTTTGGCGCGGAGATCCACGCCCTGCGGATCACCGTAAGCGTGCGCGAGGGGCTGGCGTCGTTCCGGTTGCACGCCGTGGTGGCTCCCGCCGGCGGCGCCCGAATCGTGGCGGCGGTCAAGACGGAGGCCGAGCAAACCGCAGAGGCCTCGGCCACCCCGGCCCCGACCGCAAACCCGGCCCCGGCCGCCGGTGCCGCCCAGGCGGTTTCGATCAACTACCCATATACAATCTTGGAAATCCGGGAGAATGATGCGATGCCCATGGTGTCGCCTGATTTTGATCCGTCCCTTTAAGCATGTCCTTCCCCAAGCTGATGTCCCCCGTGTTTGCCGCTCCGACGCGCCGGATCGTGACCCTGCCGGATGCACACTTCTTTATTCGCAGCATCCCGCTGGTTAACGGAGAGGGCGACGAAGGTCCGGCCGCCCAGATCGAACTCGCCATTGAATCACTCTCCCCTTTTCCGGTCGCCCAGCTTTATCACGGCTATTACACCCGTCCCGGCTCCGGGAGGGCGCTGGTGTTCGCCGCCTATCGCAAGCGCTTCCCCGCAGACGAAACCGCCACCTGGTCGACGGCCGATCTCGTGGTTCCCGCCTTTGCCCTCCTGTTGGGGGCCCCGGCCCCGGCCGGCGCGACCACCTGGCTGATCGCTGGAGCGGACAGCCTGACGGCCCTGCATTTTGACGATGACTCCGGCGTGCCATCGGCGGTGGCGGTACAGGCCCTCCCGTCCGAGGCCGGTGAGGCGGATCTGGCCGCCGCCCGCGAGCGGCTTTTGCGCGGATTTTCCGGGAGCCGCGCAGTGGTCGACCTGCACCTCCCCGTGCTGGATGACGATGCCACCGGGGAGAAGGAAATGGTCTTTCGCGTGGGGGATATCAAAGCAACCATCGGCACCGATCTGGCCGATGCTCTTGATGTTCGCGACAAGGCCGAACTGGCCTCCCGCCGGGCCGCCCGGGTCCGCGACCAATGGCTTTGGCGAAGCCTCCTCGGCGCGGCCGCAATCATCGCGCTTTGTGCTTTCGGCGAAGTTCTCATGGTGGGCCTGCGCATGATGCAGGACAGCCGGGTCACGCAGGTTTCGGTGCAGACCCCTCTCGTCATGGAGATAACGACCAAGCGGAACCTGGCCACCCGCATCGAGGAACTGGCCTCGAAGCGGCTGTTACCCTTGGAAATGATCTCGATCGTTTACTCGGTGCGTCCACCCAACATCCAGCTGATGGCGAGCAGCGCCACCAGCCTCTACACCGTCCAGTTCGAGGCGCAGACCCCGACCAGTTCGCAAGCTGAGATCGACGCCTTTCAGGTGGCGCTCCGCAACCTGCCGTCCTGTCAGGACGTGGTCATCCGCGGACCTGAAACCCGGGCGGGCATGGCTGTCTTCACCATCCTCGTCACCTTCAAACCCGATGCGGTGAAGCCCGCGGAAACCTGAGCGCCATGAAAGCCTTTTTCCTCAGCCGCCTTCTTCGGGAAAAACTCCTGCTTCTCGGCTTCGTGCTGATGGGCGCGGTGGTGTGGGCATCATCCGCCTCCGGCCGGGCGTCCGCCCTGGTGGGTGAATATCGCCGCACCACCGCCGACCTCAATGTGCAGCAGATGTGGTTGGACCGCCGGGAGGCCATTGAGGAGGAGGCCATCATTGCCATCCGGCATCTCGATCCCGCCCGCAGCTTCGACGGCGTGCGTCTCTCGGCGGAGCTGAACGGCATCGCCGCGTCCGCCGGCCTGGGCACGAACACCATCAGTTCACCCCTGCCGACGGAGCGAACCGAGGAGTTTGTGATCAACTCGATCCAGTTCCGCATCAACCGGGCCGGATGGGATCAGCTCAAACACTTCTACCTCGAGCTGGCCAAGCGTGCCCCCTACATCACCATCGAGTCGTTTATCATCAACGCCGAGCGCAACAACCCCGCCCAGTTGAACGCCCAGCTCCGGGTGACGGCGGTGGAGATCACGAGCGCGGCGCGATAGTCCAGGCTGGAGGAGTTACAATTCAAGTGTAGCCGTTGGCTAAGGTCGAAAGGTAGGGCGTTCTCTCCGGGAGCGCCGCGGCGCATTGAGGATTTATCCGCCTCTGGTGGACAATGCACCCCGCCAACATCAGCAACCGACCACGGTTCAACTTTAAGTGCTCAAGCCCGCGACTGATTGTTAGCAAAATGGCGGGGCTTGTCCGAAGGGAAAAAGGCAAGGGCAGATTCAAGGATCAGTTTGAAGAAAGAGATGATATAAGTTCACGGAAGCATTGAGCAGGAGACTTCCAGCCAAGGATTTTGCGGGGCCGCTCGTTGAGCATTTCTTGATAGGCACTGAGTTGCTGGTAGGAGACCTTGGACAGGTCGGTGCCCCTTTAACTCGGTGCTCAGCGCGCTGGCCGAGCGCCCCAACTGAACCGCAATCGAGTGCTGCGTGTGTCCCGCCCTCAGCCCGGCCTGGATCTCGATCCGTTCGGTCAAACTCAAAACCGTGTGCTTCATCGCCTTGGCCTGTGCGGGCGCGGCGGGATTGGCTACCGGTTCCTCCGCCAACGAGGGACGGAAAAAGCAGCGGAAAAACTTCGTCCAAAAGCAAAAAAGGCGTGAGATTTAAAGCTCAAAAAGCACCCCAATTTTAGGGTGCTTTTCGGAATTGCTGCCGAGTGAGGCGGATAACTTTCTGAGCCGATGAACAAAACCGTTCCCCTCGGTAAAGTTTGCTCAAACGAGTTCGCTATAGGCGGGCCGCGTATATTGATCGTGAAGCAGAGTCGCTACGATCGTGATGTGCTCACGGAATATTCACGGGAGGCCTACCCGGCCGCAGACATAACCCTATGTGGAAGCGCAGCTGAGGCATTGATCTCCATGGAGCGGAGACACGCTCGGATTGGGCTTTTCGGCCTCAACCTTCCCGGCACCGATGGGCTCGATCTGATCGAGGCTGTTACGAATAGGGGACTGGTGCAGCAAATACTGGTAGTCACTCGCAGGCAGGACGAGCATACCATTACGACATTGAGGCGATTACGCATCAATGGGGTGTTCGATTGCATGGATGAGAGCGGGTCGAGCCTGCCGGCCGCAATCCGTGAAGTGATCGAGGAGGGATCGTACTCCAATCGGCTATGGAGGAGAGCCCGTTCACAATCTGCGAATAGCATGAGCCAGCTCCTTTCTTCTCTTGAGGTCCTTGTCTTCGCGGTGATCGGTGATGGATCCGACGACTATGAAGCAGGAATTCAATTGGGTATCAGCCCGAAAACCGTGCACACGCACCGGCAACGGATCATGCGCAAGCTGGGCCTCAGGTCCCGCTCGGAACTCATGCGTGAGGCCATCCACCGAGGCGTTGTTCGCCACACCGCGAGCGGTGTGATCAGGCCGGGGTTTGATCTGCAGTTGATGATTCGGCTCGCACGAAAACCTGAGCAATCCCGTTGTAGACAGACATCAGAGGACCCAGTCGATGGCTGCGTTGTGGCTGACGCGGTTGAACCCCACCCGGATTTCGGTCGACGGCCACCCGGAACCTTTGAGCAGTCCAGAGCATTCGGTGGTCTCGAGACAGCGTCCCTAATACTCTGAATCGAGTACGGGCTACTCGATTTTCAGTAATCTGCAGGCTTTGTCTCGGCTGGGTGGCGGACTCTATTTGCATGTGCCGATGTTCAACATTGGCACCCGTTGTCCTCCTTCATTCCCCGGTTACCTATGAAGCTTCCAAGCCTGTTTGTACTTGCTGCCCTTATTGCGAGCACTGTCTTCCCGCCCCTGAATGCAGCTGACCTTTCAGTTGTTGATCCCAGCCTGAACCTATCCGCAGCTGACATCGAATGGGAGACGATCAAGAACTTTCAGAGGCCCCGTCCACCCGCGGGACCAGCTCCAGTTGATGCTCAAAGCCGAGCCGCTGCGAGGCAGCTGGCAGTTGTCGAGTTTGTCAGCCAAGCCGACCGCCTGCGAGCGTTCTACACTGCCAATCCAGAACATCCGGGATCAAAGCAGGCGCGCCAAGTTGAAGCCCTTGTCCTCTTCTATGCCGCGCAATCCGGCGATAACTCGCAGGAAGCGCGTCGGCATCAAGCTGTGGAGTCAATCCGTGCGGATGCTTCGATCCCGTCTGCTCAGCGGGCGGAGATAACGGCATGGTCAAGGAACTGGGAGATTCGAAAGCAACGCGACTTAGGTCCGGAAGCGCGGCTGGATGCCTATGAGACTGTCACGCGTGGCTTGATCGCGGAGTTCGCCGATGTTCCGGACGCCTACGACTCACTCCTCCAGATTGCACGAAATCGAGACAATGCTCGGGGAGTACAAATTGCTCAGGAGGTCTTGGCCATGCCCGCGCCAGCTCCGGTCAAGGCGCGTGCCCGTGAGCTGGTCGACCGACACGCGCTTCAAGGCCGGTTGCTGGCCGACGTATCCAAGGCCGCGCTCGGTGAGGATACGGCGGTTGAACGCGTCCGAGGCCGTGCCGTCGTGATCTATAGTTGGGCATCGTGGAGCCCCGGCAGTATTGCGAGAGCGAAGAGCCTTTCTGACGCCGCGCCGCCCGGAGCATCGATCGTCGGAGTCAGCTTGGACACGGATAGGCAAGCGGCCGAATCTGCTGCCGCCACCCACGTCCTGCCCGGTGAACAAGTCTATGATGAACGTGGGCGGGATGGCGCCCTGGCCCAGCAGCTGAAGCTGACCGAACCAGGACTGGTATATATCACCGATTCCAATGGATCGATTGTTTCAGTAACGGCCGCCCGAGAGTTGGCCAGGCCCGCATCCGGCGCGAGCGCCCGCTGATCGGTTCGCCATGATATCTCGCTTTTTGGTATGGGCGGCACTGTTTGCCCCTTCCCTGACACTGGCATGGCCTCTGGGATGGACCGGGAATACTCCGTATTCCGTCGAGAGCGGCCAGAGCTACTCGGTTGAAGTTTATCAGGCTTCAGGTTCCTCATATTATATAGAGCTGTTCCGGGGCGGCTACTGGGCGGACGCCGGATATGGCTGGGCTGCCGTTTATCCCACCGACTACGGCGCCCAGACCGTCAATTACTGGGCTGAGGGATATGACGATTATTCTTACGAGTATGATTGGATTGATCGCGATATCCAGATTACGCAGCCGAATTCTCCTCCGACCGTTTCATGGAGTTCGGCTCCTTCGTACGCTGCGGTAGGTGAGTGGTTTGCAGTCGGAGCCCGTGGCGATGATTCCGATGGGAATCTTTCGAATGTCCATGTCTGGAAAGAATGGTCTCCCCACGCTTTCGGTTACGGTGGCGATGGCTACACAGGCTATTCGGGAGATAATGGTACGGTCAGCTACACTGAGGGTCCGATCACATTCCAGGCCAAGGCCTACGACAGCAGCGGCGCGGAGTCGGGATACATCTACCACACAATCTATATTTATATACCCAACCAGAGCCCGTCGATATCGTGGTTGGTTGCACCCAGCACGGTGTATGTGAATCAAAATTTCACGGTCCGGGCACGGGGGACGGATCCAGACGGGAATCTCTCCAATGTTCTCGTATGGAAGAACGACCAGCCTTTCGCGTTCAACGGGGGCGGGAATGGATATCAGAACGACTCGGATGCCAATTACACCAGTTCGGGCAACCCTGGTCCTGTGCATTTCAAGGCTGAATCAATGGATGGTGCGAACGCATATTCGGGCATGATTTATCACACGGTTCAAATCGTGAACCGTTCGCCGCATGTGGCTATTACCGCTTCGCCAACCACGATCCAATTTGGACAGAGTACAAGCATCACCTCTGTCGCGACAGATCCCGACAGCAATCTGGTTTTCCACGGAATCCTGGTGCTTAACGAGACGGGCTCCAACTGGTATCGCGCGGCCCAGAGCGATCACTCGACGGGTTGGGGCAATCATCCAACCACTCCTCACTTCACGGGGATAAACTATACCAGCGGTGCGGCCTCGGGGGGATCGAACACACGGACAGCCACGCATCGACCGGCTTATGCAAACGCCACGATGACTTATCATGCTAACACGCATGATGGTCATCTTTGGGCAAGCTCCGATCCAGCCAACTGGGCGACTTGCACCGGCTACGCCTATGTTACGGTAAGTAAGGCTCCACCCAGCATAAGCGGTTGGACGTCGCGTTCGTGGACCGGCACGGGCACTGCGCCCGCGGGCAGTTTCAATGTCACGCTATCGAACCCGCACTCCAGTGCAGTGGCCACGCCGACGGGCGCAGTCACATTCTCAATTGTCGGCAGCTCGGGATTCGGGGCTTCGCCCACGGGGGGAGCGGTCAACGCGAGTACGGTCTTTTACCCTGGCATTTATACGGTGAGGGCTTCCTACGCGGGGGACGCCAATTATCTCGCGGGCGCGTGGGATGTCACCTTTACGGTCGCCAACCGTGCTTCAGTCCTGTCCGCAACAGCAGGTGGGGCGGGCACTGCCAATATAACTTACGGCGGCACCACAACGGTTGCCGCGACCGGGACAGATCCTGACGCGAACCTATACAGTGCTGCATGGATGCGTTACGCATCCAGCACGTATTTTCGTCCTGGCAATGCAGACATGTCTCGCAGCGGGTGGCAGGGATATGCTGCTGATGGCGCACACTACACGTCCCAGAACTTCTCCAATGATGTGGCAACCGGTGGAGGTCCGGTGAGCAAGTCCGCCGTATTTCGACCTCCCTCGATTGGCACCTTTAATTTCTTGGGCAAGGCCGGCGATGGCTGGGGAAGCGCGAGCGCGTGGGCCTATGTAAACGTCGCCGCAGCCCCGCTCAGCGTGTCCGCAAACAATGCCACCCGCGCGTACAGTGCATCGAATCCAGCGTTTACTGCTTCTTATGGTGGATTGGTGAATGGAGATACTGCTACAGTCGTCAGCGGGGTCTCCTTTACTACGACAGCTACGACCACTTCTACGCCCGGTACCTATCCCATCACCCCATCGGGCGGATTTGCCGCCAATTACACATTAGGATACGTCAATGGCACGCTGACGGTAGTCAAGGCCAACCAGCCCACGCTTTCTCTCGTCGCAAGCACGTCGCAAGTCTATGGAACGAGCCAGACCCTGGGAGCTTCCGGAGGAGCGGGAACCGGTGCTCTCAGCTATACGATTGTCGGCCAGTCGGCGGTAGGAGTGGCGAGCCTGTCCGGAGCCGTGCTTACAGCCAACACCGGCTCGGGATGGGTGGATGTGCGTGTCACAAAGGCGACGGATACAAATTACAACGCCGCTACCTCCTCCACGGTCCGGGTGACGCTAGCGAAGGCCAACCAAGGCGTTCTGACTCTCAATGCGGCTGCATCGCAGGCGTACAGCACGACACAGACATTTTCCAGCAGCGGCGGCTCGGGTAGCGGTGCGGTGAGTTACGCCATCGTGGGTCAATCCTTGGCGGGAGTTGCAACCTTGTCAGGGGCGGTGCTGACGGCGGCGAGCGGCACAGGATGGGTGGATGTGCGTGTCACAAAGGCGGCAGACACAAATTACAACGCCGTTACCTCGTCCACGGTCCGGGTGACGCTGGCGAAAGCCAATCAAAGTACGCTGTCGCTCAATGCGGCTGCATCGCAGACGTACAGCACGACACAGACGCTTTCCAGCAGCGGCGGCTCGGGGGGCGGTGCGGTGAGTTACGCCATCGTGGGGCAATCCACGGCGGGAGTTGCAACCTTGTCAGGGGCGGTGCTGACTGCGGCGAGTGGCACAGGATGGGTGGATGTGCGGGTCACAAAGGCGGCAGACACAAATTACAATGCCGCTACCTCGTCCACAGTGCGGGTGACGCTGGCGAAAGCCAATCAAAGTACGCTGATGCTCAATGCGGCGGCGACGCAGACGTACAGCACGACACAGACGCTTTCCAGCAGCGGCGGCTCGGGTAGCGGTGCGGTGAGCTACGTCATCGTGGGTCAATACACGGCGGGAGTTGCAACCTTGTCAGGGGCGGTGCTGACTGCGGCGAGCGGCACTGGATGGGTGGATGTACAGGTGACAAAAGCGGCCGATTTAAATTACAACGTCGGGAACTCGGCCACGGTCCGGGTGACGCTGGCCAAAGCCAATCAAAGTACGCTGACGCTGATTGCATCAGCTACACAAATCTTCAATCAGGAACAGATCCTGTCGAGTAGCGGCGGCTCAGGCATTGGAGGGATAAGTTTTTCGATAATAAGCCAGTCGTCGGCTGGGGCGGCGAGCCTCTCCGGGGCGGTGCTGACGGCTAATACCGGGACGGGGTGGGTGGAGCTGCAAGTGATGAAAGCGGCCGACTCGAATTACAGCGCGGCGACTGCATCCGCACTGGTCGAGTTGCAAAAGCAATCGATCAGCTTTGTGCTCTACGGAACCAGCTTTATTTACGATGGCTATGAGCATGGTCCTACGGTTTACATCGCGAATGGAAGTGTGCCACCTGACCTCACTGCCGAGGCGGCGGGAGTGCCGTATGCTGTAACTGCTGGCGTGTTGAGGACTACCGGCGATCCGAATTCCTCGGGAGGAGAATTTTATGTAAGGATCGACGCTACGGGTCCCAATTATGAGGGTTGGGCAGAAACTTCATGGGTGATCGTTTGCTGTGAGGCGAGTGTTACACTCCATACCCTTGATCACGTTTACGACGGCACCCCCAAAGCAGCGGGCGCAGATACTTTAAACCCATCAGGGTTAACGGTTGTGTTTACTTATGATCATGGTGGCGAAGTCTCATCGTCGGAACCAATCCTCGCAGGCACTTACGACGTTTCTGCTACCGTCCTTGATCAAGTGTGGGGTGGCAGCGCCATTGGCGAATTGATAATCGCCAAAGCAACCCAGGCTGCCCTTACCATTGCCTCTCAGACGCAAAACCAAGTCTACGGAACGACGCAAACTCTCTCCACATCCGGGGGCGATGGCAACGGGCACGTTTCATATCAGATCGTCGACCAATATCCACAGGGTGGTGTTCTCGCCACCATCGTCGGAAATCAGCTCACCGCGGACACGGGTACAGGCTGGGTGAAGCTCAGGGCTACGAAGGCAACGGGTACGGATGGACGGGCCGGTCTGGATGGCAACTACCACCCGATCGACTCGAATGAGATTACGGTGAACCTTGTGAAGGCGAACCAAGCAGCGCTTTCACTCATCGTTTCGGCGACGCAGACTTATGACACGACCCAGACGCTTGCCAGTACCGGCGGCTCGGGAAGTGGTGCTTTGAGCTACGCCATTGTGGGTCAATCCCCGGCGGGAGTTGCGACCTTGTTAGGGGCCGTGCTGACCGCGGCGAGCGGCACCGGCTGGGTGGACGTGCAGGTAACGAGGGCGGCCGACAATAATCACCACGCGGCGACGTCGGGGGTGGTGCGGGTGAGCCTCGCTCCCGCGGCCCAGCTGGCGGTGACGCTCAATGCGGCATCGACGCAGACATACAACACAACCCAGACACTTTCCGGTGCGGGCGGCTCGGGCAGTGGGGCGGTAAGCTATGAAATCGTTGCGGAGTCGCAACCCAACGCGGCGAGTTTGAACGGGGCCTTGCTGACAGCAAACACCGGCACGGGTTGGGCAGACGTGCGTGCGGTCAGGGCAGCGGATGCCAATTACAGTGTGGCAACCTCCAATGTCATCCGGGTTACCTTCGTGAAAGCGGTGCAGCCCGCATTGATTTTAAGTGCAGCGACCAACCAAATCTACAATACTTCGCAGACGCTGGGCAGCAGCGGTGGTGCGGGGATCGGTACGATTAGCTACGAGATGGTGGCCCAGTCTGCGGGGGAAGTTGCGACGTTGGCCGGGGCCGTGCTCACGGCGAACGCCG
The DNA here is from genome assembly GCA_041746615.1 of Opitutaceae bacterium. GTDB lineage: Bacteria > Verrucomicrobiota > Verrucomicrobiia > Opitutales > Opitutaceae > CAMAXB01. The sequence goes on along the minus strand of JBGTGS010000159.1, from coordinate 5,510 downwards.
GTACAGGCTGGGTGGATGTACAGGCGACAAAAGCGGCGGACGAAAACCATGAAGTCGCCGTATCGGCCCCCGTGCGCGTGCTCCTTGCCAAGGCCGATCAAGTAGTGCTCACGATCAGTGCGGCTGCGACCCAGGCTTACAACGCGACACAAACCCTGTCCGCCACAGGAGGGTCTGGCGGGGGCGCGTTGAGCTATGCCATTGCCGATGAATCGACGCCAGGGGCGGCAACTCTGGCCGGTGCCGTGCTCACCGCGGCCACCGGCACGGGTTGGGTTGATGTCCAGGCGCTAAAGGCGGCCGACAATAATTATAACGGGGCGGTATCGGCTGCAGTCCGGGTTACCTTTGCCAGGATCGGTCAGGAAGATCTGACCCTTGTTGCGGCCACCACACAAATCTTTGACACGACACAGACGCTTGCCAGTACCGGCGGCTCGGGGACGGGCGCGGTCAGTTTTGCGATTGTGGATGAATCGACCGAAGAGGTGGCCATCTTGACAGCAGAAATGCTGACCGCGGCGAGCGGCACCGGCTGGGCGGACGTAATCGCGATCAAAGCCGGCGATACTAACTACGATGCCGCATCTTCCGAAGCGGTCCGGGTTACGTTCGCAAAGGCCTTGGCCACGGTGAGTCTGAGCAACCTAAACCAAGTTTACGATGGCACGCCCAAATCGCCCACCGTCACGACGAACCCTACTACGCTTACGGTAGATCTCACCTACGACGGCTTCCTCACGGTTCCTATTAATGCCGGAACTTACGCCGTCGGCGGGACCATCGATGATCCCGATTACCACGGCACCGGTACCGGCATGCTGGTTATTGAGAAAGCGACGCCGGTGATCACTTGGTCGACACCCGCGCCGATTGCGTATGGCGACTCTTTGAGCGCGACTCAGCTCAACGCCACGGCGTCCACTGCTGGCGTATTCGTCTACAGTCCTGCCAGCGGCGCAGTGCTTAACGTGGGTCCGCATACCCTCGGCGTCACTTTCAACGCCACGGACGCGGCGAATTACAATCAGGGTGTCACGGCGAACGTCCCGCTCTCTGTCACCAAGGCCCTTCCGGTTGGGAGCTTCCCGGATGTCACGGTGCTGGCGCCCTACTCGGTCGCGGCCGGTCATCTCAATGCATCGTTCAGTCATGCCTTCAGTTCCTCGGTCGTCCAACCCGTTGGTCAGATCGCGTATTCGAGGACGGTGGGTGAGTCTCTTCCTATCGGATCGACGACCGTCACTGCCACTTACCCCGGCGATGCCAATTACATGTCCGCCACCGTGGCCGCGACCTTCCGCGTACTCGACCCTCTGGCCGACGAAGATGGCGATGGCATTCCCAATGGCATCGAACAGGCCCTGGGCACCGAACCGCTAACCAGTGCGGAGGATGATGTCCATGATGCCACTCAACTGAAGCTGCTCGTACCAAACCCATGAACACGTCCCTACAGCACCTGCTGCCCATGCACACCCTCAAGGAGGGATCTTCGTTGCTTAACCCTTCCTCCTTCAGGAAATGGAGGGGATCGCGTCGCTACCTGGCATCTCTCAGTTGCGGTCGTCTTCGTGCACGCTTCATCGTCTTGCTCGCCTTGACTTGGGTGGCCGCCATTCCGGCGGCGGCACAGGTTTCGCTTCCCCCCGTGCCGCTGGTCTCGTGGACCTCCACTGGCGGGGCACCCATTATTGATCCGGTCACAGGCAGCATCGAAGTGCCGGCTGGCGCGGAACTCTACCAGGCCTTTTCCCACAGCGCCGTTTTTGTACGGTTGATTTCCCGCCCTTACTTCGGCCTGGAGCCTGCCGGTTGGCCCAGCCTCGAAGTTGGCCCCGCCAGCCTTACCTTAATGCGCGACAGCGAGGGTGGAGCGATGGTTTTCCTCGGCGAGGAACGCCTCCTGTTGCCTTACGCCATTCTTTTGGATGATGAAGGGCGAAGCCGTCAGCCACTGGATTTCCAACTCGGTTATGACTCCCAGGCCAATGTCGCTACGTTGGCTTTCGCCGGCAGCTCATACTCTCTGCCGGCGTTTACGCCGGCCGGCACCCTTGGCGTCGTCGTGAGCGCAGGCCAAGATCAGCCTTGGGTTCTGGATTTAATCGAGATCACTGAAAATCCTGCTTATGAAGCGGATGAAGCAGACAAGAAAGGGAAGGTTGACCGCGATCCGAAGGACGAGTCCACAGTTCGAAATCGACCGGCCATTGATCCGGCAGTCCTTGAGGTCCGTCGTCTCCAGGGATTGCGCGACAGTCGTTCGCTTCTACGGGCGAAGAATCTTGAAGGGGCGAAAGATGCCTTGCTCAACGCGGGGCAATTCCAGCGTGATACCGTTGAATGGCATGTGGAAGCAGCAGGCAAGCTGACTCATCTGGCCCTCACGCTTCGCCGCGAGTACGATCATCGCGGTGCTATCGAGGTGGCGCTTCAGGCGATGGAGCTCCTCGGTGACGCGGCCGACCTGAAGCCGCCGCCCACCGCAAGCCAGCGCGCGCGACTCCACGAGATGGCCGGCTACCTACTTGACGAACTCCTGCGTGATCCCGCCGCCGCCCGAGCCGAATACGAGCAGGCGATTCAACTCGACACGGATTCTCCTCGCGCGCGTCAGCAGTCGCGGCGACTGGAGGCGGCTGAAATCAGAGCCCTCCGTCAAGGACGCAACCAGTAATACCACGGACGACCATGCAACCTTACAGGATCATCCGTTTGCTGCCATCCCTCCTGGTCTTGGGATGGACTCCTCCTTCCCTCGCCCAGACTCCCGATGGCCCGGTGGGTGTCGCTGTCTCGATTCGGGCTCTTGATCTGAATTGGAGTGGCCAGGCCCATGCCGGGAGCATTTTTACCCTCGATATCGATGATTTGAACGGCCCACAGTCCATGGGAGCAGGTCATACCAATACCGAAACCAATCAGCTCACAGCCCGGCTCGAGCCGGGCAAAACCTACCACCTCGCTGTGCAAGCGACGGATCTCTTGGATTTGACGGTTCAAGCGGTGCCTCCACCGGGCTATGTGATGGAGATCGAGCGCGTTACCCGTCAGCGATACCGGGTGGGCTATGGCGGCTCCTCCATGATCCGCCTCCGCGTGCTTTCCCCGGTTCAGGAATTCACTGGTCGGGCTGGCACAGCCACGTCGCTTACAAGCGGCCGGATCCTGTGGCAGGTTGCACTGGGGTCTCTGGCCAATGGTTCTTCCGCAGGGGCTATTGCCATCATTGACACCGGGACCGGCAGCGATCCATGGGCATCCCTCTTCTCACCTGCGGGTTTGCTCTACGAGCACACGTCTTCCGAGGTGCATGTGATCTATAACGGTACTGGCGTCTCGCCTCCTTACGTTCCGACCACCATTCGTCAAATCCTCGCGCCGGAAGCGGCCGTTGATATCGTCGTCACCGGTACAAACCAGGCCGAATTGAAGTTTTACCATCGCAAACAATGGCTGGGAACCGATCCGGTGACCGGTCTGCGGTTGTTTCAGGGGGATCCATTCAGCTGGTTTTTGATCAACCCGGATGGTGCCGAACCCAACCAGGTCACCATCAATTGGGATACGCGCGATCTCGAGCACCCTGGCGATGCAGGGCTCACTCCTAGTCAATACCGCAAAACAATCCTGACCCGGACGGGCACATTTCCTAACTTCACGTGGACTGCGGACGACTGGCATACGGGCTCCACGACGTTGTCACGCGACACCCGCGTACGAACCGGCAGCAGCGAAACAATTGCTCTGACGGAAAATTCGGTTCAGAATTCAACCGCTTTAACCAAGAGTCGTACTTACTTGTCCGCCCCCTGGGGCGAGGAGATCGCGACGGAAACCGTCGGCACCAGCGCAAGCGTCACGACCTCCACCGATTACTACACCGCAAGCGCACAATCTGGCAACTATGGTCGGCCGCGATCGCGCGTCACGACCGGTGGGTATTGGGAAGCTTACGAATACTACGAGCATGGAGAGGGTACCGCAGATCTTGGCGGTGCCCTCTACCGGCGTCACCGTCCGTCGACCAATACAGAGACTGGACTGCCCAGCGATTTGAACGATCACGACGGCGAAACTATCACGTATTCCTATGAGGCCGATACCTTTGGCCGAAAAACCCGTCCGTCCCTCGTGGTGACAGAGGTGGATGGAACCCTGATCGGCCTCTCAAGTACATCTTACACGGAGAGCCACTTTAATGAATCGGACCGGCCAGAGCTGTATTTGGTGACGGCGACACGTACCGATAGCGCGGGTCCTTACGACGATCTCGTCACCGTCACGAAGTATTTTCGCGAGGACGCGGGCACGGAGCCGGGGCATGCCTCGGATGACTTCTACCGCCATCAGATCCATTCGATCCAGCACCCAGACGGGCGGAAGCAGGCATTCGTGTATCAGCGGGGAACTTGGGACGGCACCACGTTCGAATTGTCGGCCAATAACGGAACGAATTCAGGGAGCGCGAGCCGCATTTCCGTGATGGCTGGCGCCACCTCGGGAGATTCCAACTACACTTCGCATGGAGGCTACTCAAATGAAAGCCTATGGCTCCTCGAGAACAAGTCGACCATGCAGGTTGTCATCCGGGATGCGAGCGCCCAAGTCGTGCGCACCGAATTCCACGTCTGGAATTCGGGATCATGGAAGTTGGTGAGCTATGAGGATCTCGAATACAATCTCTCGAACCAGCTGATGAAGCGCACCAGTGCCAGTGGAGCGGTCCACACCATCGTGCACGAGGGCGTGTTCAAGAAGTCAGAGATCGACGCCCACGGAATTGAGACCACTTATGAGCCTGATGCCGCGAGTCGCACGATTTTGGCGACAAGGAGCGGTACGGCCACGGTGCCGGAAGTCAAAACGCGGTTCACTTACGACGCCGCGAACCGCCTGCGCGAAGAAAAATGGGGTGAAGGTAATGCTGAAGATATCACCCGCTCGTGGACCTATGATGATGCCGGACGACTGGCGATTCACTTCGATCCCGATACCATATATACGGAGATCGAGTATTTTCCCGATGATCGGAAAAAATCGGTGTACGTGCAGGGGTCGGGTACACGTGAAGAGGTGGTCTACGCAGACGGCTCCCTTAAGGAAGTCACCGGTTCGTCCGTGATTCCCCAGTACTACACTTATTCCTACGATCAGGACGGCAAGCGTACGGTGCGGTTGGATGAGTCAACATCGACTTCAGTACGGTGGACCGAGTCGGTGTATGACCGGCTCGGTCGTCCGGTGAGTATGACGCGCCCCGGTTTCTCAGTGACCAATCAGTCGAATACTGTGCAGGAGTTCCACTATGAACACGGCACCGGTCTCCTTTGGAAGACATCCTCCTGCTGCGGGACGGCGCCGACCTTGTATACGTACAATGCTTTGGGAGAACTTATCGAATCGGGTTTGGATCGAAATCGTGACGATGTATTGTGGCCTGAATCGACTGATCGCATCCAGGGAACTGAAACCTATTTCGTCAATACTGTGGCGGAGGGCCCCCA
>JBGTGS010000158.1:0-3190 GCA_041746615.1 Opitutaceae bacterium | reverse complement strand
CCTCGACTGGTTCGAGGCAGGCGTGTAATCCCCCTACTGCGGGATCCATCAGTCCCCACATACCCCGGTCCCTTTCAAGCTGACCCGGGATTAGACCCGTTCGTACTTGAAGGCGCTCACGCGCCAAGGCCAAAACACCCTAGCTGAAGCTCCTCCATTTTTGTCGGGAATGTTTCGCAAGGTGCTCTCTGGGATCAATAAATGGGTCGAAGCCAAATCGTCAAAATGTCGAAATAATTTACAGTTTCATGGCTTTCGAAGCACTTGTTATTGAATAGCATACAAGTTTATAAGTTATATTCCATTGATTTTAAATATGTTATAAATTCATGATCTCGCCGGATTGGGTGGTGGCATATCCAATGCTTAGCCAATTCAGGTCCATTTGGAGGTCCCAGCTCCAATCTCGCTAACTCACCCGAATATCCAACCGCCCATGAAAATCCTGAAGTCAGTTCTCGCATTGGCCGCTTCGACCGCCCTCGGTCTGGCCACTGCTCAAGCCAATGTTGTCCTCAACGGCAACTACCTTCGCGTCGGAGTTCACTCCAGCGGTGGTCTCATCGACAACGCCTTCAACGTCGGCATTGATTACGACGAAACCGGCACGGGTACGTGGACGGGATATGACTTTGTAAAGCCCGGCAGCCCCTATGAGTTCTACTCCATCGGTGTGAACAATTCCTCGAGTGCGGCCGGTTACGCCTACGGCGACCCCTTCAGTTCCACCACCGTAAACACGAGTGCGGGTTCCACCCTTTCGACCCTCACCACGGGCAACTACGGCCTCCTCGGCATCTCCCAGAACCTTTGGTACACCACCAACGGCGGTACGATCAACTTCTCGGTCAGCCTCACCAACAATGGCACGGTGGCGATGAACAACGTGGTGTATGCCCGGGGCATCGACCCCGACCAGGACGTGTATGCGGGCGGCGGATACTCGACCACCAACACCATCGTTGACCAGAACCTCGTCATTGCCAGCGCACCCGTAACTGACTGGACCATCGGCATCTACTCCGACTCGTCCTACGCCCATACGCCGTCCATCAGATCTGACTGGTCGGCCGACCCCTATTCCCTGCTGAATCCCGTTAATAATGGTAACGGAGACTGGACCATCAACATGGCGTGGGACATCGGCACCCTCGACGCGGGCCAAACCGCCACGATCAACTATCAATACCGCATCGCCGAGACCAGCGGCGAAGTCATCACTCCCCCGAGCGTCCCCGAAACCGCCTCCACCCTCGGCCTCTTCGGCCTCGCCATGGTCGCCCTCTTCGGTGCCCGCCGCTGGCAGGCCCGTTCCTAAGTCACCTTCCTATCCGCGCCCGCTCAACGGGCCTCCGGATCGTTTCACCGCGGGACCGCATCGCAAGATGCCGGTCCCGCCTTTTTTTGCCCTTAAGTAATCACCATCGCCAGGTAGTAATCCCGAAAGCCCACGCTTCGATAAGCGATGACCCGTTGATTCGCGCACAGAACGTCAAACGTGAGCCTCACCTCGCGAGGCCAAAGTAAGGTTTCGCCTCTGGGCGAAACCTAGGTATAGTCCGGTCGCATGAACATGGAATACCGTCGCCTCGGCAACTCGGGACTCAAGGTCAGCGCCCTCTCCTTCGGAGCCTGGGTCACCTTCGGCAAGCAGATCGGCGACCCCGTCGCCCGCAAACTGATGCACACCGCCTACGACGCGGGCGTGAACTTCTTCGACAACGCCGAGGCCTACGCTGACGGCCAGGCCGAAACCGTCATGGGGCACATCCTCAAAAAAAGTGGCTGGCGGCGCAGCAGCTACATCGTCTCCAGCAAGGTCTTCTTTGGTTGTGAGGACGACAAACCCAACCAGACCGGCCTCTCCCGCAAACACATCATCGAGGCCTGTCACGACGCCCTCCGCCGTCTTCAGGTCGATTACCTCGACCTCTACTTTTGCCACCGTCCCGACCCCGAAACCCCCGTCGAGGAAACCTGCCGGGCGATGCACGACCTGGTCGTGCAGGGAAAAATCCTCTACTGGGGCACGAGCGAATGGAACGCCGGCGAGCTCCGTGCCGCCTACGCCGTCTGCGACCGTCTCGGCCTCCACGCCCCACAGATGGAGCAGCCCCAGTACAACCTCTTCCACCGCACCCGCGTCGAGCGCAACCTCGCACCCCTCTGCAAGTCCCGCGGCCTCGGCACCACCATCTGGTCACCCCTCGCCAGCGGCCTGTTGACTGGAAAGTACAACGACGGCGTTCCGAAGAACTCCCGCCTCAATCATCCCGGCATGGAATGGCTGCGCGACGCCGTCCTCGGCCCCGGCTCCGACCGGAAGCTGGCTGCCGTGACCCAGCTCGCCGCCATCGCGAAGGAGCTCGATACCACCCTGCCCCGCCTTGGGCTGGCCTGGTGCCTGAAAAATCCGAATGTGAGCACCGTCATCCTCGGTGCCTCCCGGCCCGAGCAGCTCGTGGAAAACGTCGGCGCCCTCGAGGTCGCCCCCCGCCTCACCCCGGCCGTGCTCAAGCGCATCCACGCCATATCCAACCCCGTCGCCGCATGAAGATCACCTACTACGGACACTCCTGCTTCCTCGTCGAGACTGGCAGCCACCGTCTGATCATCGATCCATTCCTCACGGACAACCCCGGTGCCCCGGTGGCCGCCGCGGATGTGAGCTGCGATTTCATTCTGCTCTCCCACGGCCACGAAGACCACAGCTGTGACGCCCTGGCCATCGCCAAGGCCAACGACGCCACCATCGTGGCCAACTACGAGATTGCCGAATACTTCGGTGCCAAGGGCGCGAAGACCCACGGAATGAACCCCGGAGGCGGCTTCAATTTCCCCTTCGGACGCGTGAAGCTCACCATCGCCCACCACACCTCCAGCCTCAACGCCGGCCTCAACCCCATCTACATGGGCGTTGCCTGCGGGCTCATCATTGAGGCGGAGGGCAAACGGATCTATCACGCGGGCGACACCGCCCTCTTCCTCGACATGCAACTGATCGGCCGCGGCGGGCTCGACGTCGCCATGCTGCCCATCGGTGACAATTTCACCATGGGCCCCGCCGATGCAATCGAGGCCCTCGACCTGCTCAAACCCAAGGTCGCCGTGCCCATGCACTACAACACCTGGCCGCCCATCACCCAGGACCCGGCGGCCTTCGCCCGCGACGCCGCCGCCCGCGGCCACA
>JBGTGS010000157.1:0-13364 GCA_041746615.1 Opitutaceae bacterium | reverse complement strand
GGCCCAGCTGGCTGCGCGACGCACCGAGAGTCCGCTGGAGGCGCGCCGGCGGGGCGAGGAACTCGTCCGCCATGGTTTCGCGACGCTCGCGGGTGACGTGCTTCATTTCACGCCGGCCGGACGGCGACGCGCGGGCGAGATCGTGCGCAATCACCGCCTGTGGGAACTTTACCTTACAAATTCGGCCAACATCGCACCCGACCACGTGCACGAGGATGCCGAACGGATCGAGCACGTACTCGGCGAGGCCGTGGTGCGCGACCTTGAGCGCCGGTTGAACTACGCGACGGTGGATCCGCACGGGAAGGCCATTCCGGGGCCGCGCGAGATTCATCAGGGAGCCGGGGCCGACGCCGGGGAGAGGAGGGATCAATGAACGAGGGACTGATTCCCCCCTTCGATTTCCACCAGGTGTTCATCGCGCCCTGGACGGAAAACCTCGCGCTCTTTGGCTGGATTGCCGTCATGGGGTTTCTGGTGACGGCGGCCTGCGGGCTCGTCGGGAATTATCTCATGCTGCGACGGCTGGCCTTGATGGGCGATGCGATCAGCCACAGCGTGCTGCCCGGCCTGGTGATTGCCTTTCTGCTTTCCAACAGCCGGGGAACCCTGCCGATGTTCACGGGTGCCCTGGCGGCGGGAGTGGTGACGACCTTGATCATCGAATTCATCCACCGCCGCACGCGGGTGAAACAAGATGCGGCCATGGGCATCGCCTTTTCCACCCTCTTTGCGATCGGCGTGGTGCTGACGGTGACCTACACCGGGCAGATCGATCTGGATGCAGACTGCGTCCTGTATGGGGAGATCGTGTTCGTTCCGCTCGAATCCATGGCGGTGCTCGGTGGCGTCACCCTCGGTCCCCCCTCGGTGGTGCGCATGGGGGTGGTGTTGATCAGCGTGGCCGTGCTGGTGGCGGTGTTTTTCAAGGAGCTGTTGGTGAGTGCATTTGATCCCGGCCTGGCGCGCTCGCTCGGCATCAACCCCGGTTGGATGCACCATGGCCTAATGGCGGTGCTCTCGCTGGTCGTGGTGAGTGCGTTCGAGGCGGTGGGGGCGATTCTGGTCGTGGCGATGCTGATTTTACCCGGGGCGACCGCGGGTTTTCTGAGCACGCGGCTGCCTGTCATCCATGGCCTGTCCGTGCTGCACGCCGCGCTGAGCTCGGTGCTGGGGGTCTGCCTGGGCGTGTGGCTCGACTGTTCCATCGCGGCTGCGATGGTGGTGGCGGGGACGGGCCTGTTCGCGCTGGCCTGGGTGTTCAGTCCGGCGAACGGGCTGATTGCGCAGTGGCGGAGGAACCACGGGGTTCGGCTCGACGAGGTGGTGCCGGACCGGCTCAGGTGAGCATGGCCGCAACGCTGGCGGTGAGGAAGCAGGCGATGCTGCCCCCGAGAAGGGCCCGCCAGCCAAGCCGGGCGAGTTCGCTGCGCCTTTCCGGTGCGATGGCTCCGATGCCGCCGACCTGGATGCCGATGGAAACGATGTTGGAAAAGCCGCAGAGTGCGTAGGTGAGGATCATGCGCGTGCGGTCGTCAGTGAGCGCACCACTCTCCTCCATGCGGTTCATGGTGAAGAACGCGTAGAATTCGTTGAGCACGGTCTTTTCACCAAGCAGCTGGCCGGCGGTCATGAGATTGCCGGTGTCCACCCCCATCAGCCAGGCAAGGGGGGCGCCCACCATGCCCAGGACGAACTGCAAGGAGAGCGATTCATAGCGCCCGTCGGTCATGCTGGCGATCCAGCCATTGAGGCCGGACCAGCCGCCGATTCCGTTGGCGAGGGTCCAGTTGGCCAGGGCGACGAGGGCGGTGAAGGCGATGAGCATGCCGGCCACGTTGACGGCCAGTTTGATGCCGTCGGTGGTGCCGAGGCAGATGGCGTCGATCAGGTTGGCCCCCGGCTTCTCGGCATTGAGGCGGACGGTTTCGTCCACCACCTCCTCCTGTGGCAGCAGAATCTTGGCGGTGATGAGGGCGGCGGGGGCGGAGAGCACCGAGGCGGTGAGCAGGTGGGTGGCCCAGCGGACCTGTTCGGCGGGGTCGTTGCCGCCGAGGAGGGTGATGTAAACCGCCATGACGCCGCCGGCGATGGTGGCCATGCCGCCGATCATGACAGCGAGCAGCTCGGAACGGGTCATGCGGCTGAGGTAGGGTTTGATCAGCAGGGGGGCCTCAGTCTGGCCGACGAAGATGTTGGCGGAGGCGCTGAGCGTCTCTGCACCGGAGAGCCGAAGGGTTTTCGACATCACCCAGGCGAAGCCGTAAACGATGATCTGGAGGACGCCCAGACGGTAGAGCAGGGAGGTAAAGGCTGCGAAGAAGATGATCGTCGGCAGAATGGCGATGGCGAAGATCGGACCTCCCTCGGTGAATGCCAGGCCCTCGATGTTGCCGCCCGCGATGGTGCTGAGCCAGCCGAAGACGAGGGCGCTGCCCTCATTGGTGAAGCTGAGCAGCTGGACGAAGAAGGTTCCCACCGCCGTGAAGATTGCCCGGACGGGGCCCACATAAAGCACGAGCCAGCCGGTGATGATCTGCAGCAGAAGCCCGGTGCCCACGACCTTCCAAGGGATGCGTCTCCGGTTGGTGCTGAAAAGAGCGGCGATGCCGATGAAGGCGGCGATGCCGATCACCCCGCGCAGCAAATGGTGAAATTGATCCATGGGCTGAAGGTCGGGGCCAGCTTGGGCGGATAATGTCTTCCGGCGAGAAACTAATTGCCTGTGCAACCGGTTGGGAAATGAGGAGCCAAAGGAAGGCTTGGCGTTGAGCGCTTCTCTGGTCACGGTTCCAGCATGGATGTACACCAGCGGCTGGCCCGTCATCTAGGCAGGACGCCCGATGCCGGCGGGGCGCTTTTCATCGCACCCAATGCCACCGTTCTGGGGGACGTGACCCTCGGAAACCGTTCGAGTGTCTTTTATGGTGCGGTCCTCCGTGGTGACATCGCATCAATCCGGGTCGGTGAGGGGACCAATCTGCAGGACAACGTCATTGTGCATCTGGCTGATGACCTTGATGCCGACATCGGGGCCTGGTGCACCATTGGTCACGCGGCGGTCATCCATGCCTGCACGATCGGGGACGAGTGCCTGATCGGCATGAACGCGACCATTCTCGACGGGGCCCTCGTCGGTGCGCGCAGCCTGGTGGGTGCCGGCTCGCTGATCACGCCGGGTACGGTGATTCCCCCGGGTTCGCTGGTGCTCGGCACCCCCGGCAAAGTTGTCCGCGCGCTTTCGCCGGAGGAGCAGGCTGCCCTGCGCGGTTGGGCTGAAAAATACCTTGCCGTCGCCGCGGCCCACGCCGCCTTGATCCGGTGATGTGCCAAGGGCCCTTTTCGTCACATTCATGAATTTATTCGACCTCACCGGAAAGATCGCCCTCGTCACCGGCGCCAGCCGCGGCCTTGGCCGGCATTTTGCACGAGCACTGGCGGGGGCCGGCGCCGATCTCGCGGTAACCAGCCGCACCGTGGCCTCCCTGGACGGCGTGGTCCAGGAGATCACCGCGCTCGGATGTCGTGCCCTCCCGATCGCGCTGGAGGTGCGCGACCATGCCTCCATCCGGGCTGCGGTCGCTGCGGCCCACACGCACTTCGGGCGGATTGATGTTCTCGTCAACAATGCCGGCTGCAACATCCGCAAACCCGCGCTCGATGTTTCCTGGGAGGACTGGAACACGATGCTCGACACCAACCTGCGCGGACCGTTTTTCGTCGCACAGGAGGTGGCCCGTCACATGGTCGCGGCCGGACGCGGCCGGATCATCAACATCGGTTCCGTTACCTCCGTGGCCGGCTACGCGGGTCTCGGTCCCTACGGGGCGAGCCGGGGTGGGATCAAGCAGCTCACCATGAGCCTGGCGGCCGATTGGGGACCGCAGGGGATTACCGTGAACTGCCTTGCCCCGGGCTGGTTCAAGACCGCGCAGAATGCCGTGCTCTATGAGAACATCGAGTGGGTGAAGTACCTGAGCGATCGAATCCCTCTTCGGCGCCCCGGTGCGATGGACGATCTCAATGGAGCCCTTGTCTTCCTTTCCAGCGATGCGAGCGCCTATGTCAGCGGCCAGACCCTGCTCGTGGACGGCGGTATTTCGGTCAACGACACCCGGGCGCTACCACCGACCAGGGAATGAAGTGAAGCCTTGCTGAAGGCTGCTTGCCTCGATTCGCAAGTGGGCCTTTTGACCGGCGGTTTTACCGGTCCGGCATTGGTGCCGGGAGACTGACGCCACGGGCACCGGTCGCAGCTGACCTTACTGCAGCAGAAATCTGTTGCAGAAGATAGCCTACGCTGACGCTTTGATTCCCCATGATGGCTTTACCCCTTGCGATCATTTTCGGACCGATGGCCATTCTCGTCATCAGTGTCGTCTTCATCATCGTGGCCATTGCCTGGTTCCGGCTTCACCCGTTTTTTGCGCTGGTGTTCGCCGCCTTGCTGGTCGGTCTGCTTAGTGCGGCCGCCGGACCGTCGGACATCGGGGTGGGGGCGGTGGTCGATTTGGTGATGGCCGAGCTCGGCATAGCTGCCGGCAAGATTGCGTTCACCATCGCCATCGCCGCCGTGCTCGGCCTGGCCCTCATGGGAAGCGGATCGGCCGACCGGATTGTTCGTCAACTCGTGGAGGTGGTGGGTGAGAAACGTGCGGAATGGGCGCTGCTGGCCAGCGGCTTCATTCTGAGTATTCCAGTCTTTTTCGACACGGCATTCTTTCTCCTTGTGCCCCTGGCCCGGGCACTTGGCCTGCGCACGGGGAAAAACTACATGCTGTATGTGCTGGCAATCTGCACCGGCGGGGTGATCACGCATGGTACGGTGCCCCCGACCCCCGGACCCCTGCTGGTGGCGGAATTGCTGCCGGTGGACCTCGGAATCGCCATCGTTGGCGGGATCGCCTTTGGCATTCTGCCGGCGCTCGCCGGACTCTGGTGGTGCCGGTGGGTGAATGCGCATCACCCGGTGCCGCTCCGTGAGACTCCCGGCTCTTCTTTGGCCTCACTCTCTGATGCGGCTAACCGCCACAATGATGTACTGCCCGGGTTCGCCATCTCGATTGCTCCCATCCTTGTGCCGGTTGTGCTCATTGCGATTACCTCGATCCTGACGGCCTTAAAAGTGGACCTGTCACCTGCGATGGCTCAAGCGGTGCAATTCTTTGGCAACAAGAATATCGCTCTCCTCATCGGAGCTTTCATTGCCTTGGGTGTTTACGCCCGGCAGAAAAAGATGGGTATTCGGACGGTTGGTACAGTGCTGGGACCGCCCTTGGAGACAGCCGGGGTTATCATCCTCATAACTTCAGCCGGTGGGGCTTTTGGTGCCATGATCAATAAATCCGGCCTCGGGGCTGCGGTTACTGATTTGGCCGGCGGCAGCACCATTAATTATGTGTTGCTTGCCTGGGTGCTGGCCGCGGTCATCCGGGCTGCGCAAGGCTCCGCCACCGTGGCCATGATCACAGCCTCGTCCATCATCATGTCGATGGCGGGAACGGAGGGTCTGGGGGTCCACCCCTTTTATGTTTTTCTGGCGGTCGGATACGGTGCGACGGCGTTCTCCTGGATGAACGACAGCGGCTTCTGGATCTTCAGCAAGATGGGTGGTTTCACCGAAGGTGAAGCCCTGCGGACCTGGACCCCCTTGCTCACCATCATCGCGATCGTCGGTCTGTTGCAGGCCTTGCTGGCTGCAGCCCTTTGGCCGAACCTCTGGTTTTGAAACTCATTCCGGCCACAACCCATGCCGGCCGCGGGCCTGCCGTCTAGGTTCATTTGGGCTTATCTGATTTATGGAATTACTGGTCATGATGGATACAAAGCAATCGTCATGATTCGACACCGGCCAAAGTTTGATTTCAAATCTTGCCGATGGCGCAACTTTCCATGACAAGAAGACCTGTGTTGCCGACCCGTTCAAAGTACCAACCCCTGCCACGTTCAGGTTTGATCCTGAATTCAACGTGGAAACGGCAGGGTTCAACCAAGGCATTCTCGCTGGTCGAGATCATGGTGGTGGTGACCATCATCAGCCTGCTGGCCATGATGGCCGTGCCGACGATGCAAATTGTACAGCGCAAGGCCCGGGCGGCGGCCTTGGTGAACGACTTCAGGGTTTTCTCCGAAGCTTTTTCCCGCCGGGCCCATGAGATGGGGGGATGGCCGGCGGAAGTTGATGCGGGCCTGGTCCCACCCGAGATGGAAGGCATCTTCAAAGGGGGCACTTGGGACAGGCCCACCCCGGTGGGTGGTTTATACAAGTGGGTGCCCAATGACAGTGGGCGCCGAGTCATCCGGGTCGAATCGCCCTCGGAAGCGCTGATGCATCCGGCGTTGCTCACGGAGATCGACCGGCTGATTGATGCCGGTGATGGCTGGGATGATGGGGAAGGCTCCTTCTTCCGCGATTTGGATGCGCTCGTTTTTGTCGTTGAAAGGTAATAACGCCATGACTTTCAACATTTCCCTTCACCATCTCTCCCCCGACGCCACGGCGGTTGGCGAACAATTCGAGGACAAGGATATCCCGGCAGTCACCGTGCCACAATTGAGGCAGCTGGTGAACAGCATGTCCAAGGCTCTCGCGACGAGGACGGAACAGGATTTCGCCGCCCCCGTGATCCGTATCAACGCCCCTCAGGGGGTATTCATGGTTCGCCCCGATGGCCGCGAACTGCGACTCCATACCTGGACCACCCAGGCCGGCGGACTGGCCCTCACTGTCGATGAAATGATCGGGGCCATCACCGACCCGGAGAAACTTGCCGCAGCGGAATCGATCTACGAGACCTCGGCGAAGCCAAAACGCAATACGGCCAAACCTTTCCGCGCCCAGGATCCGGCGAAGGCCGGCACCCCGCGCTGGGTCAAGATTGGCGGCCTCGCTGTCTTGATCCTGGCCTTCAATGCGACCACGGCCTGGATGCTGATGAAGCCGCCCCCGGATTTGCTGCCTCCGCATGAACCGCTTGCAGTGGAGGTTTCCGCCCGCCTCATCGCCCGACTGGCCGGTGAATATGAAACCGGCCCCCGCCCCGGTGATCGTGGCATGACCATCCTGAGCAATGGTAACATCCGGGTGGTCAGATATGGCCCCGTTCCCGAGGAATGGACCTTCACGGCCCAGGCTGCGATCGTCGATGGCAAGGAGGTGCTGGTCACCAGTGCCAGCTCGGTGATCAGGATCATGGACGATCAAAGTCTGACCCTCTTTGGCGATACGTACCGCCGCCGGACGATCTGACCCGCGTCAGGTGTCCAAGTGGAATTCAGGGTCCTCGTCCGCCTGGATACTTGCGGATTGCACCGTGCAGTCGTGCGGGTGACTTTCCATGCGTGGTCATAGTTGACAGCCATGTGCACCTTTATCCCTCCGAGATAAATCTCGATCCCGCTGCCTGGGCGGTTGCGCAGGGCGAGCCCCACTGGGCGCAATTGTGCACGCGTCGTCGCACCGACGGACGTCCGGTGCAGGGCTTTCCCAATGTGGCCACCCTGCTCCGATCCATGGATGACGCCGGGGTGGGGCGTGCCATCCTCCTTGGGTGGTACTGGCAGAAGGCCACCAGTTGCGTGATGCAGAACCGCTTTTATGCGGAGTGCATCCGCGCGCATCCGGACCGGCTCTCTGCGTTTGCCACCGTCAACCCGCGCACCGGTCGTACGGCTTTGGATGAATTGCGTCGCGCTCTTGATGACGGCCTCGTGGGGCTCGGGGAATTATCCCCGCATTCACAGCAGGTTTCCATGGAGGACCCGGTTTTCAATGAAATGCTGGCCCTGGCCGGAGAACGGGGCCTGCCGGTCAACCTGCATGTTACGGATCCTGCCTCCACGGCCTACGTTGGCCGGGTGGAGACTCCCTTGGTGGACTTCGTGCGGCTGGCGAAGACCCATCCGGGCACGACCTTCATCCTCGCGCACTGGGGCGGTGGTCTCGATGTGCGTGGCCTGGCGAATGTATGGGTGGATACGGCCGCCAGTCCGCTGATCTATCGGCAGGGTGGCTGGAACTACTCCGGCACTTCGGTGGCGGTGGACCGGATTCTATTTGGCACCGATTTTCCGCTCGTGCTCTATCCCAGGCAGTTTCGCGAACCTGAACTGGGCGAGTTCATCAAGGAGGTCCGGGTGATGCTACCGGATGCCGCCCGGCAGGAGGCCGTGTTGGGGGGAAATGCCGTGCGCCTGTTCAACCTGCCGGCAGGCTGACGGTTTTGGCCCGCACGGTCGTGCCGGCCTGATGGCACCCGATTACCACGGGTGGTTTAGCGGGAAACGCACGAGTCCAACACCCAGGGCAGAACCGGGCTGTCCACGGCGTTCATTACGATTTGCAGTCCGGTGCTGGCTCCATCATCCAGCGGGACGGGTATGGTCAGGACGGGGAGTCCGCCCAGGCTGGCGGGAGCATTCAAAGCGAGCAGCCGGTTGCGGTTATCAAGCGTGCATTCCGACTTGAGCAGGGCCGGAAAGGGGGTCGCGGGTAGGATCAGGAAATCATAGGTCAGAAAATAATCAGTCCACATGAGCTTGATGACCCCGGAGCGGAAGTGGGCTGTATCCAGGTCCTCCTCCGTCCAGCGGCGTCCGCGATCGATGCGAGCCCAGATTTCCGGGGAGTAGCGGGCCTTTTGACGGTCGAACCAGGTGGCATGAACGGCGCAGGTTTCCTGGCTTCGCAACACGGCATAGGCTGGGCCGCACCTTGCAGTGCGTGGGCAATGGCGTTCGCGGTCGAGGCATCCGCGGCGGGCGCAAAGCGCCCGGCTGCACGGGTGCAGGCTGCGGTCACGGCCGGGGTGGCGGTTTGACCCAGCGCGGAGAATCCCAGATAACAGCCCCGGGGTTTGCGTGTGGCGGTGCGTATGCCGGGCAGCACCTTTGCCAACATGAGCATGTCAATCGCATGGGCGGTGAACCAGCCGGCGGTGTCGAAGCTGGGCGCGAATGGAAATGCATCCGAAATCCATTCGTGGTGAGGCGTCAGTCGCAGGCCGTAAAGCCCGCAAAAAGCGGCGGGCACCCGGATTGATCCAGCCGTGTCGGTACCGATGGCAAAGGGCACGATACCCGCGGCCACCGCCGCAGCCGAGCCGCTGCTGGATCCTCCACTGGTGCGTCCGGGCAGATGCGGATGTTCAACATCGCCATGATGGATGTTCTCTCCGGTCAGTCCGTATGCGAACTCGTGCAGATGGGTCTTGCCGGCGAGAGCCGCTCCGGCCTGCGTGAGTGCATTGACCAGCGAGCTGTTGACCTGTGGGGCGGGCTGGACCTCTCCGAGAAAGGAACTGCCGGCGAGCGTCGGGACATCCTTGACCGCAAAAAGATCCTTGAGGACGTAGGGTACGCCACCGAGCGGTGCATCGGGGGCGGAGGCGAGGTGGTGGGGGAGAATGGCTTCATCGACCGTCCAGGCCATGATCGCTTTTTGTTGGGCGGCGGGAAGACGGGTCAACCGTGCGCTCACCTCGCGGGCGGCGGCGGTGGGGTCGCTTCGGGAAAGAGCCTGCCAATCGGCGATGGTCACGACGTCGATGCTGGTGCGCGTCTGGACCGGCGCAATCTTGGGCTCGCGCTTTGCGACGAATCTTGGTCTATGCGCAGAGGACATGGCATTGCGCGGCATTCTATTTCTGTGGTTCGTTCTGTTAACGCTGATCGGTTGTTCCCGTCAGGACCGGGCCGGGTCATCTGCGGCCGGCCTGCGCAAGGTGGTCATGCAAACCGACTGGTTTCCGCAGGCCGAGCACGGCGGATTTTATCAGGCCCTGGTCAAGGGCTATTACGCCGAGGCCGGACTCGATGTCGAACTGCTACCCGGCGGGGTCAATGCCCAGATCAACCTGAAGGTGGCACGCGGGGACGCCGATTTCGGGATGAACCGCAATGATCTGATTTTCTCCGCGCAGGACCAGGGACTGCCGTTGGTCATGGTGGGAGCTTATCTGCAACACGATCCCCAGGCCCTCATGCTGCACGAGGACAATCCCGTCAGCTCATTTGCGGAGCTCGATGGCCAGACGGTCATCGCCACCCCCAGCATGGTATGGATCCAGCACGTGCAGAAAAAATACGGGATCGATTTCAACCTCCGCCCACTCACCTATGGCCTGGCTGGCTTCATGGCCGATCCGCTGGCGATCCAACAATGCTTCGTCACCAACGAACCCTTTTTTGCCCGGCAGAACGGGGCCCGGGTGAAAACCCTGCTGATCCGCGACACGGGCTATGACGCCTATCACACGCTCTTCACCCGACGTGAGCTGTTGCGCACTGATCCGGAAGTGGTGCGCGCATTCGTGGAGGCTTCAATGAGGGGTTGGCAGGATTACATCGAAGGGGATCCGGCCGCGGCCCACACCGAGATCCTCCGTCGCAATGCCCGGATGACGCAGGAGTTGTTGGATTATTCGCGGGGTGAGATGATTACCCGCCGGCTGGTGACCGGTGATCCGGCACAGGGCGACGCCCTCGGGCGGCTTCGCGTAACCCGCCTTGAACAGCAACTCGCCATCCTGCGTGAGTCCGACCTTCTGAAACCCGGCCCTACTCCCGCCGACCTGTTCTGGCCGGAGGTCCTGACCGACGATCGCACGACCCTCCGTCCCTGACCCACGGCCGGTCGGATCCCCATCACTTGCTGGATTCACTCCGTCGTGCCCGCCCTCGGAGGCCGCAGGTATGCCCTTTCCGCAATCAATTCGGAGATGCCTCATCTGCCTCCCTTTTTGACCCAGCCCATGATGTCAACTATTAGTTAACATCATGTTTCAGGCGGGCGCCGGTTGCGTCGGAGATATTGGCTGCGACCGAATCGTACCGCGCAGAGCAGTTGGCGAGGGGGTGACGGTTCCGCGTTGCCTGCGCGCTCGTTTGCGTTGGAGTCGCAGCGATGACTCCCGAAGCCAAACTTGCTGAACTCGGTTTGAATTTGCCCGCTGCACCTGCCGCCGCGGGTAATTACCTGCCCACGGTGCGCACGGGCAACCTGCTTTACTGTGCGGGCACGATTTGCCTGGTCGACGGTCGCATGACCCATGCCGGCCAGGTGGGCGGAGAACACACGGTGGAGTCTGGCTACGAATCGGCCAGGGTTTGCGCGCTCAATACGCTGGCGAACATCAAGGCGGCGGTCGGCTCTCTCGACCGCATCAGCAAATTCGTATTCGTCGGCGGTTACGTGAACGCTGTCAGCGGATTTGCCGACAGCCCGGCGGTGATCAATGGCGCGAGCGATCTTTTTGTCGCTGTCTTTGGCGAGTCGGGCAAACACGCGAGGGCTGCGGTGGCCGTCGGGGGCCTGCCGAAGAACTCGACCTCGGAGATACAGGTTGTGGTCGAGTTGAAGGAATAAGGCGTCCGCACGGACGCCTTGATTATTCCATCGGCACGTGAGGCTCGATCTCGGCATCGTAGTCGATGCCGGGCAGGCCGAAGCCGAAGAGTTTCAGGAATTCCTGACGGTAGCCTTTGATGTCGGTGAGGGCTTCAAGGTTTTCCGTGGTGACGGTCGGCCAGATGGCTGCGACCTCGGCCTGGATTTCGGGGCGCATCTCCCAGTCGTCGATGCGCACGCGGCCGCCGTCGTCGAAGGTGAGCGCGCTGCCATTGTACATCTGGGTGGAGAAGAGGCGCTGGATCTGTTCGATGCAGCCCTCGTGCAGGCCCCGGGCCTTCATGATCTTGTACAGAATGGAGATGTACAGGGGCACGACAGGGATGGCGGAACTGGCTTGGGTGACGAGGGCCTTGTTGACCGAGATGAACGCCCGGCCGTAGCCGTTGACCTTGAGGATGGCGTTGATCTTACGACTGGCACGCTCGAGGTCGTTCTTGGCGATGCCGATGGTGCCGTTCTTGTAGATGGGCCAGGTGACCTCGGGGCCGATGTAGGAATAGGCGACGGAGGTGGCCCCGGGGGCGAGGAGCTTGGCTTCGTCGAGAGCATTGATCCACATTTCCCAATCCTCACCCCCCATGACTGCGGTGGTGTCCGCGATCTCGGCCTCGTTGGCGGGCTCGATGGTGATGTCACTGACCACGCCCTTGTCGGTGTCCACCGTCTTGTTCGTGTAAGCGGCGCCGATGGGTTTGAGAACGGATTTGTGCACCGTGCCGGTGACGGGATGGATGCGGCGGGGTGAGGCGAGGGAATAAACCACGAGGTCGACCTGGCCGAGGTCCGACTTGATGGCGGCGAGCACGCGCTGCTTCAGGTCGTGGGAGAAGGCGTCGCCGTTGAAATTGCGGGCGTACAGGCCGGCGGCCTGAGCGGCGCGGGTGAAAGCGATGGTGTTATACCAGCCGGGGGTGGCGGAGCGCCCCTCTTCGGAAGGGCGTTCAAAGAAGATGCCCATGGTGGCGGCATTCGAGCCGAAGGCCGCAGTGATGCGGGAGGCGAGGCCGTATCCGGTGGAGGCTCCGATCACGAGGACCTTCTTGGGTCCGTCCTTGATCGGCCCCTTGGCCTTCACGTGGTCGATCTGCTCCTGAACATGGGCGGCACAACCGGCGGGGTGAGCCGTCACACACACAAATCCGCGTACTTTGGGTTTGATAACCATGGCAGTCGCCGAGGCTTCTCGGCCGGGAGGCCGGTGGCAAGTGACAAAAAAGCCACGCCGGAATTCATTCCAACGCGGCAGAATGAAGCGTGCCCGATTTCCGGGCCGGTCATCAAGGGCTGATCAGCACCATGGGACCCTCGGCGACGGGCACCCCGCCTTTACGCTCCAGGCTGATGGCGAAGACCGTGGCCTCGGCCACGGGCAGATTCGGGGTGAACTGGTAACGGGCTTCGCCCGTCCCCGGGTCCACCGTGAAGACGCCGCCGTCAACCGGGATCGGATACTGCGGATCGATCACCCAGAGTTGGTAATCCTGGTTATCCGCGAGGGCCGGGAGGCTGGACACGGTCAGGACGCCTTCCTGGGAGACTGGATTCCAAACCGCGATGGCCCGGGCCTCGGGGGAGTCGCCGAGGAGTGAAGCGAGGGACGAGATCTTCAGTTGGGCGAGATCGGCTTGTTGTTCCAGGACGGCGACCTGGTCTCGGGCGGAACGCAGCTCGCTGAGCTGGCCTTGTGAGAACAGCCGCTCGGCTTCGAGGAGTTGCAGGGTGCTTTGGGCTTCAATCCGGGCCAGGGCCTCGGCCTCGCGGGCGCGCAACAGTTCGCCGCGGGTGCCGAGATACATCTGGGCGAGAAAGCCGACACCCATGGCCAGGCAGGCGGCGGCCGCCCAGCCGATCCAGGTGGGTGAGATGAAGGGAATGACCGCGGCTTTGGGTGCGGGGGAGGCGGCGGGTGTCTGGCTGATCGAGGCGAGCACGCGTTCGCGCAGGGCGGGCGAGG
>JBGTGS010000156.1:0-14984 GCA_041746615.1 Opitutaceae bacterium | reverse complement strand
CGTCGAGGCGGCGGCGGCGCAGCAACCACTGGGCGGCGGTGGGCAACTCGCTGGAGCCGGGGACACGCACGGTGATGATGCGCTGTGCCCGGACCCCGGACTCGCGCAGTTCCGCCACCACCTGGCCCAGCAATGACTCGACCAGCATCGCATTGTAGCGTGCGGCGACGATGCCGACCGAAAAGGGGGCGCCGTTCACCGTCTGGTGCTGGGGAGAATCAAGGCTCATGGGAAAGAAGGAACGCAAGGTCTGCGCACTGGCGGCGCACGGGGCAATCCCTTTTGCGATCAGACTTTCACCTGCTCGACGATCTCCAGTGCATACCCTTCGAGGCCAACCACCTTGCGGGTGCTGCGGGAAAGCAGTCGGATCTTTTGCAGGCCCAGGGCACGGAGAATCTGCGCCCCCGTCCCGTAATCCCGAAAGCTCATCCGGCCCGCTGGCCCCCCGGGACGTCGGTCGAGACGGCGGATCACATCGGCTCCGCCCAGGGCATGCTCCATGTAAAGCAGCACCCCCTGCCCTTCCTTTGCGATCGTCTCCAAGGCCGCGGTGAGCGCCCGCTGCCCGTCCTCCTCACGCATGCGAAAAACGTCACTGAGCAGGTTTTCACTGTGCACCCGTACCAACGTCGGTTCCGGACCCAGCGGACCCATGGTGAACGCAAGGTGATGGCGACCGTCCGTACGGCTCCGAAACACATGCAAAATGAAGTCGCCGAACTCACTGGCAAACGGGCGGCTGCAAACCTCTTCCACCAGCTGCTCACGCTGGTAGCGGTATTCAATCAGGGCGCTTATGGAGATTAACTTCAGACCAAACCGCTGTTTGAACTCAACCAGCTCGGGCAGTCGTGCCATGGAACCATCCTCATTGAGGATCTCGCAGATCACCGCGCTGGGATGAAGTCCGGCCAACGAGGAAAGATCGACCGCGGCCTCGGTGTGGCCCGCCCTTTCCAGCACCCCACCATCCTTGGCGCGCAACGGGAAGATGTGTCCGGGTTGGACGAGCTGTCCCGGATCTGAAGTGGCATCGGCGAGGATGGCAATCGTGCGGGCCCGGTCGAAGGCACTGATGCCCGTGCTGATGCCCTCGGACGCATCCACCGAAACGGTGAATGCCGTCCGGTGGGACTCGCGGTTTTCCTGAACCATGGGGGAAATGCCGAGCCGGCGAAGCTGGGCACCCGTGGTCGGGACACAGATCAGACCGCGGGCATGGCGGATCATCATGTTGACCGCTTCCGGGGTGGCCTTGGAAGCCGCCATCACGAGATCACCCTCGTTTTCCCGGCTTTCATCATCCGTTACGATGACGAGCTTGCCGTCCGCGATATCCTGGATCGCAGACTCAACGGAGTCGAAAGGGACATTTGATTCGGCACACATGACCGCGGCAGGCTCACCGCCCGGCAGGTGCGTGTCAACGCGCCGACGGGAGGGGTGGTGTCCTGAATTATTCACTTTCTCATAATCGTTCCTCGTTCTCAACCCGGACCGAAAACGCGAAGGATAACGAAGAACAAGAACGATTTCACGGATGAGCGGCAAATTCAGACCCCACCAGCCGAAGGGGTTACGGGCCTTATCGTGCCCACGGGGCTCATCCGCCATTGCCAAGGGCGTCGCGGCTGCCTTTCTCTCCCCTTCCGAGCCCATGCTCTTCCGCATCACCCACCGCACCCGCTACCGTTACGCCGGCACCGCATCTGAATCCTTCATGGAGGCCCGGCTCACCCCTACCCATGACGAACGACAGGATCTGATCTCCCACCGGCTGCTCACCAAGCCGGTCTGCAACCTGCACACCTACACCGATTATTTCGGCAATGCTGTGGAGACCTTCTCCATCGCGCAACGGCATGAGGCCCTGCTGCTGGAAAGCATCTCCGAGGTGAACACCCATCCCGTCGACCCGATGCCGGCCGCGTTGGAAGTCAGCGTCTCGGAGGCCCGCCAGATCGTTCGCAGCGAACGGCTCAAGCTGTTCGAGTTTGTCGTCCCCTCCCCCGCCATTCCGCTCACCGCCGAAACCAACACGCTGGCCAACCGTTTTTTCAAGCCGGGAGCCCCCTTGGGCGAGGCGCTCCTGCACCTCAATGCCTGGATCAAGGAAAACTTCCGCTACGAGCCCGGCGCCACCGCCGTCAGCACACCCGTGGCCACGGCGTTGAAACAACGGGCCGGGGTGTGCCAGGATTTTGCGCAGGTGATGATTGCGATTCTCCGGTCGGTGGAAATCCCCGCACGGTATGTGACCGGCTACATCGAGACGGAAACCCAGCGCAAGGCCAGCGTGGCCCAGCGCGCGCCCCGGTTGATTGGCGCGAGCGAGAGCCATGCCTGGGTCGAGGTCTGTCTCCCCGGCGGTTTTTGGTGGGCGCTGGATCCGACGAACAACTGCGTCGCGGGCGAGCGCCATGTGAAGGTGGCGGTGGGTCGCGATTATCGCGACAGCACACCCACCTACGGAGTCTTCAAGGGAACCCACACCGAAGCTCTCATGGTCGCGGTGGTCATGCAGCGGCTGCAGCCATAGCATGGTCCGAACCAGGGCCACCCATGCCCTCGGATCGCAGTGCGGAGTGAAATGACAGCTGCTAAGCGCCGCGCCGAAACCCACCCGGATGAAGTACGATGGGAGGAATTGGATTCAGGCCGAAGACCACGAACAGGGAAATAAAAGGGATGCGGGGCCCCGCACTTGGCAAAACGCGACGGCCTTGCCGCAATCAAGCGACAAGGCCGAAGTTTGCCCCCCAATGCGAGGGGATGTACTGGATAGACTAGAAGCGGAAGGTATTCGTGAGCTGAAGATACCTCTCGCGACCCACGCGGTACGCAGCGGGTGAACCATCGGGGTTTATCGCGCTGAGCATCAGTCGGTCGTCACCGACAAGATTGATGATATGGAGACGGCAAACCCAGTTGACCTTGTCGTTAAAGATCCTGCGGGTATAGGAAGCATTGAGGCCCAGGTTGAGCGTGGGATCGGTCAGGTATGGATTTGTCAGATCAGAGACAGGCCCCACGTCCGTGTCGAGGATCGGGTAACCGATGGCGGAACCTTCGCGCCAGCGGACATTCCCACCTATGGAAAACCCGCGCAGCCTGCCGCTCGAGAATCTGTAGTTGGTGATCAAGTTCGCAGCGTATTCAGCCTGCCCTACATTGCGACGCCCTTCGGCGAGTTTGTTGGTGTTGGCCGCCGCCACGATATCCTGGATAAACAAGTTATACATGAGTTGCTGATTCGGGTTATCCTGGAAGCGAATGCCGTTTGATGCACTGATGATGTTTCCTTCCCCATCCGTAACAAGATCACCCCAGGTCACGGACCAGTGTGGGATGCGGGCTTCCACGTAGGCTGCTGTTCCCGGTCCGATGTTGTCCTGAATCGTGTTGCTCTTCGTGGCATTGAACGCGATTCTCCAATTGGGGGTTGGGTTGTAGGTCACCTCGAGCTCGTAGCCACTTGCATCGATATCCACGGTGTCGTCTGAGTTGAAGGGAGCGAAATACCGTTCCGTAGTGATCGGACCCAATTTATCTGGCGAATTCGGATCGTACCAACGATGACCGAAGGTCTCACGGAATGCGGCTTCGTCCAGCTGTTGGCCACGGAAGGCATACGTCCCGCCATTCTCGAATGTACCCGCATTGACGGTATTGTTGGTGAAGTTGCGGAGGGTCGCCCACGTGTAGCGTTCGTAGGTGTTCACTCCAAAACGAGCCGTGCTGGCAAGCGTGCCGCGGCCGCTGACATTTTTCTGGGACGTCTCGAAGTAGTTGAGCTTGACTTCGAGCTTGCCGTCATTGGTTCGGAGAGAAACTCCGTAGTCACTCCCTTCACCTGAAGAGGTCGGGATATCCTCCAGCGTGGCATACACCCTTTTCGCCGAGACTTGGAAATTATCAGACTCGTTGTAGTGGAGCGAGAGCCAAGGGAAGGCGTGGAAAACAATGCCTCGGGTGCTGGTGGAACCCACCTCATCAGGATCCGGCTCCGTCGAAGGTCCCCATATGTGACGATTCGCGACAAGAATCTCAGAGGTGGTCGGATGGATCGGAGCATTGTTACCGTCCGAGCCAACGCGATCCTCTCTCCAGCCCATGACAGCAGCAATCCGGCCGTTCCAAAAGAAGCCCTGCCAAGTGAGTCCCTTGCCTTCCACGGTGTGCTCAGACCAAGAGCCAGAGTTGTAGATCTTGCCGGTATGAATAGGCTGCGATACACCCCAGCTCAAGGGGTCCGCCGGAGTTGCTCCGTTGATCGGGCGTTGTGCCGTGAAAATGGTGCCCGGAGAGGTGGCAACGGTCGGGAAGCCACCCGTGTAGTTCGGATAGGCCATGTCCGGTGTGAAGGGGTCTCCAACGTACCGCACCTCATAGAACCAGTGGCCATAGATCGTTTTGTTCAGGCCGAAGGTGTCCTGGTCGTCAGTGATCGCGGCAGACGGATTGTACGCAGCGCTGTAACTGGTCAGGGTCCGGTCCGACCAAACTCCGGAAAAAATATGTTTACCCAGGAAGCCGAAACGATCTGTCTTTCGGGCAAAATCCAGTTCGTAGGCCAGCGTCCCGCGGTATATCTCAGTTTCACTCTCATTCTCATTGGCGTAACCGCGACCTGAGATATAAGGACGGAGGTAATTGGGATTCGCGCTTCCATCGAGCAGCGTCGTGTTCACATCAATCGATATCCAACGATCCGGCCCGGTGAATCGGTTGATATTATCGTTCCTCATGCTATCCTTGTATCCCGCAACCTCGATATGGAGGTTATCCGTCAACCTTTGTGTGAGAGCGAGATTGTACTTCTGGTCTGTCCGGTACTGGCTGTTGCCGGGAAGGGAAGCCATATCGACGTCGTATATCGGAAACATCCTTTCATCCATGACGCTTGGATTGATGAAGTTGTCCGTGCCGTCGAGGGCATTGCGACTGCGGGTGAGCCTGAGTTGTGTGCCAGCTTGTACTACATTAACCTCCGGGAACATCCCATTGGTAATCGTGCGAAAGCCTGCTCCGGTCTTGGTGGTCAGGGTTGGAATGCGCTGATTCGGATCGTCAAAGATCTGAATATTGGTGGAAAAGCTGAAGAAATCCACAATCCCCCGGTTGTTCACCGGTCCTTCGTTCGGATAAACTTGGTTTGTAGAAAGACCCTTGTTGGCCAGCGGATCCCAGGTCGGGCGGCCATTCTGAATCCACCCCGTTATATTGTCCACCGGAAGCGCGTAACCCGGACGACGCGCATTGTTCTCGGTGACTTCAAAACCAAAGCGCACGGTAGTGTTCCTGAATGGACTGTACAAAAGAGATCCGGAGATACGCGAGTCCTTGTCGTACGAGCTGCCGAATTGGCTCTTAGTGTTCTCATGCATTCCCATAAATCGGGCCGCAAACTTATCATTTATCGCACGATTGAAGTCGAATGTACCGCGAACGCTTCCGAAACTGTCGACCCTCATGCTCACCTCGCTTATGTCCCTGCCCAAGGTCGCCTTCTTGGTCGTGTAATCGATAATGCCTGCAGGGCTGCCAAGTCCGAATAGAATGGAGTTCGGACCGCGCACCAGCGTGATGCGCTCGATGTTGTAACTGTCCAGATTGCCGTTTCCAACCTGGAAAAAGTCTTGCGTGACATCAGCCTGGGAAAGTCCGCGAACGCGGTTGCTGCCGGGCTGGGTATTCAGGCCGTCTGAAAGATATCCACCGCTGGCGCGCTCTGAGGTATCAGTGTTGAGCGGAGTTTCGACGCCGGCGATGTACGCCATCGCGTTTTCGATGTCGGTGGCGCCAAGGTCATCGAGGAAATCGAGGGTCAGAACGGTTACCGAAGCGGCAACATCCCTAAGCTCCATGTTAAGACGCGAACCCGCAAGAGTGGACGTCGCGACGTATCCGGTGTCCTGGGTGGCATCGACCTCAAAGGGTGACAACTGGATGACTTCTTCATTTGCATCCTGGGCATAGGCAAATCCGCAGACAGCCGCGGAAGCCAATGCGAGCGATAAGATTCGCTCAATTTTATCAGGGATTTTCATAAGTAGTTCGGGTTTGGGTTTGTTTGGTTTGATTCGCAGCCTGGGGCTCGAATCGAGGGGCGATTCTCCAACGACGTTCTAAACGCATTCGCCGGAAATGAGGCGAAAACGGCGGGTTTGTATGACCGCCCCGCACACATGACACTGGGACAACAGAACTACGGTATGCTCTGAAATACCCAGCAGCCTTGCGGCTTTGGCAGGTGGTGGGGCAAGTGGTGATAGTCTAGTCAATGGCCCACTCGAAAACAATGGCTGTACTGCCAAAGGCATGTGCTTTTGCTTTCCACAATGCTCAGTGATGAAAGAAATACTCCACCCTCATGCCGTCCACGCTTTGATCGAATGGTCGATCACCCGATGACTACACCCGCCGATGGACCACCGCGTGACTTGAGCACGTAAACCACCTCGCTTCGCATTCCGTCCGCGTGTTTCCGTGAGGGGCCAAACTAAAGACGGCAGGTCTCAACTCTTGATTATAGGCACGCAATTTCCGTATGGTCCCCTGGATCGGAGTCCCCCTAGCAGGGGTCAATACAGCACCCGCACCAGAAACAAGCCTTGTGGAGGAGCGGTCTGGATTTCGGCGGTGCGGACGCCGGACTTGAGCAGTGTCTTGATCCTGGCGGGGGCCAGCTTCCCTTCCCCCGCTGTCACCAATGCCCCGGTAAGGCTGCGGACCATTTTATAGAGGAAACCGTCGGCCTCGAAGACGAGTTTAACGCGCCGGCCTCGCTTGATGATCTCCAAGCGACGCAGATCGCGCACGGTGTCCTCCTGCTCGGAGCCATTGAAGGCTGCAAAGGCGGCGAAGTCGTGGCTTCCGCGCAATACGGCCGCGGCCATCTCCATCACCTTGAGGTCGGGCGGGGTCGGCCGCAGCAACGCCCAGGCATAAGGTCGCGTGAACGGATCAGCGTCACCCAAATGGAGGTGATACTCGTAGATCTTCCCTGTCGCCGAAAAGCGCGCATGAAATTCAGACGGCACCGGACGCACCGATTTGATCTGGATGGCGGGCGGCAGGCCCACCCGCAACGCCGCGAGCAGTTTGTCCGCCCCATGCCGCCAGGGCGCATCGAAATGAAATACCTGCCCCAATGCGTGGACGCCCGCGTCCGTGCGCCCGCTGCCATGGATGCGCACCAGCCCGCCCACCATCACGGCGATTCTCGCCTCGATCACATCCTGGATGGAATTGCCTCTCGGCTGACTCTGCCAGCCGGCAAAAGCCGTGCCATCATAGGCACAAACCACCTTCCAGCGAAGGGAGGGAACCGCCTTCATGGGCGTGACTCATTCCAAGGCATCCGAGGTCCCTGACCGTAGTCCTGCGCGTGAACGCAGGGACAGGATGGGCCCAGCCGAAACCTTCGATCCCTGCGCTCACGCACAGGGCTACACCGGCAACAGCCGCCTTCAGGTTCAACATGAGTTTCGACGTAACACATGGTCATTCCTCAATCACCGGCGGCGCCGGGAAACGCTGGTCGAGGTAGTCCTGCAAAATGATCGCCGCCGCGCGGGAATCCACGATCCCCTGGGCGCGGATTTCCCTCAGCTGCTTCTGGTTCATGCCCGCCTCGGCCGCGTGTGAGGTCAGGCGCTCATCCACGAGGTGTACCGGCAGGCCAAATTCCGCGCGAAGCTGGTCGGCAAAGGCATCCACTTCCTTCGCCTTGAAACCCGCAGTGCCGTCCATATTGAGCGGATAACCAAGGACCAGTTCGGTGACCCGGCGCCGGGCGACAACCTCGGCGAGAGCGGCACGGCGTCTGGCCGAATCTGCCTCGGTCAGGGCCGGCAGGGGCGTGGCAATCCCGAGCTCGTCGCCATAGGCGAGACCGATGCGGCGAGTGCCATAGTCGATGCCGAGGAAGCGCATGTCACAACCAGCGGGCGCCGTCCGGCAGATCCGTCACCCGCTTGAGCAGCGCCTTGATGTCCTGGGCTTTCGCCTTCGGGCAAACCAACGTCGCATCCGGTGTGTGCACGACGATCAAGTCGTCCGCCCCGAGGATGGTGACGAGGTGCCGGCCCTCGCTGAACACGAGGTTGCCCCGGCCCTGCTCGACGATCACGCGACCGCGGGAGACGTTGCCGGTGGCATCCGGGTCAAAGTGCCGCGCCACCGCCGGCCAGGCGCCGACATCGTCCCAGTCGAAGGACGAGGGCAGTACGACGACATTGGTGGATTTCTCCAGCAGGGCGTAGTCCACCGAAATCCGCGGGAGGCCCGGATAGACCTTGGCGAGGACGGAGGCCAGCGGTCGTCCCCGGGCGAGGGCATCGCGGATTTTCTTCAGGCCTGCGGCCAGCTCCGGCGCGTGCTGGGAGAAAGCGACCTCGACCACTGGCACGCTCCAGACGAACATGCCGGCGTTCCAGACATAATCACCGGAAGCAAGGTAGCGCTCGGCCACCTGGGCCGACGGTTTCTCAACGAAGCGCTTGACTGAGTAGAGGGTGCGTCCGCCGAACTCACCCCAGGCCTTCGCCCGCTGGATGTAGCCGAAGCCCGTGGCGGGCTCGGTCGGGCTGATGCCAATGGTGACCATCACAGGCTTGGCGGCGGCTGCGGCAAAGGCAGCCTTGATATCGGCCCGGTAGGACTTGGTATCGTGGATGACATGGTCGGCGGGCAGCACGGCAAAGACGCCGGCCGGGTCGCGACGGGCGACGAGAGCGGATGCCAGGCCGACAGCGGCAGCCGTATCGCGACCGACCGGCTCGACCACGATGTTGGCCGGGGGGAGGAAGCCCTTGCAGACCTTGCGGACGGCGGGGGCCTGGACTGCACTCGTGATGACAAACGTGTTCACGGCCGGGGCCAGGCCCTTGACGCGAGCGAGGGTCTGGGTGAGCAGGGGCACGCGTCCCACCACGGGCAGCAGATGCTTGGGGCGGCGGGCCCGGCTCTGGGGCCAGAATCGCTCTCCCTTGCCACCGGCGATGATGACGATGAACGGTTTGGACATCCCCCCCTTTGAACCACTCGTTTCCGCTGCGCAATTATCATTTGCCGGACCGTCGCTTTGGATACTGTGTGCCCACGTGTCCGCCGACCTCACATCCGCCGAACTGACCCGCTACAGCCGCCATCTGCTGCTGGACGAGATCGGCCGGGAGGGCCAGCGCCGCCTCAAGTCCGCCCGCATTCTGGTGATCGGCGCCGGCGGACTCGGCAGTCCCGCGGCCCTCTACCTCGCCGCCGCGGGAGTGGGCACGCTGGGTATCGCTGATTTCGATACGGTGGCCACGCACAATCTCCAGCGGCAACTCCTGCACACGGACGGGGACGTCGACCGGCCGAAGGTCGACTCCGCTGTCACACGGCTGCGCTCGACCAATCCGTTCATCACCGTCATCGCCCATCCCGAAGGGGTGACGGCCGCCAACGCCCTGGAGCTGTTCGCCGCCTACGATGTGGTCGTGGACGGCACCGACAATTTCAGCACGCGTTATCTGATCAACGACGCGGCGGTGCTGGCGCGGCGCACGCTGGTGTCCGGCAGCATTTTCAAATTCGAGGGACAGGTGTCAGTCTACGCGCCCCACCTCGGCGGGCCCTGTCATCGCTGTCTCTTCCCTGCCCCGCCCGAGGCCGGTGCGGTGCCCAACTGCGCCGAGGCGGGGGTGCTCGGAGCGCTTTGCGGCGTGATTGGCAGCCTGCAGGCACTGGAGGCCCTGAAGCTGGCGGCGGGCTTCGGCCAGCCACTCATCGGCCGCGTGCTCACCTACGACGCGCTCACGCAAACCTTCACCACCCTCAACCTGCCCGCCGATCCGGGTTGCCCGGCCTGCGGTCACTCGGCCACTCTCAGTGACCTCGATCCAGACACCTATGTTGCAGCCTGCGTGCCTGAAACGCCCGAATCCTCTTCCATGTCATCCGACAACCATCCCATCGAACTTTCCGTCGAAGAGGCCAAAAGCCTCCTCGACAGCCGCCCGGACCGCGTCCGGCTGATCGACGTGCGTGAACCCCACGAAGTCGCCATCTGCTGCATTGCGGGAGCCACCCACATCCCCATGCGGCAGATCCCGGAGCATCTGGACAGTCTCCCGACCGATCAACATCTGCTCGTATTCTGTCATCACGGCGGACGCAGCCGTCGCGTCACCGAGTTCCTCCGCGCCCGTGGTCTCACGGCCGTGAGTAACATCGAGGGCGGCATCGAGGCCTGGGCCGAGCGCATCGAACCCGGGATGCCGAGGTATTGACGAATGCCTCCCTGTAGGAGCGGCTTTACGCCGCGATTTATAAGCCTCATGGGACTTATAGGTCCCATAGGCCCTATGATCGCGGCATAAAGCCGCTCCTGCAGGGCGGTGGACTCAGCGGCTTTGCAGGCTGAACTTGTTCAGGCCGGTCTTCCGGCAGGTGTCCATGACGAAGGCGAGCGTCCTGAGAGGCGTGTTCTCATCCGCCCGGATGAGCACGGGGATGTCGCGATCGACGTTCCTCACCTGGAGCAGGAGCTGCTCCAATTCGGCTTCCGTGGTGGCCACCCCGTTGAAGGAAAGGACACCCTCGGCGTTGATGCCAATGGTGACGGTCCCGACAAACTCGTTCATGCCCGCGGTTTCGACGCGGGGCAGCGTGATGTTCAGGGTCGCGGCCGAGCGGAACTGCATCGTGACAAAGGCGAAGAAGACCAGAATCACGAGGACGTCGATCAGGGCCACGAGGTTCATCTCGGGCCGGCGACGGCGTTTGACGTAGAGGCTGCTCATGGCGGGAGCGGACTCAGGAGGACCAGGAGGACGAGGTCGCGGCTGCGGCGGACTGCGGGTTTTCAGCACCGGCCGACGAGGCTTTGAAATTGCGGCGGGTATTGATGCGTTCCAGCAGCGAATCCACCTGCACGGCGTAGTTCTCCACCTTGCGCTGGAGATAACCGCCGCCGACCAAAGCGGGAATGGCGATGCTCAGGCCGAGCACGGTGGCCGAAAGCGCCAGGGCCACGCCGGCGGTGAAACCCACGGGATCGGGCAAACCGGAATCGGGTGAAACCGTGGCGAAAACCCGAAGCAGACCCGTGACCGTGCCGGTCAGACCGATGAGCGGCGCCGCGGCATAGATGATGTCGAGATAGGGGATGCCGCGCTCGAGCCGGTTGATTTCGAGGCGGGCGAAGGACCGGACCGCATCGGGTTCATGACGGTGTTCCTCGGAAAAGGCGAGAATGCGGGCGAGCATTGAATGCTTGCCGCCCGAATACGGTTTGTTGGCCAGAATGGCATCGACGAGGTCATCCGGCATGACCGCGATGCGACGAAGCGCATAGGCCCGTTCGCAAATGATGAAGACCGCCGCCACTGAACACACCCCCAGGGGATAAATCAGAAGCCCTGCCCCCTCGAACACGTTGATGAATGCTAGCACGGAAAGGGTATGCATGCAGGACTATGCTCCGGTTCGACCCGCGAGACCAGTAAAGGATTCAAAATTTCGGCTGAAAATCAGCGGACGGGAGCCAGATAAGCCAGCCCGGCACCCACTTTCTTCACATCAGGAACGCCTTCGAGCAGCTCGCCGATGGCGTCCCAGCGACCGTTGATCAGGGCATCACGAGCGGTTTCACGCACCTGGGCCTTGACCGTGCGGCCGGCGAAGCGGATCTCCTGAGCGACAATGTCCAGCACCACCTCGGTCGAGGGATCGGCCTCGACGGCGGCGGCAATCGCGGCGATGTCCTCGCGGTCGGCCATCAAGCAGGGGATGCCGAGGGTGATGCAGTTGCCGTAAAAGATCTCGGCAAAGTTCTCGGCGACCACGGCCTTGAATCCGTATTTCTGGATGGCCTGGGGCGCGTGTTCACGGGAGGAGCCGCAGCCGAAGTTGGCTCCGCTCAGCAGAATGGTCGCCTCCTTGAAGCGCGGGTCATTGAGCGGATGTGGCTTGTCGGTGCCATCGTCGTGCTTGCGGACGTCATGAAACAGGAATTCGCCGAGCCCGTCAAAGGTCACGCACTTCATGAAGCGCGCGGGGATGATGCGGTCGGTGTCGATGTCGTTGCCCGGCACATGCACGGCGCGGCCGGAGACCTGGGTGATTTTTGCGAGAGCCATTGGCTGGTTTAAGTTGAATGTTGAAGTTTAAGAGTTGGGAAGCGGGAGGCTGGTCGTATCCGAAGGTTCGAACTTAAACTTCATCTTCCCACTTCATCTGGAGGTATTTGCGGTCAGTTGACCGCAAATACCTCCCGCGCATCCGCGACGGAACCGGTGACGGCGGCGGCGGCGACCATCACCGGGCTCATGAGCACGGTGCGGCCGGTGGGCGAGCCTTGGCGGCCCTTGAAATTGCGGTTCGACGAGCTCGCGCAGAGCTGGTCGCCGATGAGCTTGTCGGGATTCATGGCCAGGCACATCGAGCAGCCGGCGGCGCGCCACTCGAAGCCGGCCTCCTGAAGCACCTTGTCGATGCCTTCCTTCTCGCATTGGAGCGCGACGATCTGCGAGCCGGGGACGGCGATGGCCTTGACGCCGGCGGCAACCGTGCGGCCCTTGATGTATTTGGCGACCTCGCGGAAGTCGGAGAGACGTCCGTTGGTGCAGGAGCCAAGGAAGGCGACGTCGATTTTGGTCCCCTTGATGGGTTTGCCGGGCGGCAGCTTCATGTAAGCCAGGGCCTCGATGATGCCGGCCTTGTCGTCCGCGGAGGTGGCGGTCTCCGGGCTCGGGATGTTTTCGACGATGGAGATGCCCTGGCCGGGGTTGATGCCCCAGGTGACGGTCGGGGCAATCTCGGCCGCGTCGATCCTGACGACGTCGTCGTAGTGACAGCCCGGGTCGGAGGCGAAGGACTTCCAGCGATCGACGGCAGCGTCCCATTCGGCACCGGCCGGTGAATAAGGGCGGCCCTTGAGGTAGGCGAAGGTGGTCTCGTCAGGATTGACGTAGCCAACGCGTGCGCCGCCTTCGATGGACATGTTGCACACGGTCATGCGCTCTTCCATCGTGAAACCGTCGAAGGTGGAGCCGGCATATTCATAGGCGTAGCCGGTGCCGCCGTTGACGCCGAGGCGGCGGATGATGTGGAGGATGACATCCTTGGCGTAGACGCCCGGGGGCAGCTTGCCGTTCACCTCGATGCGGCGGACCTTGAGCCGGTCGAGGGCCATGGTCTGCGTGGCGAGCACGTCGCGCACCTGGCTGGTGCCGATGCCGAAGGCGATGGCGCCGAACGCACCGTGGGTCGAGGTGTGAGAGTCACCGCAGGCGATGGTGGTGCCGGGCTGGGTGATGCCCTGCTCGGGACCGACGATGTGCACGATGCCCTGCTTGCCGGTGGCGCGGTCAAAGAAAGTGATGCCGAACTGCGCGCAGTTCT
Organism: Opitutaceae bacterium; assembly: GCA_041746615.1. Lineage (GTDB taxonomy): Bacteria > Verrucomicrobiota > Verrucomicrobiia > Opitutales > Opitutaceae > CAMAXB01. The sequence goes on along the minus strand of JBGTGS010000156.1, from coordinate 1,589 downwards.
TCCTCACCTCGTCCATCATGGCTTGAGCGAGAGAATCCTTGTAGGGCTCGACGAGTTCGTTGGTCGGAATGATGTGGTCCACCGTGGCGAAGGTGCGGTGAGGCATGAGCACCTTGAGGCCGAGGTCGCGCAGCATGCCAAAGGCCTGCGGGCTGGTGACTTCGTGGATCAGATGGGTGCCGATGAGCAGCTGGGTCTGGCCATTGGCCAGCGTGCGGACCGTGTGGGCGTCCCAGACTTTCTGGAAGAGGGATTTTGGCATGAGTAATTGAAAGAGGAAGTGACGGTGAAGGGGAGGAAAACTTCCCGCGGATCCAGCCCAGGTAGGGTTGTTATCAGCATTCATCCGCGCGATCCGCAGGGTTGGATGAGTACAGATTACCAGAATCTTGCCATAACTGGAAATACTTGTTTGGTCTCCTGTGATGCCTCGTGAGTATCAATTTCCCTTTGAGCTGCGCCATCTGATCTATTTCCGGGAGGTCGCCCGTACCCTGCATTTTCGCAAGGCGGCGGAGGCGCTTTCCGTGGCGCAGCCGGCCTTGAGCCGACAGATTGCTCAACTGGAGGCGGGGCTGGGGGTGAGGCTGTTTGACCGCTCACGTCGCCGGGTCGAACTGACCGCCGCCGGGCGGGTTCTCTCCAGCCGCATCGACCCGGTCCTGCAAACGCTTGCGGGTGTGTCCGGAGAATTGCGGGCGGTGACCTCAGGCGAAGTCGGCCATGTACGCATCGCTTTCACGGGGCTTGCCATGGCGACAGTGCTGCCGGGAATCCTGAGGGAATTTCACCGGCGGTTCCCGGGCATCCGGCTTGAGTTGAATGAATCCCCCACCTCCGCCCAGCTGACGTCCCTCCAGGCCGGAGAGATTGCCTGTGGCTTTTTTCATCCGGACGTCCCCACTCCCGGAGTCCGCACCCACCTGCTTTTGCGGGAAAAGAACGGCGTGCTGCTCCCGGCCGACCATCCGCTCGCCCGCCAGTCTGCCCTGCGCTTGCGTGATCTGGGGGACACTCCCTTCGTGTTGTTCCCGCGGACGCACAACCCTGGGTTTTACGACCGCACACTGGCTGCCTTTGCCCGCGCCGGCGTCAGCCCGCGCATCGCAGAGGAAATCTGGCCGCGCGCCAACGGCATCGGCCTGGTCCGATCCGGACTCGGGGCCACCTTCATGTGCCCGTCAGAAGCCAGCCTGCTTCCCCCCGAGGTCTCGTTTCGTCCCCTCAATGGCCCGGCCCCGGAAAGCCGGCTCGTTATAGGCTGGATTCAGCCTCCCGCCCCCGAGCCCGCGCTCGCCGCTTTTCTCGGCGTGGCGCGAAATTCCGCACCACCGGTTGCGGAGGTTTGAACAGGATCAGCCGGCCCCCGAGGCGATTCCTCCACAGAGGGGACGGCATATCTCGTAAACCGTTGGTAAAAGCCGTCGTGTGCGCTCGTCTGCGCTTGGTTTAACCCGACTTCCGCTACTGGGAGTGAGAATCGGCTAATTTGCTGCCGATTTTCGCGCAAGTGGCTGCATGGCAGGAGCAGTTTTCCCGAAAGGGCGTGTAGTCCCGACCCAACCCCTTCCCTAAGGTCAGTGGATCGG
>JBGTGS010000155.1:0-5688 GCA_041746615.1 Opitutaceae bacterium | reverse complement strand
GCTCACCCTGGTTGTGCGTGAAGACAAACCGGTAGGCCGTCCGCTCATTGTCTGAAATCAATCCATTGGAATCCACCGTGGCCCTGGCGGTGCCCTTTTGATCACCGATCATGAGCCCGACTTCCGTCTCCCTCCTGAACCTCGGTCGCTTCGAAACGTAATTGAAGAAGCCCGCCGGATCCCCCCGGCCGAACGAGGTCGAACTGGGTCCTTTGACCACTTCAACCCGATCGGCAAACGATGTATCGAAGATCATCCGGTTTCCGTTTAAAAATCCATCCGTATAGGTGCCGCTGGTTCTCACCCCCCGGATTTCCTGGGTTCCATTCAGCTGAATGGCCTGGGTGACGCTGGGCACATATTTGAAGACCTCGTTGGAACTGAACAGATTGGCATCCCTGATCAGCTCGCTGGTGATGATGGAGGTGGCCTGGGGGGTATCGATATAGGCCAGGGCCAGCCGGCCGGAGGTGCCCAGGGTGGCCCCATAGGCGGTCTCGGTCTCAGCCGTCACCGTAAAGGGGCTGAGTTCAATCGTTTCCTCCGCGGAGGTTGATCCCGGGGTTGTTTGTGCGGACAGGCTTATTGCCAATGCCAGCCCGGTTAGTAGGATAAGTGACGGGTTAAGTTTCGGGGGGGTCATGTTCTTTTTGATTGGGGGTTGAGTGAGGAGGGTATGAGATCCTGGCCGATCCGGCCGGACGAATGACAGGGACAGGAAAAAGAAAGAATCGAGTCATATCAAGCCCAACTGGCATGTCAGATAGATTTTATTAGGGTACGCCCTGTCCGGCAGGCCCGATCGGGGCCACGAAAGCTCGTCCGTCGCCATTGCACTTTGTTCCTGTTTCGCCTTCATCTTCGCACGCGAATGCCAGCTCCTGAATCAACCCACGCAACCAGACAACCGCATCGGACAGCCGAAGGCGGCGGCAACTTGCTGAGGATCAAGGCCTACACGGAACTAAAAGCCCGCATCCTTACCGGCGATCTGGAACCCGGGGCATTTCTCTCCGAGCGCCAGGTCGCGGGCTGGCTGGCCATGAGCAAAACGCCGGTGCGGGCGGCCTTCGAGCGGCTCGAATCGGAAGGTTTCATCACAATCTCTCCCCAGCAAGGGGTGGTGGTTCGCGACCTCTCGGTGGCGGAGATCGCGGATCACTTCGAACTGCGCGCCGCCCTCGAGTGCTTTGTCGTCGGGCGGCTCGCCGATTCCAAACTGGATGCCGCGCAACGCGCCCTGCTCGATGAGAATCTGGATGCACAACAGGTGGCGATAGAAGAGGGCAGCGTGCAGGACCAGATCCGGCTCGATGGAGAATTCCATCAGCTTCTCTTCCGGTTCATGGGCAACGCGGAGCTGATGCGCGTCATGACGCAGATGAGGGAGCGCATCCTGCGCGTAATTCAGCGGGCCCTTACCCGAAATCGTGAACGCTTTCGCACGATCTACCCCGAGCATCGATCCATCGTGAAGGCAATCTATGCTGGGGACGGGAAGTTGGCAGCCCAACTCATGGGCCTCCATCTCGAAAACGGAAAACAGACGTTGCTGCTGCCGAGTCGTACCGCGGCCTTGTGACCGCGGAATCAAGGCCATCACTTCTGCCCCGGTGTCATTCCTGGCCTGACCGCGGGCCGGTGCGGCCGGTCACCCTCCCCTTCCAAGCCGGGAGGACCACGCCGGTGGTCATGAATCAACGCCCCGCCACGTCCACCACCACCCGTCGATAGGCGGTCAGGGGCACAATCGAAGACCGGTCGGTGACCTCGAGAATGAGGTGCAGCTCCCTGCCCGCGGCGTCCCCCGGGACCGTGAGGGTTACGCGTGGCGAAGCGGCATCAGCGAGCGGCAGCGGATTGCCATAGGGCGCGCGCCCGGCTTCGTGATAAATCCACCAGGAGAAGGTCAGCGCATCACCGTCCGGGTCGGTCGAGGCCGAGGCGTCGAAAATGAGGACGTCACCCGGATGCGCGGTACGCCGGATGATGTCGAAACCCGGGTCACCATCGATCGCCGCACGCGGGTGATGGTTGGCCTCGGTAAACGGTTTCACGCACCAGTCCATGCGGGCCTGAAGGTTGTTCCACATGGCCCGGCGCCAGCGCCAGACGCCGGCGTACACACTGTCGTACGCGATTCCGCTCTCCGGATCGACCCACCGGTCGGAGACACCTTCCCCATCGGAGTGGCTGGCGAACGGGAGATAGTCCCGCTCGTCCGGGTGAAGGATCGCGTAGTGCGAGAGGACATTTCGCACCTTTTCCGCCGTATAACGACCGCTCCAACCACCCCATGATGGCTCGTTCGGGTCGGTGAGGCCACGAGTGACCAGCCGCATCCAGGGAATGGTACCGCCGCCCTCAATGAAGTGAAGCTGCCGGGAGCCACGGTTTGGGTACAGGGTGCCGAGCGCGCCATGCCCGGTCTGCACGTGTTCCTTGGCCCAGTCATGCTGTCCTCTCGTAGTGTAGTCGTACGGCTTCCAAACGTGTGGTCCAAGTTCGTCGTTGGCCGGTCCACCGTAGCCGCGGGTCTGCTCGACACTGCGGATCCAATGGATGTCGGGAAATTCATGCATAATCCAGGCTCCCGCCTCGTCCTGCCCACAGTTTTCGAAGACCCGCAGCTTCGCGACGAGGGCCGCCACCTCGTCCGGCGTATGCTCGGCGCGCAGCTCATACAGCGTCTGCGCGAGCGTGTTCGCACCGGCGTTGATGACGATATCAAGCGGACGGGGGTCGTCCCGTTTCAGCGCCTCGGCAATCAGGCGCGAACCGCGGCTCCAACGTCCCTCACCCACATCCATCATCCCATTCCCCGTCTGGCCGTTGGCAACAATGCTGTGCAGATACTCCGGTGTCGGCCAGCCGGTCGCATGAAGCTGGAGATTCGGGTGCACCTCGGCGTAGCCGTCGATCAATTGGTGAAACAAGTGCGGCCGGAGCCACTTGGTCGAATTGGTGAGATTGTTCCCGAAGAACCTACCGGTAACCAGGATCAAACCTTCGATGTCCACCTCGTTCGCATGCATCAACAGGTGGACCATTTGCTGCTCCTCGTCGCGGTCGTGACCCATGTCGGCGAAGACGATGAGACGCGGACGGTCGACAGCGTCTGCGGACGCCAACCCCATCGATAAGCCAACGAAGACGCAAAGGAGTCCCCGCAGGAGGGCGATGATTGGAATACAATGATTATCCAGCTTCATGAAATATCCTCCGGTCGATGGCGGTTCACAAGAGCATCACCGCGCCGTCGTCCCCACGTCAACCACCACCCGACGACAGGTGGTCAAAGACCCCGACACATGGACGTCATGGATTGGAGAGGGAGTCCTCCAGCCATCAGTGTCTGGCGCAAAATGGGGACGCGTCTTTTCATCGGGAGTTATGGAGTGATGAGCTGACAAATAAAAAGCCCGATCCCTGGAGCGGAATCGGGCTGCCTCTGATATATCGACGTTTACGCCTCTTTTAGCGGAAGCGCAACGTCGTATAGTGTGTCCAGGCCTTAGGATTAGAAGTCAAACCTCACGCTGGCTGAGACCGTGCGAGGATCAAGGAGGAAGGTGGAAATCGGGTTGCCCTTACCGGGCAACTCTGCGCCGGGAGCCACTACCGTCGCAGCGTAGCGTCGGACAGCAATCTCCGGCTTTGACCTGAACAGGTTGCTCGCGCTGATCTGGAATGTGGCCCTCGTATCATTTCCAAAGACCTTCATATTTGTCCTGTAACGCAAGCTGAGGCTGACGTCCGTCGAGTCGTTGGAGAACTTCGCTATCCTGCTGATAACGACATCCGGATCAGCCGGATCCACAACCTGATACTCGCCTATACGGGCAGCGGCCCTCCAGTTGACGCCGCCGGCGACGTTCAATCCCCTCAGGCGCCCCTGGAAGTCGTAGCCTGCATGGAAATTAATCCTATGAGGCACAATGCCGTAGCTGGAGATGTTATTGTCGACGTTCACGCCGATGACATCCACCAGACCTTCAAGTAGTTCGCCAATCGTCAAAGCAGCAGGATCCGCATTGCCCAGGTTTTCAGGATCTGCGGCCAGCAGGTTTTCCACATTAACGCCAGGAGTCGCCGCCTGGAGATCTGCGAGAAACAAGAACAGCTGCTCGGTCTCGGCGCGCGTACGGGAAAGAATGTTCTCTTTTTCGTTGTCGGTGTAAGAATAGGTTATCCGCACACGAAGATTATCCGTCGGATTGGCGGTAAAACGAAGCTCGTAGCCACTGCTTGCACGATCCAATAGGTCACGGACGTGGACGAAATTGGGACGCAAGTTTGGATAACGTTCTGCCAGGTCAGCAATGGCCGATTCGTTATCAATATCGAACAACTGGGGGACGCTAACGGGAACCGGGTCACCCGGATCGACCGGCTGGGGGCCGCTGAAGGGGGCATCTAATGTTGTGAAGATCGCATTCCAAAAACCCCGCATGGAGCCGGCACCGCTGCTATTGGTGCCCAAGTTGCCGCTCGAATTAACGCTACTCGTGTCGTAGGCACCGATATCGAGGTTGTACTTACCCCTGGCGAAGCGGAACTTTAGGCCGTAGTCCATGCCTTCTCCCATTTCGTTGGGCCTATCCATAGCAAGACCCCGTTCTCTCATCCACCCGGAAAGGGTACCGGTCAAGCCCTCATTGCCGGGTCCAAAGCTGTTGCTCTGGTTGTAATACGCTGAAACGGTGTCCGTAAAGTGATAGACAACCCCCAGAGACTCCGTGGTTCCCGCACCTGTCTGCACATCTATGGGGCTGTTCTCATCGATCCTCAGGATACCGTTGGAATTTAAGTAGGCTCCTTCGGCGACCGCATACGACAAACGGGTCGTAACTTTCTGTTCGTCCTTGCGCAGACCCAAGGTGGTTACAAGGCGATTGTTGAAGAGGTAGCTCTGAATGGCGATCAATCCGTTCTCTCTAATCGTGGTGTTGCTACGCATGGAGGACGGCTGCCAGTCCGTCCTTATCGGGCCAAGGGTGGGGTGATTCCACACGAGGTCTTCGACTTCCATCCAGTCGCCGACGTGGTAGGTGCTCCAGTCGCCAGGAGTGACGTAATTGCGCAGGACAACCCGGTTGGTGGCGCCAGTTGGACTCGCGTTGAACCGCGCGCCTTCCCAGACATGTTCAATTTCCTCTCCGTTGAATTCGGCTTCGCTGCGGCCCAATACCACTACGAAGTTGTGCCGTCCCCAGCGCGCTGCTTCGAGCGTCCATGCCAAGGTAAGCTGAGCAAACGTTTGCTCGTTGTCATCCCTTCGACGTCTCCAGCGTCCTTCCACGTATTGCTGCCCTGCAAATGGATTCACCACCTGCCCCTGCGCATTTTGAAGACTCAATAAACCCTCCGGGTCGTAGAAGCCCGTCGCAGGAGCGGTATTGCGGATGATAGCGTTCGGATCTGCCGAAATAAAGCTGTGGTCACCTCCAATGCCATTTTGAAAGGTCTGATGGCTCCTGGCATTGCCCGATTCGTGGGACAACGAAAAATTGAGGTACACCTTTTCTGCGAGGCGCTGGTCGATGCTTAACCCGACTTCCGCTACTGGGGAGTTGCGCTGGTGTAACTCGTTGATTCAGGGCTCAAGCTGCCCAAAGGTCGGGACTACACCGCTTTTGAGGGAGCCGGGTAGCGAATCTTGGGCGGGGGCTGCGGGGGCAAGGTCAG
>JBGTGS010000154.1:0-28613 GCA_041746615.1 Opitutaceae bacterium | reverse complement strand
GACCTCACCACCATAGGGCCCGATATCGGAAAAGCCCAGATCATCCAACAGAATGTAAATGATGTTCGGGCGCTCCGCCGCAGGGAGAGAACTACTGAGAAGTACAGCGAGACCGGCGGCAGGGAGGTACCGGCTGACGAGTTTTGCAAGGGCTCCGGTTTTCATTCCCCTAGTTGGTTGAGCCGTCCAATCCCCGGCGGCGCCTTTGTTCGAGCACCCGCTTGACGCGTTCCTCACGCGTATCCGACATCTTGGGACCACCCGGCTGAACGCCAATCCGGTCACGCTCAAGGCGCATCGGATTGAAATCTGGATTCCGCGCAGGGGTCAGGACACGGGCCTCGACCAGATAATCTTCAATCATCCGGTCGAGTACGCGAACTTGGGCGGGATTTTGACGGGCAAGATTGCGGGTCTCGCCCAAGTCATTCGCCAGATTGAAGAGCAGGTACTGATGCTCCCCCGGTTTGTCGCCATAATAGAAGACCCGAATGAGTTTCCAGTCGTCGTGGTGGATGGAAACGGAGGGGGGCAACCAGTCCGGAACGGGCGGGTTGTGCGGGAAAAAGGTGATCATGCCCTGCGGACGCTCCCACGGCTCCCCGCGCAAGGCGGGACTGAAATCCACCCCGTCAAGCGGATGATTATCCGGCAGCGGGATGTTCAGCAGGCTGAGAATGGTCGGATAAAGATCGGTGGTTTGGATGAGCGCGTTGCTCTGGGTTCCCGCCGGGGTGACACCGGGCCAGGTGACGAAAGTGGGCACGCGCACCCCACCCTCCCACATGGTGGCTTTGCCGCCGCGCAACGGGCCGTTCGTGGTGGGCCAGGCGACATACGTGTTACCATGAACGTCCGTCTCGGTGATGCCGTTGTATTGATTTCCGCCATTGTCCGAAGTGAAGATAATGGCGGTATTCCCGGCGATGCCGAGACGTTCAACCGCGTCCAGGAGGGTGCCAACCGAGTCATCCATACTCTCGACCATGGCCCCGTAGGTGGGGGATTTCGAATGGTCTCCATTTGCCTTCACACGGTACTTTTCGATCAGTTCCTCCTTTGCATCAAAGGGAGCATGCACGGAAAACTGCCAGTAGTGCATGTAGAATGGTTTCTCCTCCTTCACCTGCTGCTCCATCCAGGCCACCGCCTCTTCGGCCATGCGGTCTTCGATGTGCTCATTGGGATAATTCGGTTCGATATGGGCAAACAACCAAGGAGCGACAAAATTACCGGCCGGGGAGGGTCCAGGGTGGTGGGGGATGTCCACATCGAAACCGTGTTCCAAAGGCGAATACGGCGGCATGCCCAGATGCCATTTGCCGAAATGTCCGGTGGCGTACCCGGCCGCCTTGACCTGTTTGGCCAGGGTCGGGAGGGAGTTGTCGAGAACACCGGCTGACGTTGTCCCTATGGAGGGGAGGTCCGGCGACGCCCTGCCTCGAATGCTCACCTCTGTCGTCTGACCTTCGGCGGTGTGGCCGCGGGGAGCGGTTATCCCCAGGCGCGCCGGGTTTTGACCCGTCATGATGCTGGCGCGTGTCGGGCTGCAAAGCGGACTGGCGGAATAGCCGCGATGAAAGGTTACTCCCATCCGTGCGAGCCGCTCCAATTGGGGTGTCTCGAAGAAGCCGGTACGATCTTGCAGCGAGGTATCCACCCATCCGAGATCATCGGAGAGGATCATGATGACGTTGATCGGTTTTCCCGGCCTTTCGTTCTGTGCAAGGAGAGCCGTGGATAAACCGGCTGCGATTCCCATGGCCGGAAGAAAGCGAAGGACTTTTCGGACAGTGTTCTTGATCATATCAAATTGGTAGGGAACGATTCTCCTAAAAGGGAGGATGAGGCTCAAAACGCAAGTCTCCAAGGCGGAGAATCATTCAAATCCCTCACGTTGATTGCTCGGGTTCTCAGCCGTAATATTTCCAGAAGTCGCACCCGGGCCGCAGAGTGGCGTCGTCGAAATTGCTTGCTGCACCGCGTCCCAAACCCGTAATACCCCGCACTCGTTCACCCGACTATCGTTCGCCGATGTAGCTCAGTGGTAGAGCAACGCTTTCGTAAAGCGTGGGTCGTCGGTTCAATCCCGACCATCGGCTCCAGTCTGACAGAGGGTAAAATCGCTCTGTTGTGGGCTGGAATCAAAGTCCTAACAGGTCGCGCAAGGCATCCTTTACCTCGTCCAGCTGACTGGCCGGAAGGGCTCCGAGTTTGCGGATCAAAGCGTGATGATCAAAGCTGGCCAGGCCTTGGACGTTGACGGCGGATTGCTTGGGCAACCATCGGGGTTTGCCGATGTCGACCTCGCCACGGAATCCGCGGATCTGGGAAGTCAGGGGAGCAGCAATGACCAGGGCGCGGGCATCCTCTGGCAGTGGCGAAGCAAGAACAAGGACCGGCCGCTGTTTGGCGGCCATTCCAAAGTCGGCAATCCAAATTTCCCCAGGGGCCGCGTCAGTACTCACCGAGGGCCTTTTCCCATGCCTTGCCTTGCTCGGCCGATGACATGAGTCGTGAGGGATCAGTGGTCACGTTGAAAGGCAGTTCCTTGCGGATCTCAACCTGGGCGAGGAAAATATTGAAGGCGTCGCCCGGCTTCATGCCGAGGCGAGCCAGAACCTTTTCGGCACGCCGCAGGCGTGCAGTAGGGACACGGGCGCGGAACAGGGTTGTAGTAGCCATATGCTCAAAAAGGCTCAAAAAGGCACTACGTCAACCCCGGATCCACCGCTTGCACTCCAATGCAAAAGAGGCTCGCTCCTTTAGTCCCCTAGCTCCTGCTTCATTTTGTGCCGCTGTCCACCGATCTCTTCGATTATTTCCTTCCTCCGCACCTGATTGCGCAGACTCCGGCTGCGCGTCGGGATGCCTCCCGGCTGCTCGTGGTCAATCGCATCACCCGCACGGTCTCGCATCACCATTTCAGCGATCTTCCGCAGTTCCTGCGCGCCGGAGACACCTTGTTCCGCAACAACGCCGCCGTCCTGCCCGCCCGCCTCCATGCCACCCGGCCCAGCGGCGGCACCGTCGAATGCTTCCTGCTCCGGCCCGACCCGACTCAAGACAACCAGACTTGGTGGTGCCTCCTCAAGCCCGGCAAGAAGCTGCCCATCGGGTCCTCATTTAATCATGCTGACGACTTCACAGGCACCGTCGTGGCCAAGGAGGCCGATGGTGCCGCCCTGGTCCGCTTCGCCACCCGCAACGACGAGCCCATCCCCGCCATCGCCAACCGGCTCGGTGATGTACCGCTCCCACCTTACATAATCCGCGCCGATCCCGCCGGGGAACGCAGCCGCGACCTCGAGCGCTATCAAACCATCTACGCCAACCGCGCACGCCAGGTCGCCGTGGCCGCACCGACCGCCGGGTTGCACTTCACCCCCGAACTGCTCGCCCAAATCTCCCGTGCCGGCATCGGCACCGTGGAAGTCACCTTGCATGTCGGTCTCGGCACTTTCCGACCCATCATGACCGAGCAGGTCCAGGACCACGCCATTCACCGGGAGATCTACGAATTACCCGTGCCAACCCAGCAGGCTTTGTTCGCTCCGACCGGACGCCGGATCGCCGTCGGGACGACCACCGTGCGCTCCGTGGAGGATTTCCTGTCCACGCATTCCCGCCCCGGCGCGCATCCGCACGTGGCCGAGGCGGGCCTGTTCATTTATCCACCCCGCCTGTTTCAAGGCGTGGATGCGCTCATCACCAATTTCCACCAGCCCCGCTCCACCCTGCTCTGCCTGGTCGCCGCGTTCCTGGCCCCGGGATCAACCGATGGCATTGCATGGATGAAGGAGATCTACGCCGAAGCCGTGGCCCGAGAGTATCGTTTCTTCAGCTACGGCGATGCCATGCTCATCCTCTGAGCACGGGAAATGGTCGTATTTTTCCCACCATCGCCCGCGTTGCTGATTTTAACGACACTCCACAAGGCCGTCCTTTCTTTTTGTCCCCCACCCGGACACACTGGCTGCACATGACCGACGAGGAACTCCAAACCCTGATTGAGGACGCCACCTTCGATTACACCATGGGCGACAACGATGCCGCGATGTCCAAGCTCGGTCAGGCAACCGACGCCGCGCCGGAATCCTTCGAGGCCTGGCACGCCTTGGCCGAAATCACCTTCTCGCTGCGTCGCTTTGACGAGGCCTTGGCCGCCGCCGAGCGGGCCCACGCCCTGCGTGGGGATGATCTCTTCATCAACACCACGCTGTCACGCATCTGGATGGAAAAGGGCGACAAGGCCATGGCTGAGAAATTCGGAGCCCAGGCCAAGATTCTTGGCTGGAAGGATCAGCTCAAAAACCCTGATGCCCATGCTGATGGGCTGGGTGGAGCCGGGTGAAGAACCACCGGCTGGACGGGGAAGTGCCCCACCCGGTTGGGCAGCAATCGCAAATACCAGGCACGAGCACGCCCGTTGACAGCGTTCCCTCCGCCTCCCTAGCCTGCCCCTAGATGGACAAGCCCGCCTATTCATTGGAATTCGAGAAGCCCCTCCGTGACCTGTCGCAACAGCTGGATCAGCTGCGCCAGCAATCGCTTGAGAACAACCTCGACCTGTCCAGTGAGGTCGCCGGCATTACCCGCAAGATCGAGGCGACCCAACGCGAAATCTATTCGAGCCTCACCCCCTGGCAGCGGGTGCAGATTGCCCGACATCCGAAGCGGCCCTACGCCCTGGATTACGTGGGCATGATTTGCGAGGGATTCACCGAATTGCACGGCGACCGTCAGTTCAATGACGACCGGGCCCTGGTCGGAGGCACCGCCTTTTTCAATGGTGATGCCGTCATGATCATTGCCCAGCAAAAGGGCCGGGAGACCAAGGAGAAGATCGCCCGCAACTTCGGCATGCCCCAGCCCGAGGGTTATCGCAAGGCCCTGCGGCTTATGAAGATGGCGGAGAAGTTTAAATTACCTGTGTTTTGTTTCATCGACACACCCGGCGCCTATCCGGGAATCGGCTCGGAGGAGCGTCATGTTTCCGAGGCCATTGCCGTCAACCTGAGGGAAATGGCCATGCTACGCGTCCCCTCGATTTCCGTGGTGGTGGGTGAAGGCGGCTCGGGCGGTGCCTTGGGCATCGGCGTCACCGACCGGGTGCTTATCTTTGAGAACAGCTACTATTCAGTGATCTCTCCCGAAGGCTGCGCGGCCATTCTCTGGAAGGACTCCGCGGCCGCGCCCAAGGCGGCTTCGGCCCTCAAACTCGATGCCCCCACCCTGGAGAAGTTTGGCGTGGTCAGTGAGGTCATTCCCGAACCCTTCGGCGGAGCCCATCACGACCCGAAGCAGGCTTCCGACGCGCTCAAGTACGCGTTGCAAAAGCACCTCAACGACCTTCGCGGCCTCCCGGCCGACGAGTTGCTCGACGCCCGCTATGCGCATTTTCGTCATCTCGGCGTGTACGAGGAAGCCGGCGCCGCCCAGACCTGAGCACTCTGCGTCGCAGATTGCTAGCGCACCACCAGAAGTTCGCAGCGGGTTGCCCTCTTCACCGCAGGATCGTACTCAACCAGCGCGGCGGAAAGCCGCACATCATCGGTGGCAATTTCGAACCGTCTCGGCATGCCGTCCAAAAAGCGGGCCACCACCGGCTCGATCGCGCGGCCGAGCACACTCGCGTAAGGACCGGTCATCCCCACGTCGCACATGAAAGCCGTGCCCGCAGGGAGCACGGACGCATCCGCAGTCGGCACATGGGTATGAGTGCCGAGAACGGCGATAGTGCGGCCGTCGAGATGCCAGCCCAACGCCTGTTTCTCAGAAGTCGCCTCGGCATGTATTTCCAACAGTAGTCCATCCGCGACACCCGCCCCCACGGTTTTGGCGAGAAGGACTTCAGCGGTGAGAAAGGGACAATCACCCTTCATGGTCAGAAAGGTCCGCCCCAACACCGTCGCCACCGCGAGTCGCAGACCGGCCTTTTCCAAAATCACATGATCCCGTCCCGGGCAGGCGGCCGGCAGATTGGCGGGACGGCAAACCCGCTCGAACTCACCGATCTCGGATTCCCAGCCCCGCTGGTCCCAGACATGGTCCCCGAGGGTGATCGCATCCACGCCTGACTTCAGGAGGGTTCGGGCAATCGCGCCGGTGATGCCCGCCCCGGCGGCCGCGTTCTCGCCATTGGCGATCACGAAGTCGATGCGGTGCTCCTCCCGCAAACCCGGCAGCCTGGCCGCCACGATCTCGCGCCCTGGACGCCCCACGATGTCACCAATGAAAAGTAGTCTCACCACGAGGAGACAGTTGGACGTGGATCGAGACCAAACCAAACCAAATCCACGGGAAATCCCCGGTTTCCGCGCTTGCCTCCCACCGGGCCGGTCGGCTTTGCTCATCCCTCTGTCAACCGAAACATCCGCCATGAAATCGTCCACCTCGCCCTCCTCGTTTCCCAAGCCCGAAATCGGCCGTGAAATGAACGGCGCCGACGTCGTCGTCGAGTGCCTTATCCGCGAAGGGACCGATGTCATCTTCGCATACCCGGGTGGTGCCTCCCAGGAACTTCACCAGGCCCTGGCCCGCACCGACAAGATCCGGGTCATTCTGCCCCGCCACGAACAGGGCGGTTCGTTCGCCGCCGAAGGTTATGCCCGCGCCACCGGCCGGGCGGGCGTGTGCATGGCCACGAGCGGCCCCGGGGCCACCAACCTGGTTTCCGCCATTGCCGATGCCTACATGGACTCGATCCCCCTGGTGGCGATCACCGGCCAGGTTTATTCCAAGTATATTGGAAAAAGTGCGTTCCAGGAAACGGACTTCTTCGGCATGACGCTTCCGATCGTGAAGCATTCCTACCTGGTGATGGATGCCGCCGATATCCCGCGCGTGTTCAAGGAAGCCTTCCAACTCGCCAACAGCGGCCGGCCCGGTCCTGTGGTCATCGACATTCCCAAGGACGTACAGCAGAAGAAGCTGGTCCCGGTTTTCCCGGCCACGGTTGAATTCGCCAATCCCACGCTCAGCCAGAATCCCCAAGCCAGTGACGAGCAGCTCAAGCAGGTTCTCTCCCTGATTGCCGGGACAAAGCGGCCCGTGTTCTACGTGGGCGGCGGCGTCATTTCTTCCGGGGCCCATGAGGCCCTGAAGGCGTTTGCGGAAAAGACCAACATCCCCGTCGCCACCACACTGATGGGTGTGGGTGCTTTTCCGGAGAAGCACCCGCTTTCCATGCAATGGTTCGGCATGCACGGGTCGGCCTACGGCAACTGGGCCGTGGATCAGAGCGATTTGGTGCTCTGCCTGGGCGCGCGCTTTGACGACCGCATCACCGGTGATGTCAGCAAATTCGCCAGTGAGGCCCACATCGTCCACATCGACATCGATCCCTCCGAGCACAACAAGAACAAGCGGGTGCTCCACCCGATCCTGAGTGACATCAAATACGCGCTCGATCGCCTGAACGAGCTCGCAGCCGCGCACAAGTTCAAGGCACCCGACACGGCGGCGTGGCACGCGCAGATTTCGGAATGGAAGCGCGACCATCCCTTCCGCTACGAGGCCAGTCCGCACATCGTGCCCCAGGAAGCCGTCCAGGTCCTTTACGAACTCACGAAGGGCGAAGCGATCATCACCACCGGGGTGGGCCAACATCAGATGTGGGCCGCCCAGTTCTACCGCTTCAACGAACCCCGGCGTTACCTCAGCTCACTCGGCCTGGGTGCCATGGGCTTTGGCTACCCCGCAGCCATGGGCGCCAAGGTCGCCTGCCCTGACCGGCAGGTCATCGACATCGACGGCGACGGCTCGTTCATGATGAACATTCAGGAGCTGGCCACCTGCCACATCGAGAAGATCGCCGCCAAGGCCATGATTCTTAACAATCAACACCTCGGCATGGTCGTGCAGTGGGAGGACCGCTTCTACGGCAGCATCCGCGGCAACACCATTTTGGGCGATGAGAAGAACGTCGGCGGCCCCGATAACCTCGGCGGCCTCTATCCCGACTTCGTCAAGATCGCCGAGGGCTTTGGCGTCAAGGGCCGACGCGTCCACAAGAAGAGTGAACTCCGCGAGGCCATTCAGGAGATGCTCGACCACGACGGACCCTACGTTCTCGACATCATCGTGCCGTACACCGAACACGTGCTGCCCATGATCCCCGCCGGCCGCTCAGTGAAGGAAATGATCCTGAAGTAAAGCGGGGAACCTGCACCCGCGCAGAGAGTCCGGAAGGACTCCGCCAACATCACTTCTCCTTCATTACATAAACCCCGTCCCAGCCATCGGCCGGGGGATGAAGTTCATACGTCGTGATGATGCTCTGATATACCAGCGAGGGGTTGGTCTTCACCCCCGGGGTCACCCCTGGCTGGTTGGGCTCCAGTACGGCGCTGCGTTCAAGCAGGGCCCGCGCACCCGTCCAGTCCTTCGCATAATAGCGTTCGAGCGCCTGGGTGAAAAGGTCCACACATTCGAAGGCGGAATCCGTGATCGTCTCACGCAGGCCGACCACTTCGAAGATGGGTACGGGCTGTGACCGTCCCATCACCACGATCCGCCCGAGCGGACGGAAGATCACCCGGTCACCGCCATGGGTTTCACAGGCCTGCCTGGTCGTCTCCGTCACCATCGTGTAGGCACCCCAGCTCTTCGCCCCGCTCTCCATGCGGGCGGCCAGATTCACATTGTCACCCATCATGGTGTAGTTGAAGCGCGTGCGGCTGCCCATGTTGCCAATGACCGCGCTGCCCGTGTTTAGGCCGATGCGCGACTGCATCTTGCCCACGATGTCCGGCCACCGGTCGCCCTCGGCGCGCCACCGGTCGCGCAACTCGCCAAGTTTCTCGTGCACCCGCTGGGAGGCGACGCAGGCCCGATAGGCATGGTCAGGCAGGGCGATGGGTGCTCCGAACATGGCCACGACCGCATCGCCGATGTATTTGTCGAGTGTACCGCGCTCTTCCTGAATGATGTCCGTGCAAACCGTCAGGTACTCGTTCATCAACTCGACCAAACGGGAGGGCGGAAGCTTTTCAGAAAATGATGAGAACGACTGGATGTCGCTGAAATAGGCGGTGATCTCCGTCTCGTGTCCGCCCAGCTGCGGGTCCTCGCCGGATTCAACCATCCGCTCGACCAGCTGGGGAGAAACATAGGTGCCGAACATGCCCTTGATCCGTCCCTTTTGCCGCTGCTCCTCGATCACCTGCCAGAGCACGCCGGCAAAGCTGGTGGTAAGGGCGGCGCCCACCGGGGCGAACAACGGGAGAATGAGATGCAACTCAGCAAACAAGTGGAAGCCGATGGCGACGTATGCCATCACCCCCAGTATGGCCAGCACCTTGGCAAACACCGATTTTTGGCCGCTCACCAGGGCCAGTGCGCAGATGGCCAGACCCAGGACAAAAATCAGTACATCGTGCAACCAGTCCGGCACCCGCTTGAGATAGATGCCCGAGGCAAAGGTTTTCAGCAGGTTGCCATGCAGCCCGACCTGAGGCACCGGCGTGTCGTCAAAGGAGGTGGTCGCCAGATCCTGCAGGAGCACATCGACCGGACCGATCAGGACGATGCTGTCATTGAACTGTGCAAAGAATTGACGTCCCAACTCCTGTTTCTCCGGATCCTCGTGTTCCAGCAACGTGAGGTACTCACCAATGTTGGCCACACTGGCCCGGGGATTCTTTTCGGAGATCCAGTGTGAAAACCAGTTCACCTCGACGAGCTGTCCGCGACGCAGCGGGATGCGGGTCACCAGCACCCCGTCGGGACTGCGAATCTCCATGCGGTCGGGATGGCGCAGGATCGCATCCGGCCCCAGGCCCCAGTGCATCAGGGCCAGCTGGAGAGCCAGCGGGTAAAAGGTTCCCGTGATGGTATCGGCGAACATGGGCGCTGCCCGCGTCTCCCCGCGGTAGGTGTCGATCAGACCGATGGTGCCCCAGTTCGGCCCGACGATCGGAAAGCCGGGGGCCTCCGGAATGTCATTCGTTGCCGGGTTCGTGAATCCATCGAAGATGAAGGGGAACTGACGGGTTCGCTGCATGGTGCCCGGACCCGGGACATAATTCCCCGCGAGCACAACGTGACGATGCGCGTGCACCGCCCGTCCAAAAAGCCGGCGCCCCGCGCGTTGTTCCTCCAGACCAAACTGCGGCATGGCATGATCGGAGAACACCACGTCGATGCCAACCGCCTTGACCCTGCCATGGTTGAACAACGCATCCAGAATCTGGGCATAGCGCTCATGACTCCACGGCCACTGATACTGCTGGATCGTATCCGTATCGATGTCCACATACACCAGATTGACCGGAGCATCGATCTCACCCCGATACTGGAAGCGCAGGTCGATCAGCTTGTTCTCAACTTCGGTGGCCAGGCTGCTGCGGCTGAACCAGCACCAGACACCCGTCAACAGGATGAGCAACAGGACGCGCCCGTAGAAGTGAAGATTGCGCCTGAGCACGGACGGGAACCTTACGGAGCCAAGCCGTCCAAAGGAAGTCGAAAGGCGCTTGGAGTGGGACTCAGTCGTCCGCTCCGTCGGCCGTCGTGGTGCGTGGAGGTGGCGGCGCGGGTGGTGGCGGCGGTGTGGGTGCCGGCACTGGCGGGGTAAAGGCAATCGCCGCGACCAAATCCACGATTTGCTGGGCCGACTGGATGATCTCCGCGGTTGAAGCTGCCGCAGCCGGCTGAACCGTGAAGGCCTGCCCACCGGTCGCAACCGTGATCGCTCCGGTGGCTGGATCAACCTGCACGTCAATTTCCACGGCTATTTCCACCGCCTGGTCATTGATCGCCGCCACCGGAATTTCAACAGTGCCCTGGGTCAGGACGACATTGCCCTCGACGGTCGTCAGCGAGAAGAATGCCCGACCGGTGCCATCGGGGCGGAAAACAATGCGGAACGTGGTGCCACGGATGCCAGCCGCACCGACAGGAGTCTGTACGGTGAAACTCGAGCCACCGGCGGAATTCAGGGTCTTGACGTTGCCGATGATCTCACCGCGATTGAGATTCAAACGAGTGGTCGAGGTGCTTGGCTCGGCGGTGGCCTCCGCGATCCGGAAATCATCGGCAAAGGGATCCTGCATGAAAGTTTCAATATCAAGGACTGAGTCCTCGCGCAAATTGACGGTGGAGCCGTTGGAAAAAACCAGGACGACGCTGGCATCCGCAGCCGTGGTGACAATGTACCCTGCGACAATCTGCTCGTTGTTGACGGCAGTCCGCGTGGTGGAGTCCGCCTTGTTGGTCAGGGTCACCTGCCCGGTGACCCGGGCAAGGACAATGCGACCCTGCTCGCTGCCTTGTGCGTGCACAACTTGTGCCGCAAACACGGCCATACCCATCATAACAACCCAGGTCAGGAGCTTTTTATGCATGAAAAAAAAGGCGACGGCATCACGGATTTCCGGCCAGCAAACGTCGCAGAGCCTCGGCGGAACGATGACCGGGGTCAAGGCGCAAACAGGTTGACGCCGCAGTCCGGGCCAAGGCCCGGGTCGGCCCGTAAAGGCTGAGGTGATAAGCGAGATGATACCAGGCAGTGGCGCTATGAGGGGCGAGTTCGAGTGCCTGACCAAAAGCCAACCCCGCCTCCGCCCACCGGCCCTGCATGTCGAGGGCAACGCCGAGGCGACACCAGAATTCCGGCACCACTCCGGAGAGTGCCAACGCACGTCGCGCCGCCTGCTCCGACTCACCGCCCAGACTCCCGGTTGCCGCAGGGTCGTGGCGCGCCCACAGCGCATGGGCATAAGCAAGATCAGACCAAGCCTGCGCGTTCGCCGGATTCACAGTGACCGCGCGGGCAAAAGCCTCCCGCGCGCGAATCAACACCTCCCGCTCTTCCTCCAGACTGGACATGCGCTGGGCCAGACCGTCGATCGCACGCCGTTCCCCATAACGAAGGGCTTCCGCCCGGTAATGGGGCAGCGCCAGACCCAGGGTCAGGGCCAGCACCACTCCCGCACCTACTCCTGCCATCATCCGATGGAACATCGTGGGGGGAACGGGCGCGCCTAAAGGTTGCAATCGCCGAATCCAGTCGGCGGCGCAAACCGCCACGATCATGGCCAGGGCGGGGATTTTCAGATGAAAGTCGAAAAGAAGGGAAAGGCCAAAAGCAAACAAGCCGATCAGCTGCGCCCGGGCCAGCATCGCCCGGGTGCCACGACGCGACGCTCCTGCACGCCAGGCCAGACCGGCAGCCATGACGCCCCCACCAAACCCAAGCAAAACCCCCACGAGGCCGTAATCACTGAGGGTGTTCAGATAATCATTGTGCGCCCACTGGGGTTCATCGCGAAAGTGTACGGGCCGATGCCGCTCAAAAAGAATATTGTAACTCCCACCACCGGTTCCGGTCAGCGGCTCGTCCTTGAAGAGCTGCCACGCTCCCAGCCACATCGCCGGCCGTGTGGTTTCCCCGGCATCATCCACCAAACGATCGAAGCGATCCTTCGCGCCAGGCACACCTTGGTACAAGCCAAACCCCAAAAGCAGACCCACCCCCGCCACCACGGCCACCATCCCTGCTTTCCATTGCCAGCGCCGGCCAGGAGTCAGCAGAGGCCAGACCGCCAGGGCAACAGCCAGGGACAACAGAGCGCCTCGGCTCAGCGTGAGCGCCAACCCCGCAAGGTAAACCACCGCCAGCCAAGCGGCCACGAGGCGATAGGTCGGGCGCATTCGTTTGCCCAGCACCGCCACCGCCAGGGCCGTGGGCAACAGCAACAGCAACAATGCCGCCAGGCTGTTCGGGATCCCAAATGGCCCGCTGGCCCGCCCATGAAAATATTGCGATTGGGTACGACCGAGCATGAGCCAGTCCGCATCAACAAAGCGCTGATAAATCCCCATGACCATTGCCACCACCCCGACAACAACCACCGTGCCATGTACCAATCGCCTCGGTCCCCGCGCCCCCAGGCCATTGAGGGAAATCCAGAAGGTGGCGGCCAGTCCACCCCAACCCAGCCAGTCGGCCCAACCCAACCAACGCACCGGGCTGATCTGCCAGACATTACAGGCCGCATAAATCAAGAACGGCAGGAGGTACCAGCCCGCCGGATGCAGGGGAGGCGTGGTGCGCAGCCAAACCCGTCGGGCCAGCAGCAGAACCAAAATTCCACCCGTCAATGGAAACGACCACACCATCGTCTCCGGCCGGTATCCGCCCAGACAAAGTGTCGTCCAGGCCAGATTCGCGGCGAGCAGGATGGCCACGACCCAGTCCAGCAAAACTGCTGGCGCCGGACTCGGCGAAGGCTCTGGGCTTTCCGGGCTGTGCACGCCAGCACACGGTGGCCATCCGGGCCCTGGCAGGACAGCAAAAAAAGCGGCGCCCCTCGAAGGAGGCGCCGCTTTGGAATATTAACGTGGAACCGGAAACCCGCTCAGGTGGTCGGCACCGTCTGGATCGTCTTGATGATCCGGCCGGCAACCAGGTACGGATCGGCCGCGGAATTCGGCCGGCGATCCTCGAGATAGCCCTTGTAGTCGTTGTTGACGAAGGCATGCGGGATGCGAATCGAGGAACCGCGGTCGGCCAGACCGTAGGTGAACTTGTCGATCGACTGGGTCTCGTGCAGGCCGGTGAGACGCAGATGGTTGTCCGGACCGTAGACGGCAATGTGCTCGTCCATGTGCTTGTTGAAGGCGGCCATGAGCTTTTCGAAGTACGGTTTGCCCCCGACCTCGCGCATGTGCTTGGTCGAGAAATTCGCATGCATGCCCGAGCCATTCCAGTCGAGGGGCTGGCTGAAGGGCCCGCGGATCGGCTTGCACTGCCATTCAATGTCCACGCCGTACTCTTCACCCAGGCGGGCCAGAATGTAGCGGGCACCCCACATCTGGTCGGCGGCGCGCTTGGAGCCCTTGCCGAAGATTTGGAACTCCCACTGCCCCTTCGCCACCTCGGCGTTCACACCCTCGAGGTTGATCCCGGCATCAAGACAGATGTCGATGTGCTTCTCGACGATTTCACGGGCGACATCACCGATGTTCTTGTAGCCCACACCCGTATAATACGGCCCTTGGGGACCGGGGAAACCGCCCGGGGGAAACCCAAGAGGAGCCCCGTCCTGATAAAGAAAGTATTCCTGCTCGAAGCCGAACCAGGTTTCCGGATCATCCGGAATGGTTGCACGCGAGTTGCTTGGATGCGGGGTCTTGCCATCCGGCATCATGACCTCGCACATCACCAGCACGCCGTTCTTGCGGGTGACATCGGGGAAAACTGCAACGGGCAACAGGATGCAGTCCGAACTCTTACCCTCAGCCTGCATCGTCGAGCTGCCGTCAAACCCCCAGTTGGGCAGTTCTTCGAGCTTGGGGAAGCTGGCATATTCCTTGATCTGAGTCTTGCTGCGAAGGCCGGCGAGCGGAGTGTAGCCGTCGAGCCAGATGTATTCCAATTTGTATTTGGCCATGGGTGGTAGTGTGGATGGAGGGTTTGGCGGTGATCGCTGGGTTGGTTTTCGATGCTGTGGATCACAGACTTAAACCTGCCGTTGAGAGAGAGCACCTTATATGCCAGAGGCAATATGAACCTCGCGAATGATGAAAATTTTTTCTGGCAACTACTGGAAGTGTGGCCGTTTTGCATAAACCCCGCTTGCCAGCCGGCTTTCCCATGCTGAGGGTGCGCACCGAATTTCATGCATGAAGTCAAAGACACCGCCCGCGCCTTGGTCCGGATCGGCTACGACGGCCGGGTTCACAAAACCTTTCGCGGACACATCGCCAAGGAGCGGTTCGAGAACGAAGTTCGCATCCTGCGCCACCTGGAGGCCCAAGGGTGCGACTTCGTTCCCCGCCTTCTTGAGGTGGAACCCGAACAGCTGAAAATCGTAACCACCAACTGCGGCACCCGGGTCGACCATCTGAACGAGGAGCGCATGAAAACCATTTATGCCGAACTCGAGGCCTTCGGCGTGCGCCACGAGGACCGGTTTTTGCGCAACATCACCTACCGGGTGTCCGACGGCCGGTTCTGCATCATTGATTTCGAATTCGCCACCCTGCTCGAGGACGGCCGCGGGCTGCTACCGAGTCAAACCGCCACCTGACCCATGTCTGAATCCCCCGCTGAAGCCACCCCTTCCCGGCAGCTGCAATGGTCCGGCCTGACCGATCGTGGCCGCATCCGTGCCAACAATGAGGACACCTTCCTGGCCCTGACCTTCAACGGCCACGACCTGCGTTACCTGGGCAAAACCGGAAATGCTTCCCTCGATGGCTATGATTTTGTCTTCGCTGTGAGCGATGGGATGGGCGGTGCCAAGTCAGGGGAATTCGCCAGCCGCATTGCGGCTGATCTCATCACCAAGCTGATGCCAAGGGGTTTCCGCATGGCTGCCTCCGGCATGACCAGCGGTTTCCAGGATATCCTGGCCGAACTTTTCTCAGCCATCCATGAGGATTTGATGAAGCTCGGGCGATCCTATGAGGAATGCGCCGGCATGGGCACCACCTTGAGCCTGGCTTGGTTCACCCCTGAATGGATGTATTTTGGACATGTGGGCGACAGCCGTATTTATTACCTACCGAAGGAAGGAGGTCTTACCCAGCTCACCCACGATCACAGCCATGTTGGCTGGTTGCGACGGCAAGGGCGCCTGAACGAACGTGAGCTGCGAACCCATCCCGGGCGCAACTCCCTCCAACAGGCCCTCGGCGCCGGCCATCAATTCGTCGATCCGCAGATCGGTGCCGTCGGTCATCGTCCGGGCGACCGATTTTTGATCTGCTCGGACGGGCTCATCGATGGATTGTGGGACCGCCAGTTGGAGGAGATCATCCGGACGCCAGCATCGGCGGACCCCGGTCATACCACCGCCCGGCGGTTGGTGGAGGAGGCAGTGGCCACTTCCGGCCGAGACAACACCACGGCGGTGGTTGTCGAGATCCCGACCGGTCCGATTGAGGGCTCCGAGGCATGATCCTGATTTTTGTTTACGGCACCCTGAAGCGCGGCTGCTCGAACCACGGCGAATTGGCCGGTCAGCGCTTCGTGGCGGAGGCCCGCACCTTGCCCGGCTACCGCCTGTTCGATGTCGGCGGCTATCCCGGACTCGTACCTTGGCCCGGGGATCGCGAGGGCGTCAGCGGTGAGATCTGGTCGGTGGATCCCACGACTCTCGCCCGGCTGGATCGCTTTGAGGGGACCGATTCCGGGCTATACTCCCGGGAACCCATTCTTCTGCAGGCTCCATATTCCGGAGAAACGGTGCAGGCCTACGTCTACCCGGGCAGCGTCGCCGGCCTTCGCGATGTGGGTGCAAACTGGGTGGAATAAACGCGTCAATCCATCCCCGGCTGCTTCAATGCCCGAGCCGGCATCCTGCGCACCGCGGTGAAGCGCGCGCGGAACAGCTCATCCAGCAACTCACGCACTTCGGCGGGCACACGGGATACCAGCTCATCAAGGGCTGGCAGGGCCGTTTTCGCCTCCGAATCCTCCGACTCCGAAGGTGGCGGGCGACTGAATCCCGTTTCTCCACGTGCACGCAATTCGCCGATCATCGCCACCTCATCGGCATCATCATGGGGCGCCCCGTCATCGGGCACTCCCGGCTCCTCCGGCCGGACGTCATCCGTGATAGTCGTCGTGGTTTCAGCCACCGCGCGGGTCGCCGTGGCCTCCAACCGGGCCGACAACCCCGCGATCAGTCGTTTTTTTTTGAGCCGTTTCCGGTCGCCCCCACCTCAGCGGGCACCTCGTCGGCCAGGGCCGACAATTCCTTGATAAGGCTGTCGATCGCACGCGCCCGACTGGCTTCAACCGCCTTGAGCAAAGTGACCTCGAAGTTGATTTTCTCGGCCAGGCCCAGCTTCACCGTGCTCTCCCCCTCGCGCAGGGCATCCAGCATGCGTGTCAGCTGCTCGGTGGTCAGGGACGCCTCACCGAGCAAAGTGCTTTGTCCGCCACCGGCAATCGCATCAAGCAACGCTTCGCGGATCAGAGCCTGCAGGTCGATGAGCAGACGAACCAAATCCCGGCCCGCCGCGTCACACTCGTCCACCACCGCGATCATCCGGCGATGATTCCCGGTGGCCAACGTGCCCGCGAGCTCAGCGATCTTGTCGGCGGCCACCAGACCATAAACATCAAGCACGTCAGGCTCGCCAATATCGGCTCCGCAGAAAGAGATCATCTGATCCATGATCGACTGGGCATCACGCATGCCGCCATCAGCCATCCGGGCGATGCATTGGAGAGCCCCGTCGCTGATCTTGATCTTTTCCGCAGCGGCGATCCGGCTCAGCCGCTCGATGATGAGGGCGGGTGGGATCGGCTTCAGATCGAATCGCTGGCAGCGGGAAACGATCGTCGGCAGGACCTTTTGCGGGTCGGTGGTCGCAAAGACAAACTTCACGTGCGCCGGGGGCTCCTCCAGGGTTTTGAGCAAGGCGTTGAACGCCGCCGTCGAGAGCATGTGAACCTCGTCGATGATGTAGACCTTGAATTTGCCCTGGGCGGGCGCGTATTGCACGGTGTCCCTAAGCTCGCGCACCTGCTCGACGCCATTGTTCGAGGCCCCGTCGATCTCCATCACGTCAAGATGACTGCCTTCGGCTATCGCCACGCAGGCCGGATCAGCCGGATCAAAGTCGGCGTTGGGTCCATCGGTGCAGTTGAGGGCCTTGGCAAAAATGCGCGCCGTCGAGGTCTTGCCGGTACCGCGCGGCCCCACGAACAGATAGGCGTGGGCGATTCGTTGACGCGTGATGGCATTTCTCAGGGTCCGGACCACGTGGTCCTGCCCGACCACGTCATCGAAGGTCTGGGGGCGCCACTTGCGGGCAATGACTTGGTACGTGCCGGACATCAGGTAAGAAAGGCTGAAGGACTGAATGGCTGAAAGGCTGAAATATCCAGCGAAGTTTTAGGCCCCGGTGAAGGATCGGGTCGTTCAGCCCTTCAGCCCTCCAGCTTTTGAAAAGAAGTGGCCAGGCACTCCACGGCACTGGGAGAACGTCGTTGCCGTTGCTACCTTCCGGTCCTGGCGGAGTTCACGCGCCTGCCCATGCATGGCACCTGGCCAATATGGACAGTGGGAGCCGACTTCCTCAGTTCAACTTGTTTTTTCATCCGGCAGACCCGCTTTATTCCCACCAGACCCAACCAATGAACTCATTTGTTCGATATACCAGGCCGGAAGACCGATTTCGACCCCCGCCGCCAGCACGGCATCCCACTTCCCCCTGACGGTTGAACCCGGTTCTGATGAGGTGGCCGGGGCCACGTACATCATCGCTTCGGCTCGCGGCCCCCCGGGGGTAACCACCCTCGATGTGATCCGACGGGTCAATCCTGCCCCGACGCCATGATGATCCTCAAGAGCCTCCAAAGTCGATGCCGGCAGCATCCACAGGGCTCCGAGGACGACCGAATCGACCGCGGGCATGACATTCAATCCGCCACGCATCGCGATGCACAGGTCATGCCCTTCAAGTTTCGCCACCCCGAGCCATTCAGCTCCGGGGCAAAGCGACTTCAATGAGTCCCTGCCCATGGTCGCGTCATAGGCGAAATACATCACATAGGCACCGGCCATCATGGTTTTCACTAATCAGGGAAAGACACCCAGCCGCCGGGATTGTTCAACCTGCCATGACGCTGAACGGCAGGCACCAACCGGTTCAATTGCGTTCCGGTGGTGAACCGGTCTGCGCCTCCGTTGGGTCGGATCGGTGCTTGTCGTGCGCGCCGCGCTCATGATCGCGGCTGGATGACCCTCCTGAACGGACCCTCTCCCGGAAACGGCGCTGCATCTCCTCGAATGTCGCCTGCTGTTCGCCAGTCAACTCACTGAGAATACCGGCCTCCATGCGTTGAAAGGCCGCAGCGGTGTCCCGACGCAGCCGTTTGAGTTCATCACCGGTGGTCTCAACCACCGGCTTGATCTTCACCACCTGATCCTCGGTCAAGCTGAGCGCCTCGGTCAGTCGCTTCATCTGGACGAAGGCGAATTGCTCGGAACGCACCCGGTTTTCAACAAATGACTTCTGGAACCGGAGGGATGTGAATCCACCGGCCACAGCTCCCGCCAGAAAGATGCAGGCAAAGCTCAGGACGACTTTCCAGGATTTGCTCATTGTGACGGCAGCCCCAGGGCCAGCATTTCAATCACCGGATCCTGCAAGGCAAAGACATCCTCCTCAATCGCGTTCATGATCGGAGTGATGTTCGCCGCGACGCTGGCGATGGCAATGAGTGCGGCTACGATCAGGGCTCGCAGGGAGATCCGCTCGAAGAAGACCGCCAGTGGGCGCTCCGCCGTCCTGGCAAACGCCAACGCGACCACCCGGGTCGCAAAACCGTGGGGTGCTGATAGATCCCGGGGATCAGCCGGCACGCCGCGGGCTGCGGCAGTGAGACGCTTCCAAGCTTGGTGATAGGGATTCATGAGCGTTCCTTTTTCCTTAAGTCGGCAAAGAGTTTTTGCAATTTCCGTCTCGCCCGAAAGGCACGGACTTTGATGAGCGAAGTATTCCAGCCTGTGAGGACACTGATTTCTGCGATGGTTTTCTGTTCGAGATCGAGGAGTTGGATGACCATGCGGTCCTCCGGTTTGAGCTGATCCAGAAGCTTGTGCACGAGTTCATGGGCCGCGAGGGCGTCATCCGGGGCCTTATCACTCTCATTGGTGAGGACGGCATCGAGAAGATCGGCCTCCTTGTCCGAGAGATCGGCCCAGCGGAATTCGGGCCGGCGCTGCTGGGAGCGGAGATGATCAATGCAGGTCGTGACGGAGATCCGTGACACCCAGTGGGAAAACGGGACATTCCCTCGGTACTGCTCAAGCCGGGTGAACATCTTGAGGAAGATTTCCTGTGCAAGATCCTCCTCGGCAACACGTCGCGGAAGCCGGGCCCGAACGATTCGCATGACCATGGGGTGGAGATGGTCAACGAGCTCCCGTGCCGCCTGCTGGTCGCGCAACCGGACACGTTCGAGGCAACCCGCCAAGTCGAACGTCTCGTTGTCAACCGATGACATGGGGCGATGGAAATGGCGTCATACACGAAGAGCAAGACGTTGATGTTCCGATGGGGTTACACCATAAGGGTGCCTTGACTTCACCGCCTCCCACACGCTAATAACAACCCCTTGCCATGAGGAACCACTCCCAGGCGCTTCGACTTACTTAGACGCACGATCCCGAGGGAGCCCGTGTGGGGCCCGGTCGTGCGTCCGCCTGACCAGCAAGTCCGTCCGCCCACCTTGGGCCGGAGGCGTTTCACGTTCCAATTGCACCCTATATTTATATTCATCAATGTCTTCAAAAATAAGCAAGTACCGGCCTTTCCCGCCCGTCCCCCTGTCGGATAGGAAATGGCCCAATCGCGTTCACACCGAGGCTCCCATCTGGTGCAGTGTGGACTTGCGGGATGGCAACCAGGCCCTGTCCCAACCCATGAGTGTGGCTGAGAAACTCGAGTACTTTGACCTGTTGTTGAAAATAGGCTTCAAGGAAATCGAGGTTGGCTTCCCTTCCGCCTCCCAGACCGAATTCGATTTCTGCCGCCGGCTCATCGAGGAAAACCGCATCCCCGACGACGTCTCCATCCAGATCCTCTGCCAATGTCGCGAGGACTTGATCACACGCTCGCTCGAGGCACTGCGCGGCGCGAAGAACGTCATCTTCCATCTCTACAACTCCACTTCGCCCGCCCAGCGAAAGTACGTCTTCAACGCAGACCGGTCCGCCATCAAACAGATTGCCACTGATGCGGTCAGCCTGCTCAAGCGTCACGCCAAGCCCTTGGTCGACG
Organism: Opitutaceae bacterium; assembly: GCA_041746615.1. Taxonomy (GTDB): domain Bacteria; phylum Verrucomicrobiota; class Verrucomicrobiia; order Opitutales; family Opitutaceae; genus CAMAXB01. Next base: position 7,862 of record JBGTGS010000154.1, on the reverse strand, counting down.
CCGGCATGAACCTGCGCCTGGAGTACTCGCCGGAGAGCTTCACCAGCACCGAGCTCGATTTCGCCTTGGAGATCTGCGAGGCCGTCACCGACGTCTGTCAGCCCACCCCCCGGAACCCCATCATCCTCAACCTGCCGGCCACCGTCGAGTACACCACACCCAACGTCCACGCCGACCAGATCGAGTGGATGTGCAACCAACTCACGCGCCGCAATGCCACCTTGGTCTCGTTGCACACCCACAACGACCGCGGCACCGGCATCGCCGCCACTGAACTGGCCCTGCTCGCCGGTGCCGACCGGGTCGAAGGCACCCTCTTTGGCAACGGTGAGCGCACCGGCAACCTCGACCTCGCCGTCGTCGCCCTGAACCTGCAAACTCAGGGCATCGACCCGCGCCTTGATTTCAGCGACATCAACACCATCCGCGAGGTTTATGAACGCTGCACGCGCATGGAGGTGCATCCCCGTCATCCCTACGCGGGTGAACTCGTGTTCACGGCCTTCAGCGGATCCCATCAGGACGCCATCAAGAAGAGCTGGGACCAACAGCAGCCCGGGCAGCCCTGGGACGTGCTCTACATTCCCATCGATCCGGCCGACATTGGTCGCAACTACAAGGCCATCATCCGCATCAACTCGCAATCCGGCAAGGGCGGCGTGGCCTACGTGCTCGAACACGAGTTCGGCTATCAGCTGCCCAAGCTGATGCACAAGGAGATCGGCCCGATCATCAACGACCTTGCTGACACCAAGGGCACCGAGCTCACCCCCACCGAGATCCATGAGGTATTTCGCAGGGAATACCTCGATCGGACCACGCCCCTTCGCATCGACCACTTCCGCACCGTCGAACGCGACAGCCGGGTGACCTGCGAAGCCGCCATTACCATCAACGGAAATTCCCGGACTTACACCGCCAAGGGCAACGGACCGATCGACGCGTTCGTCCGGGCCCTCGGTGAGGCCGGCCTGCCCAAATTCGAACTGCTCAACTACTCCGAACACTCGATCGGCACCGGTGCCGACACCCTCGCCGCCTCCTACATCCAGATCAAGGCGGCCAGCGGCCGCACTTACTTCGGTGCCGGCGTCGACACCAACATCGAGCTCGCCTCCATCAAGGCCGTTGTCAGCGCAGTCAACCGCTCAAACGGCGGCTAACGCCGCAAATCCCAAACTCCAACCTCCAAATCCCAAAGGGGCAGCCTTGGGATTTGGAGGTTTGTTTGGGATTTGGCGTTTTGAAATTTTGGGATTTACCCGCGGCCGCAGCCGCAGGTTACGTGGTTCCGCTCCTCCGAAAGAGCCAGGCTCCGAGGCCGAGGAACAACACCGTGGGCAGCCAGAGCAGCAGGTCGGGATGAAACGCCGGGTATCCCTCCAGCCAGCTGGCAATGACGTTCAGGAAATAATAAACCAGGACCAGACCCAGCGCCACCCCCAGGTTCGCCGAGGTCTCCTGACGGGACACCCGTATGCCCAGGGGTATACCCAGTACCGCGAACGCCAGCACCGCAAAGGCACTGGATGCTTTTTCATGCATAGCGATTGACACTTGCAGCCGTGCGTTCTCCTGCCCTTCACCACCAAGCTGCTGCCTTTCAGCCACCAGTTGCCCCAGCGTCATGTCACCGAGTCGCTTGCGCGGCGACGGTCGGCCGAAGAGCTGGTCGAGCTTCAGTTCAATCGGCACCTCCTCGAACACCGCCGTGTTCAGCGGCTCGGAGAAATTTTCCGGATCTTTATCGTCGCGCGTTTCCGCCGAAACCCGGCTCAACGTCAGAACGAATTTGTTCTCCGCCTCATCGTAATCCACTCGTCCCGACTGGGCCCGCGCAAAGGTCTGTACGCGCTTGGCGTCATCGAGCCGCCAGATCCAGACATCACGCAACACCGTGCCCTCTTTTTCACCGACCCATATCATCACCTTGGAATCGAGGAAATCCCGCACAAAGGTCCGGGGCACGATCAGATTGAGCGGATCTTTGCGCAGGGAATCCACCAGCGTCTGGCGATAGGCCGCGCGGGCGACCGGCATGTAATAGAAATTGATGCTCAGCGACAAGAGCACTCCCAGCACCCCCAGCAGCAGGATCGGCCGGGCTATGAAACCCAGGCTGAGACCCGCCGCACGCATGGCGGTGATCTCGTGCTGCGCCGACATGCGGCCCAACACCAGCAGCACACCGGTGAGCACTCCCATCGGCAGCGCGTAGGCCGCCACATACGGGACGAGCAGCAACAGCAGCCTGACCACCGCCTCCGGCTCCAGTTGCCCCGCCAGGGCCAGGCTCAACAGATCCTTCAACGCATTTCCCAGAATCAACACGAACGCGAACAGCCCCACCGCCACTGCGCAGGTGGCGAGGACATTCCAGAGGATATGACGATGCAGGAGCTTCACGCAGGGTTGTTTTCTTTAGTGTCCTTCCGCGCCTTTTTGTGGCCAACTACCCCTTGCGCCAATCATGAAGTTCACGCCCGCCAAACCGCCCCTCACCGGGGAAACCCTCGATTCGCTCACCGCCCGGCTGGCGGAACAGGGTGAACCGGCTTTCCGCGCGAAGCAGATTCTCGATTGGGTCTACAAAAAGCGCGCCCGCTCCTGGGACGGGATGACCAACCTCTCCAAATCCCTCCGCGCCTGGCTCGATGCCACGTTCGAACTCATGCCCGTCTCCCTCGTGCTGGGCAGGCAGTCCCACGACATCACCGACAAGCTCCTGCTCGAACTCGGCGACCACTCCCTCATCGAAACCGTCATCATCCGCGCCCCCCAGGAGGGCGTCGGCCTCGACCATTCCCGCAAGACCATCTGCATCTCCACGCAGGTCGGCTGCGCCATGGGCTGCGTGTTCTGCGCCTCCGGTCTCGAAGGACTCAAACGCGACCTCAATGCCGGCGAGATCGTCGCCCAGCTTCTCCAGGTCTGCTACCGCGAGGACGCCCGCACCCCGCGCGCCCGCCAGGAACTCGCTTCTTTCGACAACATCGTCGTCATGGGCATGGGCGAACCCCTCGCCAACTACGACGCCATCATCCGTGCCCTCACCATCGTCAACGCCGACTGGGGCCTCGGCTTCGGTGCCCGCCGCATCACCCTTTCCACGAGCGGACTCGTCCCCAAGATCCTCAAACTTGCCGACGAACCCCTCGGCATCCGCCTCGCCATCTCCCTGCACGGTGCGACCGACGAGGTCCGGGAAAAAATCATGCCGGTCAACAAGGCCTGGCCGCTCGCGAAGCTGCTGCCGGCGGTCAAGGCGTTCTCCGACAAGCACGGCCGCATGGTCACCCTGGAATTCATCCTCATCGAGGAGGTCAACGACTCCCTGATCCAGGCGGAGAAGCTGCGCGACATCGCCCTGGATCTTCATGCCCACGTAAATCTCATCCCCTACAACACCGTCGAGGGCCTGCCGTGGAAGCGCCCCAGCATCACCCGCCAAGAGCGCTTCGCCGACATCCTTCGCAACGCCCGCATCTCCGTGACGCTTCGCCGCGAAAAGGGCCATGACATCGACGCCGCCTGTGGCCAACTGCGCCTCAAGACCGAAAAGGATCGCACGTTCGTCGCCGCCGCTGCGCCTTGACCCGGATGCGATAAACATCGCTTCCGCAAGATCCGCGGCCAGCATGGTGGCAGCAGCGCGCCGTTACGCCTGCCGCTGCTCATGCCCAAATCCAAGATTCCCGAACCTGATCGTCCCAAATCGAATGAAAAAGGGAGACGGCCGGGTTCGCGATCCGGCTTCGGCGAATTGCCGTCCAACGAGTCGCCCCGTCTCAGCGAGGAGCGCTACCGGAAACTCCTCATGCTCTCCCCCGATGCGAACTTCGTTCATGTCGACGGGATAATCACCCTCGTCAACCAGGCTTTCTGCCACCTGATGGGGGCGAGCGGGCCGGTCGAACTGCTCGGCCGGCCCGCCGAAACGGTGGCCCATGCCGACTATCACCGGCTCGTCAGCGAGCGCCAGCGACGGCACTTCGACAATGAACTCCTGCCCCCGGCCGAGATGAAATTCGTCCGGCTTGACGGCACGCTGGTCGACGTCGAGGTGAATGCCGTGGCGTTCGACCTGCTCGGTCGCAAGGAAATGCAGGTGATCGCCCGGGACATCTCCGCCCGCGCGCGGGCGGTGACGGCGCTGCGTGAAAGCGAGGAACGCTTCAAGTTTGTCGCACGGGCGGTGAGTGACGTGGTCTGGGACTGGAACCTCCTCGCCGGCACACTTTGGTGGAATGACGGCTTCCTTACCACCTTCGGGTTCGAGGCGGGTGAGATCGAGCCCAGCGTGGAGTCGTGGACCGGCCGTATTCATCCCGACGAGCGTGACCGCGTCGTGGAGAGTATGCAGCACGCGATCGACAGCGGGGCGAAAGCCTGGGGGGCGGAATACCGTTTTCAGCGGAAGGACGGCAGCCATGCCTTCGTACAGGACCGGGGTTACATCCTGCGGGACGATTCCGGGCGGGGCATCCGGATGGTGGGGGGAATGCGAGACCTCACCGAGCAGAAAAAGATGGAGGTTCAACACCTGCGGGCCCAGCGCATGGAAAGCATCGGAACCCTGGCCGGCGGCATTGCTCACGATCTCAACAACGTGCTCACCCCCATCATGATGTCGATCGAGCTGCTCAAGATGGAGCCGTCCATCGACCCGCGGCGCACCAAGATACTCAACATCATCCAGGTCAGCAGCCGCCGCGGAGCCGACCTCGTGCGTCAGGTTCTGGCTTTCGCCCGGGGACTCGACGGCCAGCGGGTCGCCGTGCGTCTGCGACCGTTGATCGATGATCTTGAAGGCATCATCAGCGGTACGTTCCCCCACAACATTCGGATTGTCGCGGATGTGCCCGATGATCTCTGGACCATCACCGGTGATCCCACCCAGATCCACCAGGTGCTTCTCAACCTCGCCGTGAATGCACGCGATGCCATGCCTCACGGCGGCCTGCTCACGCTGACCGCGGTCAACATCACGATTGACGAGCAGTTTGCCGGCACCAGCCAGGAAGCCAAGGCAGGACCTCATGTGCTGCTGCAGGTGACCGACACCGGCGAGGGCATCCCCCCGGATGTATGCGAGCGGATCTTCGAGCCATTTTACACCACGAAGGAACCCGGCAAGGGCACCGGCATCGGACTCGCCACGGTGCATACCATCGTCAAAAGCCACGGAGGGTTTCTGGGCATTGAGAGCGAGGTCGGCCACGGCACGACCTTCAAGGTCCATCTGCCGGCGGAGCCGGCTCTCAGCCCCGTCCCTCTTCAGGAAACGGGACCGGGCGAACTCCCCCGGGGATGCAATGAGCTTGTCCTGATCGTCGACGACGAATTCTCCATCCGTGACATCACCCAGCAGACCCTCGAAACCTTCGGTTACCGTGTGATCACCGCGAGCGACGGAGCCGAGGCCGTCGCACTTTATGCGAAACAAGGGCAGCAGGTTGCCGTCGTGATCACCGACATGATGATGCCCGTCATGGATGGTGAGGCACTCATCCGGGTTCTCATGCGCATCCACCCGGGCGTGAAGATCATCGCGGCCAGCGGGCTCAACGTCAGCGAAAATGTCGCCAAGGCCTCGCGGGCCGGTGTGCAGGATTTTCTGCCCAAGCCGTATACATCCGAAACCTTGTTGAAGCGTATCCGCGACGTTCTGGATCGTCAGGAGATCACGACAAGAGACAAGTGACCTGATGTCAGGGCAGCGGTCGTGACAGGGATTACCGAAACGTGAACTGCGGGTTTGATCCTGCCGTGACGTGCAAGCGCACGCTGCTTTAAAAAACCAAACTGCCCCACTTCCCAGGGCAGCCACGGGTTGAATGAACGGCCCACGGTTTCGCATGGGTTTGACCTTACCTTCAACCGGCATGATGGTTCCGCAAATGAATATCCACGGGGCAGCTTCGCTATTTCGCATACTTTTTCGGGCCCTCATCCCCGCTGCCATTGCGGGCCTTGCTTTCGCCCAGCGTCCGAACGTCATCTATATCCTCGCCGACGACCTGGGCTACGGCGATCTCTCAAGTTACGGCCAGCAGAAACTCGCCACGCCGCATATTGACCGGCTGGCGGTTGAAGGTCTGCGTTTCACCCAGCACTATACCGGCAATACGGTATGCACGCCCTCGCGGGCTGTTTTGATGACGGGCCAGCAACCCGGAACGGTCTATGTCCGGGGCAACCTTGGGCAGGAAGCAAACGCCGCCCTCGATCCTGCGATGACCGTATTGCCCGAGATCTTCAAGGCCGCCGGCTACGCCACGGGAGCTTTTGGCAAGTGGGGGCTCGGAGAGACCCATCGCCAAGGCCCCGAAAATCCCCTGGTTCATGGCTTCGATACGTTTAGCGGGTGGAAAAACCAGTTGATCGCCCACACTTATTACCCAAGCACCATGGTCAAGGATGGCGTGGAAATCCCGCTCGAGGCCGGTACCTACATTCACGACTTGATCATGGACGATGCCTTTCGCTTCATCGACACCAATGCCAAAAGCGGGCAGCCGTTCTTCTGCTATATCCCCACGGCCATTCCCCACGCGGCGATGCACGCCCCTCCGGAGATTCACCAGAAATGGCGTGAGCGCTTTCCTCAATTCGATCATCTCATCGGCAGGTACGGGGCCGGGCCTGGCGAGGATTGCCCGGATGTGGTGAATCCGATCGCAGGGTTCGCCGCCATGATGGAGGTGCTGGATCGCGATGTCGGCCGCCTGCTCGACCTGTTGGATGAGCTGGGAATCGCCGACAACACGCTGGTGATGTTCAGCAGTGACAACGGGCCGCACCGGGAGGGCGGGCATGACCCGGATTTTTGGAATTCCGGCGGGGATCTGCGTGGCCTCAAGCGCGACATGCATGAAGGCGGGATTCGTGTGCCGCTTCTGGCCCGTTGGCCCGGCGTTATTGAGGCTGGCCGAACAACCGACCACATCAGTGCATTTTGGGACATGATGCCTACGTTCTCTGAATTACTGGGTCGGGCCCCGCCGCTTCAGGCCGACGGCATTTCAATGATGCCGACCCTGCGCGGGGCAGGCGGGCAACGGGAGCACGCCCACCTTTACTTCGAGTTTTCAACCGGCCCCGAACAGAGGACCTTTTCGCAAGCGGTGCGAATGGGGAAATGGAAAGCCTACAGCGAAAGAGGAGGGCCTTTCGAGCTGTACGATCTCTCGATCGATCCTGACGAAAGTCAGGATCTGGCGAAGAACCGGCCTGACGTTGTTCGGCAAATACGAGCTGCGATTGATGAAGCAACCGCGGGGAGAGCGATCGAATTCGTGACTCCCCCGCTGCCCAACAGGTGAAAACCCAAGGATTTCCGGCAGTGAAGGACGCGCGTCGGCATTCAGCTTGGTCTTTTAATCAAGCTACTTCCTTCCCCTCCGAGCACGGGCGCCCCTAGCTACACCAACAACCCGCTCGAACCCTTTAGGCGCGAGATCTGACGCCGTACCCGGGCGGTCGGGGCGCTCACCGACCGACAACTCCGCGCTCCGGTTGGTCAGCACCCGGCTTTCCGTCACATCGCCGGCAAGACCTGGGTGCCAAACGCTACCTGGACATGGGCCGCCTCCGCGACCTGCCCATCACGACGGACCAGCCCCGGACCGCGTAACTCAATCCGGTCAAGAGAAGGAGCTTCGCCCCTCCGCTTAAACCCCTCCCAAATTTATTCTTTCTTATTCCAAACCTTCCTCGCCGGTAGTGTCCGTCAAGTTTCGCACATTTCTTTCGGGTAGGTCGGAGGAAGGATGTTATTTTGGGTTATCTATCGTTGGTTGAGGGCCACAACGTGGCCCGGAGAGTGAACTTGAACTATTGAATCAGGAGGGGCCCAGGGC
>JBGTGS010000153.1:0-5735 GCA_041746615.1 Opitutaceae bacterium | reverse complement strand
CTCCGCCTTGCGCAGGCGCCGTCCACCGGCCGCCTGCTTCGTCTCGTCCTCCACCACCTCTGCCGTGATCATTTTCATCGCGGCCACTCTATCGCAATCAGCCGTGCCTGCCTATGAGGCACCCGGGCGGACGTTTACGCTTAACTTCAGCAGGAACGTCCTTCAAACGCTCGACCGGCAACCCATGCTCCTTTCTTTTCTCATTCTCATCGGCAAGATCCTCCCAAAAGCCTGCGGTCCGGGACTCAAAAAGTCGCAAGAGCACGTATGCTATAGGTACTAGCGCCAATGAGATCCAAGCGAACGAGAGCAGCACTTTGAATCGAGCATCATCGGGCGCGAGTGCGCCACGAAACGTGATTGAAAGCGCTAATGAACCGGTAGCCAGATTGAATATGCTTTCGATGGCCTGATCTAGCTTACGCTCACTTTCTCCGGTTGTAGTCATATTATTTTGCCGAACGTTCAAGATGAGCCACGGCCGAAGGCCGTTGGCTCTGTAGGTTGGTTAGGCTTTTTCTCTTCGGGTGGTTTTGGCATCTGGAAACGATACCACCAAACATGCCCTGAAATCCTTTCCATATTCAGCTCTGAACGCAGCGAATCGCGCAGGTCCTCCAGGATTGCGTCGAAACTAATGATTTTGTCGCGGCGCACAAATGCTTCCACCAACTCGCTCATAAGCTTAATTTGATTTGGGGTTCCGTAGAGCTGAATTTCGGACACGAAATCCTCAAAATCTCGCTTCATCTCCGGCGTCAGTTCTCGGTGAGCTGTGCCTGCGACCTTCAAGTACGCTTTCTCCAATCCTTTCAATCGCAACTCCCGTCTCTTGCTCAATCGGTCCCGCTTGGATGTGAGCCAATGAGCAAAGAACCATCCTGCCACCGCGATCAACGCGGGGATTGATAGCGATAAACCGATTTTCCAATCGATGATCATGTTTTGCCGAACGTAATCTGGTCAGCCACGCGGGGCGGGCGCGGACGAGGTTTCGGATGCGGGAGAATCGACCGAAGACGGACGGCTCCCCGCGTTGCTCTGTGCCGGGTTGTTCGGCTTCGGCCCTATGGTCCCGGCGACGTCCGTCATCACGCCGATGACCACGCCTTTCTTTGTGGGCGGTGGCAACTCGCCTTCCCCGATCAGTTCAAACGTCGTCTTCACGTAAAACCAAACCGAGGCTTTCTTGAGGTTCGCCCATCGCGCTTTCTTCAATCCCTCGATCACAACGGCCGAGAAATAGACGCCTGGATAATCGACCGATCGCTCCATAGTGTCGTAGAGGATAGAAATTCGTTCCGGTGTTCCGTCCGGCTTCACGGTGACGAGCGCGACAACCTCACCGTTGATCCCAGCCCTGCGCATCTCTTCAGGATATGTAAACTGCGGAGCGATGACTTCCGGCGGGTGCGAAAACTTGTCCTTCCAATCGAAACTCGCCGCATACGGCGGTTCAAACGGCGCGAGCTCTACAGCGACCTCGGCAGCGAGAGCTGGAATACTCAACAAAGTTAAAGCTAGACTTGAAAGGTGGCGTTTCATGATTCCTTGGCCGAACAGCGCTATTAACCTGCACCCAGTGCAGGTTTTGGCTCAGGGGATCGTTTTGTGAAATCTTCTTCGCGGAAGTTTTTGGGCCTTTGGAAGAATCCGTAAATCATGGGTTTGGGGAATGGGGTCTGGCGTGAGATTCATCGAGTGCAGCTTTTGGTTCAAAAACCGCAGGAGCGAAAGGTTGCACCGGACATCGCGATAGGGCTTTTACTCACGCCAACCAAACGTTGCTGTAAACAGCTGTCAATTGGGATGAGTTGGTCGTTGGGTTGAGCAGGGGATGGAGGCGGAGTGGGCGAAGCGGAAATTCCGGCCGAGCCAATCACACATTCCCTCGCATCTCCTTCACGGTTTTGTCCGGGGCGAGTCAGCAATTGCCCGATGGTAGGCAGGCTGGAGTTGAGGCATAATGAGACCATGTCCTCACCCTCATCTTTCCGCCCGCTTGCCTCCCGTCCGACCTCCCCTTTGGCGCGGAAAGGGCCGCTGGGCGGAAAGGAGGGGTCGTGAGATGAGGGACGAATTCAGCCCCGGCCTCGAAGCTTTCCCGCCGTCGGTCCAGACCAACGGCGGACGCAACCCGTCCACGTTGCCGACTGCTGATCCTCAGACGCTGCGATCGCTGGAGGCTATCGACGCCTTGAGTGATGCCGAACTGCGATTTGCCCGCAGCGCGTTGCGACAGGAAATCGCGACGCTGCGGGCCATCGAAGAGGGTCGGGCGTTTCACTTCACCGCTGATTTGCAGATGAAACGCCAACTGAAGAGCCGGCTTGAGTGCCTGTTGCATTGCCAGGCCAAGGTCGTCGCCCAGCTGGGGATGCGGAATGGCTCCTTTGCTGTGGATGTCTGACTTTGCGCGTCGCGCCGCGGGGCGCGCCGTCTCACCCGCTCCATGTTCAAGTATCTCCTTCTGGCCCTGATTCCGCCGTCGCTCGCCCTGGCGCAAGCGACCCCGGATCCACCCTCCGTCCTCGACCCCACCGAGGCCGATCCAGCGGCTGGCGAGGTCACGCAAGCCCGGAAGGCCCGCCTGTTCACCCTCTATTTCGAGAACGACACCTTCGGAGGCACCGACCAGAACTACACCAACGGCACCAAGCTTTCGTGGATGACCGGGGATCTTACTGAATGGGGCCAGCCCGGCTGGCGCCAGCATATCATCGAAGCCCTGCCCTTCATCAACCGTCCGGATACCGCCAAGAACATCGCGTTCTCGCTGGGGCAACAAATCTACACGCCTTTTGATCATCAACGAACGAACCCCGACCCGCTCGACCGGCCTTATGCGGGTTGGAGTTACCTGGAATTTTCATTCATCTCCAAGAACAGCCACCGCGCGGACATTTTCTCCCTCCAACTGGGAATCGTCGGCCCTGCGTCGCTCGCCGACGACACGCAGCGCCTCGTGCACAAATGGACCGACGATCCCTTTCCTGCCGGCTGGGGATATCAGCTACGCAACGAGCCCGGGGTCAACCTGCTGTACGAACGCCGGTATCGAATCGGGCGGCGCACGCTCGGCAACACGCTGGGTGCCGACTTCGTTTCCCACGGGGGTGTGTCCGTCGGGAACATCCAGACCCATGCCAACCTCGGCTTCACTGTCCGCATCGGGGTCAACCTCCCGAGCGACTTCGGCGTCCAACTGGCCCGAGGCAGCTCCATCGGCGCGCCGCCGGTGGACGATCTCGATCCGCGCGTGGCGGCGGAAGACAGCGCCGGATTCTTCCTCTTCGCGGGTGCCGATGGCCGGGCCATCGCCCGGGACATTTTCTTGGATGGCAACACCTGGAAGGATAGCCGGTCGGTCGAGAAACGCGCCTTCGTGGCCGACCTTCAAACCGGCTTCGGCCTCATCACCGGGCGGTGGCAGCTCACGGGCAGCTTTGTTCATCGCAGCCGCGAGTTCAAGACCCAGCCGGATCCGCGCAGTCGCTTCGGATCCATCACGCTTTCGATGACATTCTGAACCTCAAACACTGTCCGCGCCTGCGCGTCTTTACCATGCACATCCATTTCGGTTTCGACATCGTCTGCGAATTCCCGGCAGCCACCCCGCTCATCCTGTTGCTGCACACGCGTCCGTCCTTCACGTCGAGCCTGCTCCGTCCGCAGATCCTGCGAAATTCCGCCGGGCTCCCCGTCGATCCATTCGTTGACCCATTCGGCAACCTCGCAACCCGCATGCTTGCGCCGGCCGGCTCCCTGCGCCTGCACCTCGACTCACTTTGCGAGGTCTCCGGCGAACCCGATGAGATCGATCCCGGAGCTTCCCAAGGAAATGTCGCCCGCCTCCCCGTGTGGACGTACCGCTATCTTCTCCCCAGCCGATACTGTGAATCCGACCGACTGAGCGGCTTTGCCTGGGCACAATTCGGCAGCGTGCCGGCCGGCTGGGCCCGGGTGCAGGCCGTCGTCGACTACGTGCACAACCACCTCAGCTTCGCCTACCCGCTCGCCCGGCCGCACCGCACGGCTTACGAGGCCTGGCTGGAGCGCACCGGGGTGTGCCGCGACTTCGCGCATCTCTCGATCGCGTTGTGCCGCGCCCTGAACATTCCGGCACGCTACACAACCGGATATCTGGGTGACATCGGCGTGCCTCCCGTGCCGGATCCCATGGATTTCAGCGCGTGGTTCGAAGTCTACCTGGGCAAGCGCTGGTACACCTTCGACCCCCGCCACAATGCCCGACGCATCGGTCGCATCGTAATGGCCTACGGGCGCGATGCGGCGGATTGCGCACTCATCACCAGCTTCGGACCCCACACCTTGAGCAAATTCCACGTGGTGACCGAGGAAGTCGGGGTGCCCGCGCCCCGTGCTCTCGCCTACGCCTAAACACTGTGCAATCCGCCTGGTCAAAATCACTTCCCGCACTTTCTCCCAAACACACCTCCTGCGTCGTATCAGCTCGTTCCCTCAACGGGCCGGCGAAGGAGACCTAAAATAGCATCACCATGAATAAATCCATCGCCATCGCCTTCATCGTCGCCGGTATAATCCTGCTCATCTTCGGTTTGAACTCCGCCGATTCGGCGGCGTCCTCCGTGAGCGAGGCCGTCACCGGAGCCCCCACCGACCGGAGCATCTGGTTGATCATTCTCGGAGTAGCCGGGCTGGTCGTGGGCGGGGTCAGCCTGTTCCTCAAACGCAAGACCTGATCCCGCATCTCGCATCGGGGCCCTTGCCTGCCACCGGTCCGATCCTGCGGCGGACGCCGGTTGTCAGTGCTGACCAACTCCCGCCATGCGAATCTGCCATTTCACCAACACGTTCCTGCCGCACATCGGCGGGGTGGCCCGCGCCGTGCAGACTTTGCTGGAGGACCAGCGCCGCGCTCACCACCGTGTGCTCGTCGTCGCCCCGGAGTTCGCCGACGGCGCCGCGCCGCACCGCATTGAGCGTTCCGTGGTCCGGATCCCCGCCTTCACCGAGTTCAACCACACGGAATTCTCGGTGCGCATTCCCTTTACGGCCATCCTTTCCCAGCGTCTGGGGGATTTTCGCACCGAACTCATTCACGCGCACCATCCGTTTCTCCTCGGCGACACCGCGCTTCGCGTGGCCGCCAGCCGCATGGTGCCCCTCATCTTCACCCACCACACGCTCTACGAGAACTACGTTCACTATCTCCCGGTGGAGAGCGACGCCGCCTGCGGTTTCGCCGCGGAGGTGGCCACCCGCTTTGCCAACCGGTGCACGGCCGTCGTGGCCCCGAGCCGGAGCGTGGCCGACCTCATCGTCTCGCGCGGCGTAATCGTGCCGGTCCACGTCATCCCCACCGGCATCGACACGAAACGCCTGGCCACCGGCCGCGCCGACCGCGCCCGCCAACACTGGGGCCTGCCCGCCCAGGGCCCGGTGATCGGCCATCTCGGACGCCTCGCCACCGAAAAAAACCTCTCCTATCTCGCCCAGGCGATCGCCCGGTCCCTGAAGCAAGTGCCCCAAGCCCGCGCCTTGATTGTCGGCGACGGTGATGGCCGCAGAGAGATGGAGAGGATCCTCGGCGCCGCCGGCGTGAGCGCACGCGTCATCTTCACCGGCACGCTCACGGGGATGCGCCTGGTCGATGCCTGCGCTGCCATGACGGTCTTTGCGTTCGCTTCGACCTCCGAGACCCAGGGCCTCGTGCTCGCCGAGGTCATGGCTGCCGGCACGCCCGTCGTCGC
>JBGTGS010000152.1:0-5861 GCA_041746615.1 Opitutaceae bacterium | reverse complement strand
GGGTGCGCTCCGTGACCGAGGCCCGACTGGAGACGGCGTTGAAGTGGTTCCGGCTCCTGGGCATGAAGGACCGTGAAACCTATTTCCAGGTCTTGAAGCCCCTGCTGGCGTTGACTTGGGGGGAACCCGGGGATGGGGGCCTTGCGAGTCTGGATCTTTTACCGGGATCACCTGATCCCGATGCGAGTCCTTCGGGGTGTATTTATTTCAATGCTGTCTCGTCGACGGTGCGGAAGGTTTCGCTGGAGTTGGAGCAGATCGTAAAGGAAGGGGGATTGGATTACGGAATGACCCGCGTGTTTCTCTCGGCCACCTTGTTGGTGCATGTGATCAGCGTTGATTTCCCGGCGTCCGAGGCCGGTCCTGCGCAGGCGCGCGTGCGGGAGATCGCCGTGCGATTGCGGGACCGTGGTTATCCGCCCTATCGGTTGGGCCAGACAACCATGGAGCCAGTGGGTGGTAAATTGGCCACGCGATTGAAATCACACCTCGACCCCCACGGCGTCCTCTCGCCCGGCCATTACTGCGCATGAACCGACGACGTGTCAAAATCACCGGGGTGGGTCCCGTCACGCCCGCGGGTATCGGCCGCGAAGCCTTTGGCAAAGGCATCCAGGAATCCATCAGCCGGGTTCGTCCGGTTACCCGTTTTGACCCGTTGGCCGGTCCTTTCGTTGCGGCCGAAGTCAGGGGCTTCAAAATCACTGATCATTTTTCCGAGAACGGCGTGCGGCGCCTTCCTCGGCATACCCAGTTCGCACTGGCCGGGGCGAAGTTGGCATTGGCGGACGCGGGGCTGGATTTTGATGACCTCGAGGGGATGAGTTCGGCGGTGATGATCGGCGCCACGCTGATGGACATCGAAAACATGACGAGGACCATTCTGCGAGTGGAACGTAAAGGGCCCAAGGCCGCGGTTCCAAAAGGCATACTTCTCGCGCCCGTGAGTGCGATCACCGCAGCCGTAGCTGAACGAATTCCCGGGAGTGTGAGAACCATGGCGGTTCAAAGTGCCTGCTGTTCCGGGATGGATTCAATTGGCCATGCTGCGGGAATGGTGGCCAGTGGAGAGGTTGATATTGCCATTTGCGGGGGGACCGAAGCTCCGTTGCTGCAGTGCCCCATGATCGAATTTAAGCTGGTGGGTTTGGCCCCCGATTCTTCGGACATGCCGGAGCGAATAGGTCGTCCCTTTGATCTATGGCGTACCACCGGCGTGATTGGGGAAGGTGCCGGAGTGGTCGTGCTTGAACCGGAATCCAGCCCCCGTCCTGCGTATGGCTGGATCGGAGGGTATGGGTTTTCCAGTGATCCGGATTCAAAACCGGGCAGTGGCATATTGGCGGCAGCTTCACTATCGATCGCGAATGCCCGTCTACGAGCGAGGGATATTGAGGTGATCAGTGCGTGGGGCCCGGGACATCGCTCCATTGATCGGATTGAAGCGGACGTGCTCGGCACGCTGTTCGGCCATCATCTTCAGTCGATACCGGCATTGTCGATCAAGGGCGCCATTGGTAATCCATTAGCCGCAGCCGGGCCGATTCAGGTGATCGCCGCAGTGCTGGGATTTCGGGAAAGGATGATTCCGCCCACGGTCAACTGGTGTTACCCTGATCCCGCCTGTCCTTTGAATCTTTCGTCGGCAGCGCGGTATGTTGAGACCGGGACAGCTCTCATTAATGCACATGGTATTTCAGGCATGAACTCCTGCCTTGTGCTGACGGCCTCATGATTCTGCCATCGACCATACTCGCAGCCATTGCGGTTCTGATCGTCAGTTTTACCGCACTTTGGTCGAACCCCCGCCGATCCGTTAATCGGATATTTTTCACGTTTTCACTTCACGTTTTTATCTGGCTGATTGCCCTGCATCAGACCTTTAGAAGTGGGGACGGCTTATGGTGGCTTCGACTG
The DNA here is from genome assembly GCA_041746615.1 of Opitutaceae bacterium. Taxonomy (GTDB): domain Bacteria; phylum Verrucomicrobiota; class Verrucomicrobiia; order Opitutales; family Opitutaceae; genus CAMAXB01. Next base: position 3,944 of record JBGTGS010000152.1, on the reverse strand, counting down.
GCTTCGGCAGCCGGGGCATTGATGCCCTGGCATCTGTGGATGGTTAAAGAAGCGGTTTTGCGCCATGATCGGGTTTTTAAGTTCCTTCAGCTACGCTCATCGCTGCCGTGGCTTGGATTTGGGATCGTCATGGCAGCCTTGGTGTATTCGCCACTCTTTGTTCCCCGGGAGTCGACGTCTGATCAGCCAATTTATGGCATCGGATATTATGGTTTCATTGTTATGACCATTGGCTCGCTCCTCCTGCTTGCGGCCCTGACGGTGAGAGATGTACGGAGGCAAGCCGGCATAATCCGCATCGAACTGCAGGTCCTGCTCCTTGGTACGACCACGGCGGCGATCTCCACGCTCCTGCTGGTGGGCGCAAGCGCCGCCCTCCGGGACGGCGGTTACGTACGCATACTTCCCTTTATGGCCCTGTTGTTCTATGCGGGCACCGCGTGGGCAATGACTGCCACCAAGCTTTTCGATGCGCGGCATTTACTGCGTTTCAGCATCCAACATATCCTGCTCGTTCTGTCCACAAGCGCAGTGTTCTTTGGTCTGGATTGGCTGTTAAGGAATTCCCTGCCCGATCTGCCGGAATTGATCGCTTTCGTGTCGACCATGGGACTGACGTTATGGTTTGCCGCTGAGATCAATCCGCTACTGCAATCGGTCCTTGATCTGAACCCCAAGGGATCCCGCGATGCCCGCAAGGCGGCCTTCGATGCGGCCCGTCGGGAAACCCGTTTCGACCGCTTGGAGAATGCCTTCATCACCGTGCTCAAGGGCTGGTCCAAGTCCGACATTGCCGTGGTGCTCTTCGGTGAGCAGGGGCGGTTGCAGGGCAGCGGGATTGATGTGCCAACGGACATCCCGGCCATGCGCATTCTGCGAAAGCTCCGTTGGGCAACCCCGGAACGACTCGCCCGCGAGCGCACCTCGGAAGATCGCCGGGAACTGCTGGCGTTCATGCGCGAGCATGGTTTTGGCGCCATTGTCACCAGCAGCAGCGGCAAGCTGTCCGTCGTGGTCGGCGTTGGCATCCGCGCCTCGCGCCGGCCCTTCACCTACCCGGAAATCACCCAGCTGGCCGAGCTCGCCTCGATCATTGAGAACGCCCTCGCTCGCACCCATTTTTCCGTCAAGGCCCAGCATGCCGAGCAGCTCGCCACGGTCGGACTGCTCGGCGCCTCCCTGGCCCATGAGATCCGCAACCCGCTCGTCTCGATCAAGACCTTCGTTCAGCTCCTGCCGCACCACTATCAGGACCAGGCATTCCGCGATAAATTCTTTCGCCTGATCGGCGACGAAGTTGCCCGCATCGACCGGCTGACGGAGCAACTGCTCGACCTCGCGGCGCCCCGCGCTTACACCCCTTCCGTGGTTCCGCTTCATCCCGTCCTTCGCTCCAGCCTGGAACTCGTCGCGGCGAAATCGGCGGAAAAGGAAATCCGCCTCATCGCGGACTTCGAGGCCTCGCCCGACACGGCCTACACCGATCCGAACGCCGCCAAGCAGATTCTGCTCAACCTGTGCTTCAACGCGATCCAGGCGCTCGAAGGCCGGCCCGGCGATCGATGGGTCCGGGTGGGCACGCGCCGGCTGCCCGGCGGCTTCGAACTCACGGTGACCGACAATGGCCCGGGCATCCTCCCGGAGGTTCGTCCGCGACTTTTCCAGCCGTTCCAATCCACCAAATCCACCGGTTTTGGACTGGGCTTGGCGATCTGCAGTGACATCGTTGCAGGCTTGGGTGCCTCCATCGGGGCCGATCCGGGGGAGCCCGGCGCCGGGGCCACCTTTCGTGTTCTCTTTCCATGCCAGCCACCCATTACCTAGCCACTGACGATTCCGACCTGCTCGCGAGCTGGCAGGCGCAGCTCGCCCCTGGCCGTCCGGTGCTTTCGTTGGTTGAGGCAGCCCCGCCCACCGCGCTGCCGCCCGGAGTCCCTGTGGTGGTGGTGCTGGATGCCGCCACGGCCGGACGGCTGCCGGTTTCGCTGGAGCAGGCCCCGACGGTGTTTGTGGGTGAACCGCGAAGCCAGCCCTACGAGCAGGCGCGCATCAGCGGTCGTGCCCGGGTGTTCATGAGCTATGAGGACAGCCGCACACGTCTCGGCGAATTCCTGCCCTTGCTCGAGGAAGTGGCCGAGAGCACGGCTGCCTTGGGATTGGTGCTGGAGAAAACCCGCAGGCACGAAGGTTCCGGCAACGGCTCGCGCAACCCCTTTCGCGCCGCGAACTGGGCGGACACCCCTGAAATCTGGGATTTTCTGGAAGGTGCCGTGGAGAATCTTGCCTCGCGCGAGCGCCTGCTGGGCGAATTCCGGCGCGCCTCCCGCTATTTGCTGCGCGCCTCACACGCGGTCTTTCTGCTGCGCGAGGCCGGTGGCTTCCGCGCCGACCGCGGCGAATCGTTCTGCCCGTCCGACGACCCACTCGTCGCCTACCTTTCCCAGCGTCCCGCCGTGCTCGATGGCCTCGACTGGCCGGGCCCTTCCGATCCGATCGCCGAACTCGCCGTGCGGCACCGTCTGGCGATGTGGGGCGCACGATTGCTCGTGCCCATGCACGACAACGGCCGTCTGCTTGGCATGATCGCGTTCGGCGTCCGCGACGATGGCCAGTCCTATGATGATACGGACCGTGCCCGCGCGGTTTTCGTAGCCCGCCTCCTGCGGCAATTCCTTGCCCAGGCCACCCAGCTGGGCGTGCTCAACACGCAGTATGAGCGAGCGCGCATCGGCGAAAAATACCTGCCGCACGCCCTGATCCTCTCCGCCGACGAGTCACCGCCCCGGCACGTTCCGCTGGCCGTGCGCGCCTTGATCGGCGAGGCCCGACAGGCCGCCGACACCCGCCGGATCTCACCCGCCGCCGACCAGCCCTTCCGCGCCAGTGCCGGCCTCATCGCCGAGACCGGCGGCACCTGGGCCTTTTGGGAAGAAGCCAGCGGAGAGGTGTACGACCGCGCCCAACGCGCCCGCACCGACCGGCTCCAGGTCCTGCGCGAACTTGCTCTCACCCTCAACCATGAGATCGGCAACGCCCTCGTCTCCCTCGCCGCCTTCCGGCATGCCGGTGGATCCGACACCGTGCCCGCTGCCTTGTTGGAGACGGCCAAGGCCGACATCACCCGACTTGAGTCCCTCAACCGGCATCTCGTGACGATGGCCTCCTTCGCCGAGACCAGCCCCAACCCGATCGACATGCGCGACCTCCTGCAAACGGTGGGTTCGCGGGCCGGGGTGCGCGTCGAGGTTGGACCCGACCCCGTCCGCCTCGGGGTGGCCGACAAGCTTCTCGATTTCGCCCTCGAATCCATCATCGAGACCGTGGCCGAGAACCGGCCGGATCTGGGCACCCGCGAACTTTCCATCCAGCTGCGCTCAACCGGTGATGGCGACAAGCTGACCGCCTTGATTTCCGTCAAGGGCCGTCGCCTGGAGCTGGAAGGCATTTTGCCGGAACCGATGCCGGAGTCCGTGCCCAACCAGGGCCGTATCGGGGTGTTCATCGCCCGGGAGGTCATCCGTCTTCACGGTGGTGAGATCCATGCCGGGCCTGGACTCGAGGGTACGGAGATTCTCATCTCCATCCGCAAATGGTGACGGAGAAAGCCTTCGCCGATCTTTTCGCCGCGTGGGCCACCGGCCAGCCTGCGATCAAGGCAGTCGTCCTCATCGGGTCTCACATCCGCCCCCCGGGTTCGGCCAACGCCGCCGACCATTCATCGGACTGGGATTTTCAGGTCATCACCTCACAGCCCCGTCTATTTGCTGATTCCTTCTGGACGCGCGGGTTCACCGGTGCGGAGCTGCACGCCTATAGTGTGCGCCCGGCTTTCGGCGGCGTGCGGAAAGTCACCGCCCTGTTCGTGGGCGCTGAGGTCGATTTAGTGGTGCTCTCCGCGGGCCAGCTTCGCCTCGCCCGTCTGGCCGTTGCGCTCGGCCTGCACC
>JBGTGS010000151.1:0-9144 GCA_041746615.1 Opitutaceae bacterium | reverse complement strand
GTGAGCATCCCCAGGCAGTTGCGCGAGGTAGGCGCGCAACGTTGCGGGAGTGTTTTTGACGGTGGTGGCGGCGGGGCCGCAGAAGGCGATCGTGTCTTGGGCGACATCGGCGCCGACGTAGCAACTTGTCTTGGGGCTCATCCGTAGGCAACTTCACCCGAACAGAACCGACTTTGTTCAGGCGACATCACTTACGAACGCCGCCAGAATACCACACTTCCAAGCAACAAGGTGGCGTGCTTGCGCGCCACGTTGCGAGACCAGCTCGCAACCACCATTTTCGGCAAACTGACCGACTGCCGCCGGGTCCGTTGGCAAGAGGCCTATGTGCCGTAAAGCCGGTCGCCGAAATCACCGAGGCCAGGCAGGATGTATTTTTTGGCGCTGAGTTCGCGATCAAGGGCCCCGGTGAAGATGGGCACGTCGGGGTGGACTGATTCGACTGCAGACACTCCTTCCGGGGAGCAGACGATGCAGACGAGGGCCAGTTCACTCGCCCCGTGCTCCTTAAGCACGGTCAGGGCCTGCACGGCGGACCCCCCGGTCGCGAGCATCGGATCCACGCAGAGCACGCGTTTGTTGGCCAGTGGAGGCAGCTTGCAGTAATAGCTGCGGGCCACGGCTGTCTCGTGGTCCCGTTCCAAGCCCACATAGCCGACGCATACTTCCGGAAAGAGGTCGGTGAAGGGCTGTACCATCCCGAGCCCGGCTCGGAGGATGGGCACGACCACCAGCCCGTGGGCGAGCACGCGGCCCGGCATGCGCTCCAGGGGAGTGTCGATCACATGGTCCCGCAACGCGAGGTCGCGGGTTGCCTCAAGGGCGAGCAGCAGGCTGATCTGTTGGGTGAGGGTGCGGAAGGTGGCCGGCTTGGTTGTGCGGTCCCGCAGGTGGGTGAGCGCATGCGCCGCCAGGGGGTGGTCGAGGATTTTCAGCATGGCGGCGGGTGGCGGGTTGGGGAAATCAGAGCAGGTCCCGCCGTACTTTCTGTTCAAGCAGGCGCTCCATTTCCTTGCGCAGGACCTTTTCCTTGCCGCGCAGGCCCGGCATCAAGGCGAGCCAGGCGTAGACTTCCTCGCGCAGGTGCTTGGGCATGACGGGCCCTGATGCAATCATGCGGTCGAGGGCGCGGACCACGTTGGCGGCCAGTTGATCGCAGACCTGGGCACCGGTGGCCGAGGCGTGCTGGCCGGCCAGCCGCGTGACCTCGTCGAGCTGCTTGAGCCGGCCTCGGGCGCGGGCCCGGCGCTTTTGCCGCAGGCGATATTCGATCAGGCTGTTCAACCGCACGGTGGCGGTGCGCGGGTAAAAACTGGCCATCAGATTCCACGGATTGCCCGCCTGCTGGGAACCGCCCGTGCGGGTGTCGCTGCGCAACACCACCGACGGGAGGTCGGCGAACTTGGCGAACATGAACTCCACCACCGTGCCGCTGTCCAACTCGGTGCCGTCAAAGTTGAAAAGGGCGGCATCGCAGGCCAGCAGGGCGCGGATGTCCCGGTCGCGGATGAGCTGGGGGTGCACGCCGCGCTGGTCGAAATCCTGAGGCAGGCGACAGAGGTAGCGCCCGTGCGATTTCTCGTAGATGGACTCGGCGAGGTACGCGTTACCCAGCAGGTGCTTCAGGCTGAAAAGCTCGCTGGCAAAATAAACCGTGTAGCTGCGCTTTCTTTTCTTGGGTGCGGGCATGGCGGTGAAGCGAGCTAGCGGCCAAAGCCGTCGGGGCTCAATGGCAAATGCGGGATGCGCCGCGGCGCCGCCGCGCGCCGCCGCAGGGCGGCGAGGGACAAGGGCATAGTGGCAAGGGGCAAGGGGCCGGAAATCGCGGCGTAAAGCCGCTCCTACAGGCCGGATTTGGCCGGTTTCAAGGTGAGCGTGTGCAGGGTTTCGCCGGGGAGAAAGGGGCTGGCTTCGCCGCGGCTCCAGGCTTCGTGGCCGGCACGATAGAAGGGGGACAGGGGATGCCCGCTCTGCCCGCCGGGCATGTGGAAGATCCCTTCGTCCTCGCTTCCGGGCGCGACCACAAACCGTTGCGAGGCCCCTGCCCGGGGGCTCTGCACCCGCGGCATGTGATTGTCACCCGGAAGCGGTTCAGCAGGCAGGTCCAGCCAGCGGGCGGCAAACCCCGGCAGGCCCGGACTCAAGGGATGCCGGATGCGCACCGTGTTGCGCGCGCCCCAGGTGGCGAGGTCGGGGCGCACTCCCTGCCGGTCAAGCTCCGCCATCAAGCGGTCCGCCGCGGCGAGCAACAGATCCTCCCAGCCGTGGTGCCCCGGGGGCGGCAGCCGTACGGGCCGTTCCGTGACCAGGGCCCAGAGGGCGTGTTCATAGGGCAGGCTTCTGTAATTGAATCCAGGATACACCTGGACGGCGGCGGTGAAGTAGGGGGCGAGGGCGAGGTCCGCGACGATCTCCCGCCATCCGCGAACGAGACGGTAACTGATGGAATCGACCGCCGCGCGACCCTCCCAGTGGGTGACGAGATCGCGCAGTTCGCGCCGCGGCGCGTGGTCCGCAACTGCTTCGTCGTCCAGCACTGTGAGCAGCAGCTGCTGCCAGGACTCGAGCCAGAGGGCGCGGTCGTCGAGTTGGATGGCCAGCAGGTCGCGGGGGGTGGCGCGGTTGTCAGGCGTGGTTCCAAGCGGGACGAGAGCGTCACGAATCTGCCGGGCCCGGGCGCCGTATTCGTAGCCACCGTCGCCCAGGCGTGCGAGTTCGGGCCCTCCGAGCATGCGCTGGTTGGCCGACCAGAGGTGCCCATCGGCTTTTGCGCGCACCACGGGGATCTCTGCTGGAGGCACCAGGCCGTCCCAGCCGCGGTCACCGAAGCTCCAGGATACCGGAAGGCGGCCGGTCAGGCCGAACCGGTTCGGCAGGCGGCCGGCGATGGTCCAGGTCAGATTGCCGGCCCGGTCGGCGATGAGAATATTCAGGGTGGGGATGCCGGATACGTGGGCAATGGTGACGGCCTCATCGGTGGTTCGGGCTGTCTCCATGTCGAGCAGCCGGAAGTTCACCGCCGCGGGGTCGTGCATAATCCATTTCAAGGCCAGCGGGCGGCCCCGGGCGTTGGTGCCGACAAGGGGGCCCCAGACCGTCCAGCGCGATTCCATGTCCACGGGATCGCCGCCGCGCACCGGAATGGTCTCCCGGCGGGTTTCGAATTCCAGGATTTCAGTGCCCCGGTTATAAAACATGCTGGGTTCAAGTTCGTTGGTGTCGATCGGGACAAGATCACCCGTGTCGGTGTAGCTGTTGGTAAAGCCCCAGGCGATGTGACCATTGCTGCCGGCGATCACCACGGGTGCGCCAGGAAGGGTGACTCCGGTGACGTCATGGTCGGCCCAGGTCAGGCGGGCGCGGTACCAGATGTTGGGGATCGAATGCCCCAGGTGCATGTCATTCGCCAGGAGGGCGCTGCCGGAGGCGGTGCGGCCGCCGGCGAGACCGAAGGCGTTCGAACCCGGTCGGAATTCGGGATCGGCATCGGGGGTGATCAGGAAGGCGGTGGCACCTTGAGCCGGTGCCAGACGAAGTCCGGGGGGAGCGGGGAGTGGCTGGCTGGAGTCATCGAGGGCGGCATCCTCCGGGGTCTCGAGGGGAGCAAAGAAATCCAGGGCGGCCTCGCCCAGACTATCCCGGAGGGCGGCGAGCGTTTGTTCATAATGGCCGGTCTCGTCCTGAAGATCCAAGGCCTTGGCATAGAGCACGAGCAGACAGTCTTCCGCACGCCAGGGAACGGGTTCGGCGCGGAGGAGGACATATTCGAAGGGCTTGTGATCCAGGGAGGCGAGGCCGGCGTTGACACCTTCGGCGTAGGCTTCGATGAGATCGCGTTCCCCCTGGGTCAGGCGGGCCATCACATCCGCGGTGAGCCGCCGGAAGCCGTGGAGCCGGGCAAGGCGATCCCGGTTGATCGCGGCGTCGCCGAGAAGTTCGGAGAGTTCTCCGGCTGCAAACCGCCGCAGGGTATCCATCTGGAAAAACCGATCCTGAGCATGCGCAAAGCCGAGGGCGCGGGCCACGTCGGCCCGGTTCTCCCCGCGGATGGTCACGACTCCCTGGTGGTCGCGCTCAATGCTTGCGGGGGCTTGCAGCCCGGCCAGGCTGAATTCACCATCGAGCCTTGGCAGGCTGGCCCGGACGGTGCCACGCAACCAGACGAAGCTGACGAGGAGCAGGACGAGGATGGCGGCGAGGACGAGGCTGCCTAAGCGGATAAAGCGGACGGTAATGACCATGGATGAATATGGACTTTAATGAGTGAGGGCATCCCGGATTTGATGGACGATCCTGTCGGGGGTCAGGGTGATGTCGCAGACCAGGGCATCAGCCGGTTCCTCCAACGCAGCCAGCTGGCTGTCGAGGAGGGAGGGCTTCATGAAGTGATCCGTGCGGGCGGCGATCCGGGCAAGCAACAAGTCACGGGGGCCCTTGAGATGAACAAGCAGTACGTTGTCGATGCCCGCCAGGAGCACGTCGCGATAGTGTTTTTTCAAGGCGGAGCAGGTGACGACAACGTCCTCGTCGCGGCATTGTCGACTGAGCAGGTGCTGGCGGATCGCGGCGAGCCAGGGTGCGCGGTCGGAGTCGTCGAGAGGGATGCCGGCGTTCATTTTGTCGATGTTGTCGGCGGGGTGGAAGTCATCGGCGTCGGCAAAGCCCCACCCCAGTTCCGCCGCGAGGGCGCGACCGATGGTGGTCTTGCCGCTGCCGGCCACGCCCATGATCAACACGATCCGGGCCGGACGCAGCTCCCAGGCCCGGCGGGCGACGGGATCGCGACCCTCGTCGAAGTCAATGTAGTCAAAGAAGGTCTCAATGGGCCTGCCGGTCAGTCCGCTGGTGGCGATGCGCTCGAGCAGCGCCACCGTGCGGTCGTCCCGCCAGCCAATTTTCATCATGAAGCGATTCCATTGCCCGCAGGCGTCGTCGGTGCGTGGGCCGCCGTTTTCATGACACCAGGCAAGAATCTCAGCATCGTCCCCGCCGGCGGTGACGCGGGCCCGGAGCGCGGCGTAGTCCACGCCGAGGAAGCTGCAGGCGCGTCCGTCGAAACCGATGCCGAGGTTGGCTTGGTAGTCAGCGGGCAGATGGCCGGCGGCATGCAGGCGGATCTTGTCGAGCATGCGGCCGAAATAGACGAGACGGCCGACACGGGAATAGCAGCTACGGAGTCCGGGAACGTGGGACATGGAAGGAAGGCGCGGTTGATCCCGCGGGGATCCAGTGACCGGGGAAATTCCGGGTCGGGCAACCGGAAACTGCCGGCCGTCAAGGCCGCCGCAGGTAGACGGCGGTGCAGACGGCTGCGGCTGCGAGCGTGGGGCCGTTGATCCACCACGGGTTGACCGGCACGTTGTAGGCCGAGACAAGCCAGTAGATGGCCCAACATTTGCCGGCGATGAGGATCCAGCAGGCGACCAGCAGTCTTTCCGAGCGCTGGCTGCGGGCCTCCCGTGGGAAAGGGGCGTTCACCTCCTCGACGAAAGCGTTCCGGTAATCTTCGGCCGGGCGGTTGCGGTTGAGCAGGTTCAGGAAGTTGGCGAACATCGTGACATCACCTTAACCTGAAGACGGCGAAAAGGAAAGCCCGGCAGCCTGCCGGACTCGCGCTCCCTGCGGATGAGAAATAAGCGGGGACGGCACGTCGCACTCCGCGCGGCCTTAGCAGCCATTGGCCCCGGCCCTTCATATGCCACGAGACGCCCGCCCGGATCCCCGACGCAATCTTGCAAGTCCGGCAGGCCGCTTAGTTGAGCGGTAAAACCGTCCGGGGCAGTTCGATCCAGAACTTGGTTCCGGTGCCGGGGCCGTCACTCTCGACGCCAATGCGGCCGCCATGCAGTTCGATGATCTGCTTGCACAAGGCCAGGCCCAGCCCGTTCGAGGATTCCCCGCCAGTGGGTCTGGCGGACAGGCGCTGGAAGTAGCCGAAGAGGTGGTTGCGGTCTTCCGCGGTGAGCCCCGGACCCTCGTCGCAGACGCTGAAACGCAGGCTGTGGTCATCGCCCTGGAGGACGAGGGCGATGGGTTTTCCGCGGGGGGAAAACTTGATCGCGTTGTCGATCAGGTTTTCGAAAACCTGACGCAACCGCCGGGCGTCGGCGGTCACGCTGCAGTCGCCTTCGTGAAAGAGGGAAATGACCTGCTGTTTCTGACGGGCGGCGGGGTTGAGCTGGTCGAGCACATCGCGCAGAAGAGTGAATGTGTTCACCGTGGTGCGTTCCAAGCTGACCTGGCCGAGATCGCGTGCGGCGATGTCGAGCATGTCCACGATCATGCTGTGCATTTCGTGTGCGGATGCGCGAATGCGTTCCAGCTGGCTGCTCGCGACCGGCTGGTCGCCCAGGTCAGCGGCGATGACCCCGCTGAGGGTTTCCACCTCGGCGAGCGGGGCCTTGAGATTGTGGGAGGCGAGGCCGAGCAGGCGCAGCTTGAAAGCGTTGGCCGTCTGTAATTCGGCCTGGAGATTGGCGGCGGAGCGGCCGGCGTCTTCGAGGGCGGCGCTCTGGCTGGCGACGGCGGTTTTCAGCCGCCCGATCTCATTCATCTGGAGCTTGAGCTCCGTGTCATTGCTGTAGATCCGGTCGACCAGCTGGTTGAAGGAGCGGGCGAGCGCGCCGACTTCGCCGCCGGTTTCGGCGGGTGCGCGCAGCGCGGTGTTGCCGCGGGCCATGGATTGGGAAAGCGCGGCCAGGCGGGCGAGCGGGGAAATCATCCGGACATGGATGAGGGCGAATCCGGCCACGAGGACAGCACCGAGGGCTCCGGTAAGGGCGAGCAAGAGATTGGCCAGCTTGGTGGTGTGACGGCGGTGGTCGGCCAGTTCCGCATCCATGCGGGCGGGGAACAGGTTCTCGAGTTGATCGAGCGGTGACATGATGGCCAGTTTGGCCTCGTTGTAAGCGTGGTTGTGGAGGATCCGCTGGGCCTGCTCGGGGTCGGGTGCTCCCGGTTGCGGAGTTGTGCCGGGGGCGCCGGGGTACAATCCGTCGAAGAAGGCGAAAGCCTGCCGCTCGGTGCGAACCTGGTCCCCGATTCGTTGTTCGGCCGTCCGTAGCAGGGCGGCTTCCTCCGCGTTTGCACCGAGGGAGGCGAAAGTTTCCGCGCGGGGCAGGGCCGATCCGGTGCGCGGCAGGCGCGAGGGATCATCCGCCAAAACATGTTCCCAGTAAATGCGGCCGGTTGCATTGGCCGGCTTGGGGTCGATGCCGGTAAGAATCGCCACCGCAGAATCATGGAGGGTGCGGTACCGATGACTCCCGGTGCCCACATAGGAACGGGCCAGGCGGGTGAGATCGTCGGATAGATTGCGCAGATCTCCCATCAGTTGCGGAGCCTGCTCCCGCATCTCCATCAAACCGGTCACCTTCCTTTGATGACTGGACAACAGGAATGCGGTGAACGCCACCGCGGTGGCCAGTACCAGGGCCAGCGAGCACAGCAGAATAAATCGGGACTTCAGACTCAAGAGGAGAGGGTATTATCCACCCATGGGAATGATTGCACGCCAAGACAACACGTGCTCCCGGATCAGCCGCAAGTGCCAAACCCGGCCGGTCCGGTCCCGAAAATTTTGGGCAGCCCGATGGGCAGTATTGTATGCCCAACGGGAAACCTTATTTTGCCATGAGGGTCTCAGTTTGGGTATGAAACTCATTTCCCTGCTTGTTTCCAGCCTTTGTGTGGCGGTTGCGCAGTCGGTCGCGGCGCAGACGCAGGCTGATGTCTTTGCGGCCAAGGCCGAGGTCGGCTTTCACGAACCCGAGCGCTACACCGACATTGGGGATGGTTCCCCCGGGAGGTCCGACACCGACAATGACCATCTGATTGCAATCCGCGGGCACCTTGAATATCAGGTGGCCCGGATGCTCCCGGCTGGCAGCCGGCTCATCGTCACCTTCACCGACATAGACCTCGCGGGCGACTTCGAGCCTTGGCGCGGTTCGGATTTTAAAAACATCCGGGTGGTCAAGGACATCTATCCACCGAGGCTTGATCTAAACTACCGGTTGATCGACGCTCGTGGAGAGGTTGTCCGCGAAGGGCAGGTCAAGCTGGGGGACATGACATTCATGTCGACCCTTCCCAAGCTGATCCAGGATCCGCTGCGTTACGAGAAGGAGCTGCTCGACAACTGGATCCGCAGCCTGGTGGTCTCCGTCCAGTCAACCTGATCATCGGTCAGATTCGAAGCCGTTTGCCACTGGCTGGGGATGTTGCAGGATCGCGGTCATAGGCCTTCCGCATGACCCCAGCCGATGACACCTCCTATGTCCGACTCGACAAGTGGCTGTGGTGCGTCCGTCTCTTCAAAACGAGGGCCTTGGCAACAGATGCCTGTCGGGCGGGGAGTGTTACAGTCAACGGGCAGCCGGCCAAACCGGCGCGGGAGGTGAAAGTGGGGGAAGGCATTGCCGTCCGGCAGGGTTTGCTGGTGCGCCAGTTGCTGGTCCGCGGACTCCCCGCCCGGCGGGTAGGAGCCGCGCTGGTCCCGGCCCACTGCGAGGACCGGACTCCAACGGAGGAGCTGGCTCGGGCCCGGGAGCATCGCGTGCAGCAACTGTTGGCCCGTGAAAAAGGCCGGGGGCGTCCGACCAAGCGTGACCGCCGCCGGTTGGACCGGTTGTTTGAATGACTATTCGAACCGGGCGGTTCGCGGGAGCGGCGGAGTGGCAGGATGTTGCACGCCAAAATTGGCTTGCTTTGACGCTTACGTCCGTTGATCATGTCCACCTTCGTTAGAGAATCGTTAGGCGACAGGAACTGGTGAATCGTCAGTTGAGGTTAGGCTTCAGTGATGATTTGAAACCCGATAGTCGGGAACGGACTGGCAGCAGACGGGAATCGACGAGATCATCACATGAGTAACTCCAAACTGTACGTTGGCAATATGTCGTTCAAAACCTCCGAAGACGAGCTCCGCTCGGCATTCGGCCAGTTCGGCAGCGTGACCGACGTTTATGTCGCCATGGACAAGATGACGGGCCGCCCACGCGGTTTCGCCTTCGTGACCATGGGCACGGCTGAAGAGGCCAAGGTTGCGGCCGAGAAGATGAATGGCGCCGACCTCGGTGGCCGCGCTCTCACCGTCAACGAGGCCCGTCCGAAGGAAGAAGGCGCTGGCCGTTCATTCGGTGG
>JBGTGS010000150.1:0-15664 GCA_041746615.1 Opitutaceae bacterium | reverse complement strand
CTGCTCGAACGCAGCCGCCGCAACGTCACCGCCGGTTCCTGGGTGGAGCAATGCCTGCGTTTTCTTCAGGGAGAGATGGACGCGCAGGAATTCCTTGCGCTGGCCCGCCAGGGAGGCGACCTCAAGGCGGCCACCCAACTCAGCGAAGCCTGCTATATTATTGCGCAGACTGAACTGGCCTCGGGTGGACTCAGAGCCGGCATCGAAATGTTGGAAGCCTGCATCGCCACGGGCATGAGTGGACATATCGAATTTCGCCTGGCCCGGCTCGAATTGCGCCGGCTGGCGCCTGAACGCGAAGCCCGCTTGCGGCACCCTCCCGAAACCGAGCCCGCTCCCAAGTCCTCCCCGAGTCCCGGTGATGTGCCGGCGAGCACGCAGCCCCATTCAGCCCAGCCGGCCTGATGCCGGACGATCAGCATCGCCTCGGAGCAAGGGGTGCTTCCACTCAACCGCCGAGGTAGGCCGCCCGGACCCGGGGATCGTTTCGCAGATCGCTGCCCGGTCCGCTGATGACCACGCGACCGGCCTCGAATACATGGACGCGGCTGCTGATTTCCAGCGCGAGCCGTGCGTTTTGCTCAGACAGCAGCAGGGTGAGACCGTGGCTGCGGTTTAGGCTCACGATGGTCTCGTAGATGGTGGTGACCAGGCGTGGTGCGATGCCGAGAGAGGGCTCATCAAGCATAAGGAGAACCGGATTGCCCATCAAGGCGCGGCCGATGTCGAGCATCTGTTGTTCGCCGCTGGAAAGGGTGCCGGCGGCCTGCTTGAGGCGGTCCTTCAGACGGGGGAACAGGCTGAGCACCTGGTCCAGATTGGCGGCGATTTTCTCCCGGTCGGAGATGAGGTGGGCACCCATGGCCAGGTTTTGGTTTACAGTGAGCTGCGGGAAAACCTGGCGGCCCTCGGGAACATGGCCCAGGCCGAGGGCGACGATGGCGTGGGGGGACAGCCCGGCCAGATTGCGGCCGAGGAATTCGATTTGACCCGCGTTGGGCCGGACCAGGCCGGATGCGGCCCGGAGTACGGCGGTCTTGCCGGCACCGTTGCCACCGATGAGAGCCACGATTTCACCCCTGGCGACGTGCAGGGAGACCCCGGTCAGCGCCGGGATGGCGCCGCGAGAGACGGAGAGATCGGAGATCCGCAGCATGATCGTGTACCCGCCCCAAGGTCGGGGGGACGGCGGTGACGGTCAAACGACTTTCCTGGAGGGAAACCACCAAAGGAAACGCCCCGGTGAGCCCTAGAAAGATAGCACGTCCATTTTCAACACGGGTGATTCAGATTCGATCCGTGTTAACCGCAGGGAACGCAAAGCCCGCAAAAACCGGAACACCGCCCGCGTATCCGTATGGGCTTTGCCGGGAGGATGAATTGCCAGATTTTTGCCTTTTCCTGGCCCAATGTCCTCGCTACCAATTTTTAATGGCTAAGTTAGGAAACCCACCTCAACGACCGCTCAAGTATTTTGTCGGTTTAACAACCCGTCAAAAGCTCAACTGAGTTGAGGCTGATAACACTGTGCGGCAGAAGAAGAAATGTATCTCGACAAACACGATTTACGTGGGTTCCTGATCGTCCTTTCGCTGCTTTCGTTTGTAGCCGCGGCTGTTCTTTGGATTCGCACGCTCGATCTCGAGGCTGGCACATACTTTATCAAGGGCTATCGGGTACCGGATAGAGTAATAATTTGAGTGGAGGTGGTCTTGGATCGGTGGATTGATTTTGCGCTTCTTGCGCCTTTTTGCGGCTAAAACCTGTCTGGTGAAAACTAGAAGAATTGGCCGAGAAAAGGCACAAAAGTCGCAAGCGTCCGGCCGGGCCGATCGTGGCTACAATTTATGTTCGGTGGCTAATTTCAACCTTGTCGTTTCGCGGCGATGGCGCGCAGTTCCTTGGCGGTCAGCAGGTCCTTTTCCCGGCCGAGCGCCTCCTTTGCCTTGATCAAATCGTCCAGGGAAATCACCCGGCAGCGTCTCCCGAACAACGGGATCTCGATCGCATGGCGGGCCAGCGCCTCATAATCTCCGATGCCCAGCACGCTTCCGAGAACATCGATGATCCCGGCTTCGGTTTCCAAATACAAATTGGCCAGAGGCTCGCTCTCCGGAGGGTGTTCGAGAAAGGAGAGCTTGCTCGACGTCATTCGGTGCACCGGTTTGAGGTCGGCCAGCGCGGCCCGCAGCTTGACCACGGTTTCGGGCGACATCACGGCACAGATGTCGAGATCCTCGGTCACGTAGGCGGAGCCGTGCAGGACACCGGCAAATCCGCCCACGACGACAAACTCAAGACCGGCGTCAGCGAGCCTTTGGAACAGGACGTGCAGACTTTTCATGGGCGACTCCGGCTTCCTTCAGGGCCCACATTAGTTCCTGGGCTGAAGCGTGCCGCAAGACCCGTTCCTCATACGACAGTGCCAGGTTGGAATCCAGCAAGCTGAGGTCGATCCCGGCACGGCGGGCTTCCTCAAGGGCCTGGGTTGGGTCATTCATGGTCCGAGTATTGGCACTTTATCCGCGATCGGCAAAGCCTGTTTTCTTCCGGAACATGCCACGCCCATTTTCAACCAGGGGGATTCCCATTCGATGCGTGTTAACCGCAGGGAACGCAAAGTTCGCAAAGACCGGGACACCGGCCGCGTATCCGTATGGGCTTTTGCCGGGAGGATGAATTGCCAGATTTTTGCCTTTTCCCGGCCCAATGACATCGCTATGAATTTGCCATGGCTAAGTTAGGAAAAGTACTGCAACGACCGCTCAAGGATTTCGTCAGTTTTCCAACCCGTCAAATGCTCAACTGAGTTGGTTAATAACACTGTTAGGAATTGAAACAAACAAACGCAAATTTGACCATGAGAATTTTACTGGCTTCGATAGTATTAATCGGAACAGGCTGCTCCACAGTTCCCCTGCATCATCGATCAGGCGCTACGCTGACTGGCGGTGAGCTGCCTCCCGTTACAACAGCAAAAGCCATTGCGCCTGGTGATACTCTGCCAAAACCGAAGTTTATGTTAAACCCAGTTTATCCAGCTCATTTGATAAAGAATAAAGTAACCGGGGTCGTAATTGTTGATTTTATTGTCGGGTCAGACGGAAACGTGAAATCTGCTCTAGTATATAGTTCCCCGCATCCAGAGCTATCGGAGGCGGCCTTATATGCTATATTAAAATCGAAGTTTGAGCCTGGTACTAAAGACGGGGTCCCGGTCGCTGCCCGCATGAGGGTTCCGCTAACGTTTGATTTATCTCATAAACAGTAATTGATGAATACGACGCGCACAGCGGCTACATTATCGATGATCGAGAGGTCTATGAACATTATATTGTGTAGTCGTGACACTGTCCCCGCTGTGCTCGTAGCTTGCCTTTGACGTTCCGTAAAAAATGAGCGTATTGTGCCTCATTGATTCGTTTGTGGTGACGGTGACCCCACTCATTCAGGGTATCCGATGAAAATCCTACTCGTTACTCTCGCCTTTGGAATTCTTACGGTCACTGCGTCTGCCAGCGACGCGGTCTTTGAAATGAAATGAACCCAGCGACGCTCAAGTACAACGAACAGCAGGATCCGGATCACCAGCAGGTCTGCGATCTGCTGGCCGGGGAGATCGATCGGAACCTGCCTCAAGCTGAAAACAAGGTATGGCACGCCCATCCCGTCTGGTTTTTAGACGGCAATCCAACTGTCGGATACAGTAAACAGAAACCAGGGATACGATTGATGTTTTGGAGCGGGGCGGATTTTGAGGAGGCAGGGTTGAACGTAGTGGGCAAGAAATTCAAGGATGCCTCTGTTTTCTTCAACCATGTCTCGGAAATCAAAAAGGCAGATTTGAGACGTTGGCTCAAGAAGTCGCAGGAAATCCAGTGGGACTACAAAAATTTAGTCCGACGCAGAGGGCGGCTGGAAAAGCTGATCTAGGCAGAAACTGCGGCTTGCGAACATGCTAGCCCACCCTACCTTATCAGCATGAGTACGGTCCAAGAAATCGAACGCGCGATAGAAAGGCTTTCGGAAGAGGAAATTATAGAAATTCGCGAGTGGTTGTGGGATCGCGACATAGAGCGCGATGCGATGGCCGGTCGCTTTGATGCCATGGCCGATGAAGCCCTTCGCGAGCATCAGAGCGGAAAGACTCGCAAGTTGTGAATCATTTCACGTCGTCGCGATTCTGGGCGTACTACAACAAGCTGCCTGCTGAAATCCGCGCAGTAGCAGATAAACAGTATGCTCTCTTGAAGGAAAATCCGTCGCATCCATCACTGCACTTCAAGAAGGTCGGCAAGTACTGGTCGGCGCGTGTGAATATCGGTACCCGAGCACTCGCCGTGGAAAGCGGAGGCGATTATGTCTGGTTCTGGCTCGGCGATCATAGGGAATATGATCGAATTATTAAGAAAGGCTAAGCAGTCAGCCAGCGCAGGGATTTCCCATTTGCTCCGGCATTGCTTCGTGTTTTGATTTGAGGAGGATCCAGCCTGTCTTTCAACCCTGAGCCCATTCCATCCCCATGCCCTCTCTCTCCCGTCGCGAATTCGTCAAGCTATCCGGTCTCGCCAGCCTGGCTGCGTCCCTGCCGGTTTCCGCCGTGCGTGCGCAGGCAGCCGCTGCGCGTCCCAATCCGATCTGCCTTTTCACCAAGCATGTACACTGGTTGGAGCCCGATGAATTCGGCCCTTATTTGAAGGACCTTGGATTTGATGGGGTGGACCTCACCGTGCGGCCCGGGGGGCATGTTCTGCCGGAGCAGGCCGCGCAGCGCCTGCCGCAGGCGGTCCGAAGCCTGACGCGGTCCGGTTTGAGTGTCCCCATGATGGTGACGAGTATCAATGATGCGGGGCACCCTTTGACGGAGTCGATCCTGGGTGCCGCGGCGGACGCAGGGATCAAGTATTACCGTCTTGGATACTTCCGTTACGATCCGGCGCTGGGGGTGCAGGCCTCGTTGGAGAAACTGCGGCCGACCCTCGAGAAGCTGGCGGCGTTGAACGAGAAGCTGGGCATCCATGGAGGCTGGCAAAATCATGATGGCATCTGGCCGGGCGCTTCGATCTGGGATCTCTGGTATGTGATCAAGGACCTCGATCCCCGCTGGCTCGGGGTGCAGTTTGACCTGCGCCATGCCGTCGCGGAAGGCGGACGTTCCTGGATCAACGATTTCGATCTGGTGAAGGGGTGGGTGCGCACGACGGTGGCGAAGGACTTTCATTGGGCGAAGAACGACAGCGGTGCCTGGTTCACCAAGCATGTCCCGATGGGGGAGGGCATGGTGGACTTCGAGCGGTTCTACACGCTGTACCGCCAGTACAACCTGTCGGGGCCCATCTCGCTGCACGTGGAGTTCCCGCTCTTCGATCGCGATGAAAAGACGATGTCAAAGGCGGAGAAGACCGCCGCCGCGAAGGTTGTCTTCACCCGCGAACTGGCTACGCTTCGTAAACGCATGGTCGCCGCCGGTCTGCAGGCTTAGAGCAGTTTACAGCCCTTTAAATAAAGATGTGGCCGTGAGCCGGGGGCGGCGACCCCGGTGCCTTGGGTATGTCATCCAACCGGGGTCAGCGACCCCGGCCACAGTTTTATTAGAACTGCTCCAAAATGAAGTGTAGCCATTAGACTGGGGGCGAAGGGTAGGGCGCTCTCTCCGAGTGCGCCGCGGCGCATGGGGGCAATACGCCCATTACCACCAGCACGGGTTACAGTTCACGAGAGCGGATGCGCGTCAGGGTTCGTGGAAGGCTTCGGCGGTTTCCCCAAGGTAGGCTTCGATGACCTTGGGATGACGGCGGATTTCCGCGGGGGTGCCGTCGGCGATTTTCACGCCATGGTCGAGCACGAGGATGCGGTCACAAAGCCCCATGACGATCCGCATGGAATGCTCGACCAGCAGAATCGTGAGGTTGAAGCGGGTCTTGATGCGTCGGATAAGGCGGACGAGATCAGCTTTGTCGGTCGGGTTCATGCCGGCCGCCGGTTCGTCCAACAGGAGCAGCCGCGGTCCGGTTGCAAGGCTCCGGGCGATTTCCAGGCGA
This sequence comes from Opitutaceae bacterium, assembly GCA_041746615.1. Classification (GTDB taxonomy): domain Bacteria; phylum Verrucomicrobiota; class Verrucomicrobiia; order Opitutales; family Opitutaceae; genus CAMAXB01. The sequence goes on along the minus strand of JBGTGS010000150.1, from coordinate 9,623 downwards.
CGTCGAGCGGCGAGGGCCAGGTCGCGGGCGGGGGTGTCGTGCTGGTGGCCGAGATTGCAGAGCTCGAGCAGGGTGCCGATGAATTCTTCGATGGCGGCCTCGTCGGCGCGGAAAGCGCCGAGCCGGACGAGGGTTTGGGGGGCTCCGGTCCGGCGCCGGAGATTGCAGGCGGCGCGGAGATTGTCGGACACGCTGAGGGAGTCGAACAGGCGGGATATCTGAAAGGTGCGCGCCATGCCAAGCCGGACGATGGCGTGAGCGGGCAGGCCGGTGAGATCACGGCCGTTGAAGCGCACCCGGCCGTCGGCGGGCGGTAGCAGGCCGCTGACGAGGTCGAAGAGGGTCGACTTGCCTGCACCGTTCGGGCCGATGACGCCGCACAGTTCCCCCTCCCGCAGCGTGAAATCGAGGCCGTTGAGGGCGGTGAGTCCACCGAAGCGGATGGTGGCCTTTTCGAGCTGGAGCAGCGGTGCTTTCATTAACGGTGGGCCGGGCCGGGGCGGAATTGGAAAAAACCTTCTGGGCGCACGCGCATGAGCACGACGAGCACCAAGGCGTAGAGGATCATGCGATGATCACCGAGGGCGGGAATCAGTTCCGGCGCGAGGGTCAGCACGATCGCGGCGAGGATCACGCCGAGGGTGCTGCCGGCACCGCCGAGGATGACCATGGCGACGATTTCGATGCTGCGGGTGAAGGCAAAGTCCCCGGGCCCGGAGGCGAGACCGGTCTGCATCAACAGGCCGCCGGCGATGCCGGCGAAGAAGGCTCCGACCGTGAAGGCGATTAGTTTGTAGCGTCGCGTATCGAGCCCGATCATTTCGGCCGCGGTCTCGTCATCCCGGGTGGCGAGGAAGCCGCGTCCATAGGTGGACCGCACCAGGCAGGAGACGGTGAAGACGGTGAATGCGGCGATGACGAGCACCCAGAAAAGTTGGATGCCAGCGGGCAGTCCTGTGATGGCGACGCTCCCACTATCCGGCCCGATTGCCTGCAGGATCTGACGGATGATCTCGGCGAAACCGAGCGTGACCAAGGCGAAGTGATCGCCACGCAGATTCAGGCACGGGAGGCCGATGAGCAGTCCGGATGCTGCTGCGGCCAGACCTCCGGCGGCGAGCGCAGCGAACAAACGCCCCGATTGAAACAACCACTCCCCACCATCCGCGACCGGCATCGGCATCACGGCTGAAATCCACGCACCGATGGCCATGAAGCCTGCGTGCCCGAGAGAGAACTGGCCGGTGTGCCCGTTGACCAGATTCAAGGAGACAGCCAGTATCACGTTGATTCCGACCAGTGCGGCGATCGTGAGCAGGGCCGCATTCATGAAGCCCGAGAGGGCCAGCACCAGAGCGGAGGCCACCAAGGCGGCGAGCAGGGCGAGATGGGGGCGTGGCATGGCGGGCGGATCAGACGCTTCGCGGTCCAAAAAGGCCGGTGGGCTTGAAGAAGAGGACGAGCATCAGCAGTCCGAAGGCGACGGCATCGCCGTACGGCGCGCCAGGGCTTCCGGCGATGGTGGTTTTGAGCAGGGCCAGCAGGAGTCCTCCGGCCAAGGCTCCGCGCAGGCTGCCGAGGCCGCCGATGATGGCGGCGACGATGCCCATGATGCCGGGGCCCATGGTGGCCAGTGGTTCAATGACCGGATGCAGGGAGGCATGCAGTACCCCGGCTGCTCCGGCGAGGGCCGAACCCAGGGCAAAGATGAAAGCGGTGACGAGATTCAGGTTCACGCCCACGAGCTGCGCGGAGTTGCGGTTTTGCGCGATGGCACGCATCGCCAGACCCATGCGGGTGTGGAAGACAACCCCCTTGAGCATCGCCATCAGCAGGAGGGCGACACCGATCACGGTGAGTTGAGCGGCGGAGATATCCAGTCCGGCGGATTGAAACCGGAGATCGGACACCAGCATCGGGAATTCCCGGGGGGAGGATCCGAGGATGAGCCGACCGCCGTAGCCGATAAGTAGCGCAACCCCGATGGAGGCGACAAAAAGGTTGGGTGAGGGTGAGGTGCGCAAGGGGCGGTACACCCAGCGCTCGATGACGATGCCGAGGATTGCCGCGGTGACCATGGCCCCGGGTACGGCGACGGCCAGCGAGCCTGCCGGCAGGAGAATCAGCAGGCCGCAGCCGGTGAAGGTTCCGACCATGAACACGCCAGCCTGGGCGAAATTGATCAGGCGGAGCACCCCGTGCATGAGGCTGCAGCCGAGCGCGATCAGGACATAGACCGCCCCGAGGGCGGTGCCGTCCACCAGCGATTGAAGGAATCCGGTCATGCGGCGTTGGGGAGGTGGCCGGGACCGGCGGACAGGATCCGGGAGGCGGTGGCCGGTCGCCGGGGGGATGAACTCATTGGCGGAAAGGATTGTGGCGCGCCGGCGGGCTTTCAATCAAACTGTGGGCCGGGGCCGCGGCGCTCTCGGAGATAGCGCCCTACCTTCGCACCGATTCCAACGACTACACTTCAATTTAAACCGCTCTAGCACTAACCGGGCAGGTTATCGCCCCGCCGACGCATCAGTCGTCCAACGGTCGACGATGTTCAGCCAAAACCGATTCATGAGCTGAACTCAGCGACAGATCCGACATCTCACCCGGATCGCGCTCCAACGGGAGCGAGACCGCACACAGTTCGGATCTGAGCAATAAATTCACGGGGGTTCATTCGTGTATTTTCCCGCTGATTGCGGGCGCTAATTGACGCGACGTTCCCGATCGGTGTCAAAGTCCTCCACGGATTGCCCCGGCCGTTTGAGCGCCCTGAGAGAAGGTGATCGTCCACTCGTCCTGACGCGCGGGCTTGTCGGCAATGAGCAGAATCCGGATCAGTTGTTCACCCCACATTCTCTGCAGGCCGGCATCGCGCAACGGCACGTTTTCAAGTTTGGCCCGCAGTTTCGCCGGGTCAAAATGGACGACAACCGGACGCGCCTGGCCACCGACATCCAAGGACAGTTCACCCGGATGATTCTGCGTCACGCGGGCCGCCGTGATGAGCGAGAGCGAGATCTCCGAAACGTCGGCCGTGAGCTCATACGTTTCGTTCAGAGTGACGATCCCGCCGCGCTCCATGCGTAGCGTCCGGTGCCACGAGGTCAGCGAAGCTTCAGGCGGATACGTCCCCGCCAGATCCATGTCGAACTGCACGGCCGTGTCGTCTGCGGAGTACCCAACCTCTCTCGCCGCATGCTCACGTCCCGGCGCCTGCATCACGCCCCCGATGGTCGGGAGATTATGCCACGCGGACTGCATTGTCCAAATCTCGTATCGCTGCGGGCTCGAGTTCTGCGCCGTATAGGCTTCCTGGCCAATGTCTATGATCGCAGGCCGCCCATCCGAATAAAGCACGAACGTGCCCGCATCGTTGTGGTTATGCGCTTCGCCATTGTGCCCGCCTTTTGCCGCAAGCGTAAGGCCATCGATCGATCCAGCCCGCGTCCTGGCGGTCATTACCTGCATGGCCGGGAGCCACGTATCACGCAGCAGCGGCGCTTGGGTGGAGGCTGATGTCCTGCGTTGAGAAGCAAGATCCTGGAGAGCGGGTAAACGGCGCAGCAGCCGCCCGGAACCATTGAGCGCGTCTCCACCCGGCAGCGCCGCTCCCAGCGCCATCAGGAAGGGGTCTCCCGTCCGACGACCATAGCGCATCATCAGCTCGGTCGGCATGTCGAGCTGCGCATGGCCGTCATTATAGTTGAAGAAATTACGCCCTCCCAAATGCACCCGATAGATATACGCCCCAAGATCCCGAACCAAAGGATCCTCGAAGACATCGAGGGCCCCTTCGGTCGCATCATAAAGCAGCTCCAGTGAAGAAAAGAGCGTCGCGGCAGACTGACGCCAGTAGCCGGGACCTTCGTCGCAGGCACCATCTGGAAGCGCATGCTCCAAATACCTGTCGATCTGTGCCATAATCTTCTGCACCGCGGCCACGCGCCGGCTGGGATCCTTCTCCATCAGCAACGCACAGGTAAGCCAGTTCGAGCCAATCCAGACATTCCAGTTGCCATGGGTGAACATCCAACTGAAGTCGCGATCAAGACAGGGCTTGAGCATGCGACGCTCGACCTCGACCTGCATTCGTTGACGGAGAATCGGAGTGATTTCATCCAACCGCACCCCGATAAGATAATCAGTAAGGGCGAAGGCAGCAGCCGTTTCCGCCACGAAAAGATCAACCCCCGGATTGGTGACATCCGGCAGCGACGTGCGTATCAGGTGCAGCCTCTGGTTTGCATAGCGTTCCTGATCCTCAAGGGATGCCTGCGTCCAGGTACTGGGTGAATTGCCCCAGAATGACTCTTCGGCAATGGTCCAAATGCCGTTGACGATATCGTCGAGAAAACGTCCCCGGTCTTCCACGCATTCCGCCAACACAAGCTGCGCCAGCCGACGACGTCGCTCATGACTGATACTCATGTATAACTCGCGGCTGCCCGTGCGATAATGCTCCAGAAAGGAAGTGGCTGGAAGCGGTGCCCAAGACGCACCCAGATGGGCCTCACCCTGCGCCACCAGCTCCTGCTTCGCATCCCCCGGCAGGGCCTCCCAAAAGTCCCGGTCGTCAATCATGGGGAACGGCCGCCACTCCTCCCTCGGAATCAGTTTCGTCTGTAACTCCTCCGGTGGTAACAGCGCGGCGAGAGCGGGTGCATCGGCCGCCCGGCAGATGCCGGCAAAGATGAGGGAAAGTAAGACGATAACAGTATGACGTGGGTACATAAGCTGTATTGTTTATGGGGTTGCGATTACTTGGCGGATTAATCCGTCATCCTCACCTTTGGGGATGGGCAATCTGTCAGCGCCGGGCTGAAACTTCCACTCCCTTTCCCCTTTTTTCCGACAATGGTGCGTGGCGCCGGCTCCTGGTAGTGCAGGCATCAGCAAGCGGCACCCGGGTGCGCGGGGGTGATGGCGGATTTTTAGCATCGCGCATCCGGGGTTCCCTTCGACACCGTGATCCGTCCTCCATGCCCATCATCGACCGCTATCTCCTGCGCGAATGGCTGAAGATCCTCGGTCTCGTTCTGTGCGCGACCATGGGTCTTTTGCTGATGCAGGCCATGTATGAGGATTTTCGCGACCTGCTGGAGGATGGTGCCAGCCTGAAGGAGGTCGTGGTCTACTTTGCGGTGAAGCTGCCCAGTTATCTCTCCATCGTCCTTCCCCTCAGCCTGCTGATTTCGCTGCTTTACGTGCTGGGGCAGATGCATCGGGGCAATGAGATCATCGCGTTGCGCGCGGCGGGTACCGGCGTGTTTCGCATCACCCGGGTTCTCTGGTTCGCGGGGATTTTGCTGTGCGGGCTCACCTGGTACCTCAATGCGAGCGTGATTCCCTGGTCGGTGGAGACCTCACGGGCGCTGTTGCAGACCGTGCAGTTCCGGGCGGAGTCAGGGGTGACGCGTGAGGCCGATCGTGTGGGGGCGAGCACCGGAGTGGCCTTCGACAACCAGCGGCAGGATCGGATGTGGTTCTTCAACCGTTACAGCCGCTTCACGGGCCGGGGCTACGGGGTGACGGTTTCCGAGATGGACGGTGAGCGCCGGGAAAAAACCCGGATTCATGCCCGCGAGGCCTCTTATGATGTCGTGGGTGGGCACTGGGTGTTCCGGGACGGCCGGGAAACCTGGCTGGAGCCGGAGACTGGTGAGGTCATGCGAACCGTGGCCTTCATTGAAAAGGCGGTGCCGTATTATCGCGAGGATCCGGCGCTGATGCTGGTTTTCGACCTGAAGCCCTCGGATCTGTCGTTCTTCGAACTCGGCCGGATCATTGATTACTTCACCCTTGATGAGAACCCGCGGGTCACGGTTTATGCGGTGCGTTACTTCGGGTTGCTGGCGGAGATGCTCGGGCCGCTGATCATCATGACCATTGCCATCCCCTTTGCCCTGACCGGTGTGCGGGTGAATCCTGCGGTTGGTGTGTCGAAGTCGATCGGATTGTTCCTGCTTTATTTTGTGTTGGTGAAAGCCTGCACGGCGCTGGGGGGGAGGGAAGTGCTGCCGCCTCTTTGGGCGGCGTTGGTGCCGAACCTGGCCATGTTCGGTCTCGGCGTCGGTTTTTTCGCGCGGATGCGTTGATTCAGTTGCGCTTGGCGACGTCGCGCAGAGCGGTCTCGACCGGGCCGGGTGCGGGGAGTTCCTTGGCTCCCTTGGCGCCGAGCTCAACGAATTTGCGGGCGCCGGGAAGGAGGGTGCCCTCGAAGGAACCAATGGCGGAGTTGTAGGCCTTGGAGGCATTTTCCAGCCCGCGGCCGACCCGTTCAAGGTGATCGGCGAATCCCGCCACGCGGTCGTAGAGCTGGCGGCCGAGATCGGCGATGGCCTCGGCATTCCGGGAAACGGATTCCTGCCGCCAGCCGTAAGCGGCGGCCTTGAGCAGCGCGATGAGCGTGGCCGGAGTGGCGAGCAGCACCTTCCGGTTGATGGCGCGATCGATCAAGGTGGGATCCGCCTGGAGTGCCCCGGAGAGAAACTGGTCGCCGGGAAGAAACAGCACCACGAATTCCGGCGAAGGCTGGAATTGCTCCCAGTAGGCCTTGGCCCCGAGGGCGTCGATGTGGTTGCGCACTTTGGTGGCGTGTTCGCCGAGTTTGGTGCTGCGCACGTTCTCGTCGGACGCGGCGGCCGCCTCACGATAGGCATCGTTGGGTGCCTTGGCATCGACCACGATCTGTTGGCCGCCGGGCAGGCGGACGACAAGGTCGGCGCGCAGGCCGCCGGCGGTCTCCTGTTCGGTGAAGTCGCAGTAGGATGACATGCCCGACATCTCGACGACCCGGCGCAGCTGCAGTTCACCCCAGGTGCCCGCAGTGGTGGTTGAACGGAGGGCGGTGGTCAGTTTCGCGGCCTCGGCCTGCAGGAGACCCTGAGCGGTGCCGAGTGACTTGAGCTGCTCGGAGAGCTGGCCGTAGGCGCTGGCGCGGGCCTGCTCGATCTCACCAATCTTGGTGCCCACCTTTTCCAGGGACTCGCGCAGCGGCTTCACCAGGCTGTCAATGGACTGCTGGCGTGCCGCGAGATCGCCCTTGGCGGATTCCTGCAGCTTCTCGAAGGTGGACTGGGCGAGCTTGAGGAAGGATTCGTTGTTCGCGCGAAGCGCGTCGGCGGAGAGGGCCTTGAACTCGTTGCTCAGTCGCTCGTGGGCATCAGTGAGGGCACGGATCTTTTCTCCGGCGGTGGCCCGCTCAGCGGCGAGGTCGGAGCCCAGGCGTGCGTTCACGTCTGCGAGCTTCGCAAGCTCTGCGCGGGTGGTTGCCAACTCGCCCGTCAGGCGGGTGTTATCGTCTGCGCGCTGGCGGAGTTGTTCGGTCAACAGAGCCGAGCGCTGTCGCAAAAGCAGCCAAACTAAACCTGCGCCGATGACAAAAGTGACGAGCGCAGTTGCGATTGTAAATATCATGTAAAGGTGGATTTTAGCTGCCTAGGGAAAACCCCTACGTATCACCTTACTTGACAGTCAACAGCGAGACTCGCAAACACTTCCCATCACTCAGGCGCACACCATGGCGGTATCTGCGCCCATTTATCGGCTTTGCCTTGCCATGTTAACCGAAATCGCGCCTCCCCCTACAAGCGTTCCGGTCAAACCACGGGTTCTCGTGGTTGATGACGAATACGGACCGCGAGAATCCATTGCCTTCACCTTGGCCAATGAGTTTGCGGTTGAGACTGCGGAACGCGCGGCGGAGGCCCTGGTGAAAATCAAGGAGCGCGAATTCGCGGTCATCATCCTCGACATTCGCATGCCGGAGATGGATGGGATCAAGGCCTTGGATGCGATCCGCCGGATCGACTCCGAGGTATCGGTGGTGATTCTGACCGGCTATGGCACCCTGCACACGGCGCAGCAGGCGATGGTGGGCGGAGCGAACCAATACCTCCGCAAGCCGCCGGACATCGCGGAGCTGATTGAGGCGGTGCGACGTCAGGCCGCCCACTCACAACTGCGCCGCCACGAGGCGCGGTCCAATCATGATGCCCGGGAGATGTCCTCGGCGCTCAAACGGGAGATTGCCCGGAATGAACCGCAGATCTGGCAGGCCCGCGCAGCGGTGGAGCTGGTGCACGATCTGGCCAATCCGCTCACGGTGATGATCGGTTATGCCGGGCTCCTGTCGGAGGAGGCCAAGGTGATTGCGCAGCATGACCCGGTACGGGCGGAGAAATTGCAGGGCTACGCGAGCATTGTTGAACGGGCGTCGGAATATTGCCACCACCTCGCCGAGAACTGGCGACAAGCCACCCGCAAGGCGACCGAGTTTACCGAGCTCGACCTCGTGGCGCTGGCCCGCGAGGTCAAGCAGGTCATCTTTTTCAGCAACGCCGCCATCCAGACCGCCGGCCTGGAAAAGGCGATGGTGCGGGGCTCCCGCTTCGAACTGGCCCGTGTGTTCCAGAATCTTTACAAGAATGCCCTCGAGGCCGGGGCAACCTCGCTGAAGGTTTCCTTCAGCCAGGTGGGCGACCGGCTTGAAGTACTCTTGGCGGACAATGGCTCGGGCATGGATGAAGAGACCTCCAAAAGTGCCCTCAAGGGCGGTTTCAGCACCAAGGCGCATGGGACCGGTCTTGGTCTCAGCATCTGCCGTCATCTCCTCGGCGCCCATGGTGCGGCGCTGGCGATCGAATCCGAACCCGGCAAGGGAACCGTGCTCAAGATGATGTTCCCCGCGGTCGGGTAAGCCGCATGGAGCAACTTGCCGGATTTACGCTGACCCCTGGAGGGGGCCCCACACTCTGCCGTAGTCAACGCCGGCTCCGCGGCAGGGTCCGCCCCGGAGTGGCCGGCGACGTTCCGGCCATCGTGCGGGATTGTCAGGTGCGGGGGTGGAGCATCCATCCGGTCAGCGGAGGAAAAAACTGGGGCTTGGGCTCCTTTTTGCCGGACGTGGACGACGCCGTCCTGCTGGATCTCTCCGGCTTGAAGGCCATCGGCCCGTTGGATCGCGAGGCGGCTACCGTGCGTATCGAGGCCGGGGTCACGCAGATTGAACTCCATGACTGGCTGCAGCGTGAGGCACCGGAGTTGGCCTTCAATGTGACGGGTGCGGGCAGGGATACCAGCATTGTGGGCAATGCGATGGAGCGGGGCCTGGGTTATGCGGGCTCGCGCGCGGACGAACTCTTCGGATGCGAAGTGGTGTTGGCTGACGGATCGGTGCATCAGCCGGACCCGGCCTGGTTTTCCACCACGGGCAGCCTGCCTGCGGGCCCGCGCATCGACGCCCTGTGGTCACAAGGCAACTTCGGGATCGTGACCGCGGCCTGGTTCAGGCTTCGACGCCGCCAGGAGGTGGAGGCGGCCGTGGTGGTGTCGGGTGGGTTGGAAGATGTGTTTGAGACGGTACGGACCGCTTATCGCTGCGGGGCCCTGGTGCAACCCGTGCACATGGCGGGCAACAGCCGGGCGGGCCGCCTGAGTGCGGGGCTGCTTCAGCAGCTGTGGGGCCGCCCGGTGGAGGAGGAGGAAGCCCGCCGGATCTTTCCCCTGGTCCAGGGGCACACGGCGATTTGCGCCTTGCACGGCACGCGTCGCTTGGTGGCGGCGGCCCTGGCCGAGATCAAGGCTCGTGCGCCGCGGGGCGTTCGGGTGCGCTCCGTGACCGA
>JBGTGS010000149.1:0-3392 GCA_041746615.1 Opitutaceae bacterium | reverse complement strand
CCTGCAAATTATCTCAATTCACTCCTTATCGAAAGTATCACTCAATGAACTGTTTACGGAAAATTCGATCAAACCAAGTGATCTCCATCAAAATAACCAAATGGAGCTCAATTACTTATGACCGGACAGCATTGGTCAGCGACCCCGGCTACAGTTTTAATTGAAGTGTAGCCACTAGGTCAGGGGCGAAGGGGAGGGTGCTCTCTCCGCGAGCGCCGCGGCGCATGGGGATTTATCCGCCTCTGGCGGACAATGCGCCCGATCCACCCGCCAACAACCGGCTATAGTTCAACTTAAGGCGCGCTGGGCCTTGCGCGCGGCCCGCGGGTACCGGATGTGCTCGACGATGTCCTGCACATCCTGGGGCGGGGGCGGGGTGAAGCGGGAGATCACCTGGGCGACCACGAGGTTCATGAGCATGCCGACTGAACCGATGCCCTCCGGGGAGATGCCGAACCACCAATGGGCCGGGTGGTTCATCTCGGGATGAATGAACTTGAACCAGATGATGTAGCCCGCGGTGAAAACGATGCCCACGATCATGCCGGAAACCGCACCTTCGCGGTTCATGCGCTTTTGGAAGATGCCCATGATGATGGCGGGGAAGAAAGATGCCGCCGCCAGGCCGAAGGCGAAGGCGACGACTTCGCCGACGAAGCCGGGCGGGTTGATGCCAAAATATGCGGCAATGCATACGGCCGCCGCCGCCGCGCAGCGGGCGCAGAGCAACTCGCCCTTTTCCGTGATGTCCTTCTTCACCGCGCATTTCACGAAATCATGGGCAAAGGCGGTCGAGATGACCAGCAACAGGCCGGCCGCCGTGGACAACGCGGCGGCGAGGGCGCCGGCGGCCACCAGCCCAACCACCCAGTTCGGCAGGCGGGCGATCTCCGGGTTGGCCAGCACGATGATGTCGCGGTCGATGATCAACTCGTTGCCCTGCCAGCCGACGGCCGCGACCCGGGACTGAAAGGCGGGATCCTGGTTCTGATCGTTGTAATACTGGATGCGACCGTCGCCGTTTTTGTCCTCAAAACGTACAAGGCCGGTCTTCTCCCAGTTCTTGAACCAGCCGGGCACCTCCGCGTAGGCGGCGTTGTTGACCGTATCGATGAGATTGGTACGGGCGAAGGCGGCCACGGCGGGGGCCGTGGTGTAGAGCAGGGAGATGAAGATCAGCGCCCACAGGGCGGAGGAGCGGGCGGCCTTCACGCTGGGTACGGTATAAAAGCGCACGATCACGTGCGGCAGCCCGGCGGTGCCGACCATGAGTGCGAGGGTGATCGCGGCGACGTCGATTACGGGCCGCACCCCCGAAGTGTACGCGGCGAAACCGAGGTCGGTGCTGAGGCCGTCGAGCTTGTCCAGAAGATGCACGCCGCTGCCGTCATTGAGCACGCCGCCGAACCCGAGCTGGGGCACGGGGTTGCCGGTCATGAGGATGGCGATGAAGATCGCCGGCACCATGTAGGCGAAGATCAGCACACAGTACTGCGCCACCTGGGTGTAGGTGATGCCCTTCATGCCGCCGAGCACGGCGTAGAAGAAGACGACGGCGGTGCCGATGATCACGCCGGTGGAGATCTCCACCTCGAGAAAGCGGGAGAACACAATGCCGACGCCGCGCATCTGGCCGGCGACATAGGTGAAGGAAACCACCAATGCACAGATCACAGCGACCAGCCGCGCCACCTGCGAATAGTAGCGGTCACCCACGAAGTTGGGCACGGTGAACTTGCCGAACTTGCGCAGATAGGGCGCGAGCAGCAGGGCGAGCAGCACGTATCCGCCCGTCCAGCCCATCAGATACACCCCGCCGTCCCGACCCATGAACGATATCAACCCCGCCATGGAGATGAACGAGGCTGCGGACATCCAGTCCGCGGCCGTGGCCATGCCGTTGTGCACGGGGTGTACCGTGGAACCGGAGACGTAGAACTCGCTGGTCGAGCCGGCCCGGGAGCGGTAGGCGATGTAGAGATAGAGGGTGAAGGAGAGACCGACGATGATGAAGGTCCAGGCTTGAACACTCATGGGGTGGGGCAGGGCGGAAATCAGTTTTCGTGGACGTCGTACTTCCGGTCGAGACGGTTCATCAGCCAGACATAAGTGGCGATGAGAACGACGAAGACGTACATCGCGCCTTGTTGGGCCATCCAGAAGCCGAGCCTGAAACCGCCGATCCTGAACCGGTCGAGGTGGTCTGCGAAGAAGATCGCGCAACCGAAGGAAACAAAGGCCCAGACAACCAGCAGGACGCTCAGGATGCGCAGGTTGGCCTTCCAGTACGCACGGAGCTTTACGGGGGTAGCCATAAATTTCAGGCGTGTTGGTGCCGGACAGATCCGGGAAGGTCAACCTGCAAGACGCTTCGTGGGCGTCGAGTTTTTGGGTTTATGTAGGTGGCGCGCTTGCGCGCCACGTTGCGAGATAAACTCGCACTGTAGTTTCGGCAAACGGATGCATCACCGACGACCGGGTGATTACGCCCATGGTGGGTTGTCTCCATTCGTTCTCTTTTTTGACGGCATGGTCGATTCCGGGGAGAAAGACGTAAGAGAAAGAGGGTAGAGGAAAGAGTGGTTTCCCCCTTGCCACCGGCACTCTGCCACTTGTCACTCTACAAGACCATGTCCAGTCCGGCCCAAGTCATCACCTTTCACTACACCCTGCGCGATCCGTCCGGGCGCGTGCTCGACACCTCCGGGGGCGGCGCGCCCATCCGTTTTCTTGAAGGTGCGGGCCAGATCATCGAGGGGCTCGACGAGGCGCTGCGTGGACTGGCTGCTGGCACCAAGACGCAAGTGACGGTCCCGGCGGCGCGCGGCTATGGCGAGCGTGACGAAAAGCAGATCCAGCGCGTGCTGAAGGCGCTCCTCCCCGTCGAGGGCGAGTTGCAGCCGGGTGATCGCTTCCAGGCGGGCGAGGATCAGTTCGCCCCCGTGGTCACGGTGGTGGCGGTCGAGGGCGATGAAGTGTTGCTCGATGCGAACCATCCCCTGGCGGGAGTGGACCTGACCTTTGACGTCGAGATCGTCGCCGTGCGCGCGGCGACCGCGGAGGAGTTGTCCCACGGCCATGCGCATAATGAAAACGGCAAGTGTGGGTGAGCGGGCAAACAACCGGAAAGTAATTTCCGGATTCAATCCTTCATAGCCGCAAAGAGGCGCAAAAGGCGCAAAAAAGTCGGTTATCGGCAGCACGCTCCTCGCGCCGCTATCTCCCTTATTGGGATTTGGACGTTTGGCGTTTGGGATTTCCTCACCGGCTGTGTATTAAGCCTGTTTGAAGCTATCCGCCACGGCGGCTTCCAGGCGGTCGCCGGCTTCGCGCAGGGCCTGGGGCAGTGGCAGGCCGGGCGGGGTGAGGGCGTGCAGGGTCAGGCCGGGGCG
>JBGTGS010000148.1:0-8517 GCA_041746615.1 Opitutaceae bacterium | reverse complement strand
CCCTCACCAGCCGGTTCTCCAGGTCGGCCGCCTTCACATTGGGAATACCCGCACCGGACCGCTCAGCCTGAAAGGCCTTGAACTCGATGCCCCGTCGCAGGGTTGCAATCAACTCGTCCACGCGGAAGGGCTTCTGCAGGTAATCAAAGGCGCCAAACTTGAGCGCCTGGATCGCACTTTCCGTGCTCGCGTACGCCGTCATGATCACCACCACGGTGCCGGGATCGTACTGCTTGAGCTGTTTGAGCAGCGTAATGCCGTCCATCGGCTTCATGTCGATGTCAGCCAGCACCAGGTCGAATTTTTCCGACTTGTAACGCCCCAGGGCCTTCTCCCCATCGGTGGCAAACGACGTGGTGAACCCCGTCGGTTGGATCACCGCGTCAAGCATCTCGTGAATCGAGAGAAGATCGTCTACAATCAGGACAGAAGGCATGGGAGAGTGGCCGTGCCGAGGACGCTTGAGGTCCCCCCGGCGAGGCAGCCGCTGGATTATTGCAAGCCGCCCGCCACCGCGCCGAGTTGGAAGATCGGCAGGAACATTGCCATGACAATGCCGCCGACGACCACGCCGAGGAAAACAATGAGCATGGGCTCGATGAGCGAAGTGAGCGCAGCCACGGTGGCCTCACACTCGGTGTCATAAAAGTCGGCGATCTTGTTCATCATGCCGTCAACGTTGCCGGTGGATTCACCCGCCTTCACCATGTGCTTCATCATCGGGGGGAAGAAGGGGTTGATGGCCAGGATGTCGGACACCTGGCCGCCTTGGCTGACATGTTTGGTGATCTCGCCGCAGGCGTCCTCAATCTGGACCTTGTTGCTCGCGGAGGCGACGATCTCAAGCGTGCGAAGGATGGGCACCCCCGAACGTGTGAGGGTGGCGTAAGTGCGGCAAAAGCGTGAAAGCGCGATCTTGTGGATCAGGTTTCCGAAAATAGGGGCACGCACCAAGCCTTGGTCCTTCATGCGGCGGCCCTTGGGAGTGGCGATGAAACGCCGAATAAGCCACACTGCCGCTATGGCTCCCAGAATAAGCCAGTGGATGTTGCCCTTGAGGAAGTCCGACAGATCGATGAGGAACTGGGTCGGGGCCGGCAGTGCAGCACCGAAATCCGCAAACATATCCGCAAAGACGGGGATGACAAAGATGAGCAGCACGTTGACCAAGGCGATGGCCAGACCGATGACGGCGATCGGATAGGTCATGGCTGACTTGACCTTCTTGGTCAGCTTCACACTGGCTTCGAAGTAGCCGGCCACCTTGCCTAGAATCTCAGCCAGCGCACCGGAAGCCTCGCCGGCCTCCACCATCGAAATGAACAGGGTGTTGAACGACCGCGGGAACCTCTTGACCGAAGCTGAAAACGAATTGCCCGATGAAATTTCCGTCCGGACATCGCGGATAATGATACGGAATACCGGATCCTCCGTCTGGTCCTGCAAGGCTTCCAAGCATTGGACTAAGGGTAAACCCGCATTGAGCAACGAAGCCAGCTGCTGGGTGAAAAGCGCCAGCTCCTCCAGCGGCAGTTTATAGTTCTTGGCCTTCTTCTCCAAGGACTTCTGCTTGGCCAGTGCCTGTGACGCCATGAAATTGGATCGCTTGGGCGCCGCAGCCGGACGAGCAGACCCGGACTGGCCGGCCGGAGCAGATGATAGGAATGCCATAAGCCCATGGAAACTAGGGAGGAGCGTGTCGGCAATCCCATTTGCGCCGGGGTTCCGTAAAAAAAACGCGAGTTTCGCGCCGTAAACCGTCAGGAATCGCGAGCGCAGCGAAATCCGAGATTGGTGGTCGAACTGTCTGGCGTGTTGCTGCTTCGGGCGTCGGTGCGGTATCGATTACAGTAACTGGCGTGACACAAGTAGCTGCCACCACGCATGACCCGGCGTTCGCCCACCAACGGACCAGTGGGGTTGGCCGCTGGACTCACGCGATAATAGGCCGCATCAAACCGGTCCCAACACCACTCCCACACGTTGCCCGTCATCTGATAAAGCCCGTAGCCATTGGCCTTGTAACTCTTGGCCGGCGCCGGACCATAATGACCGTCTGCTTCGGTGTTTTGCGTGGGAAACCTCCCCTGCCACACGTTCATCAGGTGCCGCCCCCCCGGCTCGAGTTCGTTGCCCCAGGGAAAACGCTGACCGACCTGTCCTCCCCGCGCCGCATATTCCCATTCAGCCTCCGTGGGCAACCGTTTGCCCGCCCACTCGCAATAGGCCTGCGCATCGTTCCAGGAAACATGGTTTACCGGATGCAACCAGCGTTTCTTGATGTTCGAACCCGGCCCCTCCGGATGACGCCAGGTTGCCCCATCCACCCGGCACCACCACTCGGTGCCCTGCACCACTGCTCGAACCGCCCTGACGCGCTCCTTCGCACTGAGATGCCCGCCAAAGACGAAGGACCAGCCAAACCGTTCCGACTCTGTCCGGTATCCCGTGGCATTGAAAAAGTCGTTGAATTGCTCGTTGGTCACGCAACAGGCGTCCAAATAGAATGGACTCAGCATGACGGTATGAACCGGCCCCTCCCCATCTTGAAGAAACCCATAATCGCCATCCGTTCCCATTAAAAACTCACCGCCAGGCAACCGTTTCATCCCCTCAGTGGAGCCGCGGGTGACCCGCTTGAACCCGGCCCCATCATCAACAGATGAGGATGGGCGCCCGGGCGCGCAGCAGGAACTGCCGGAACCTTCCATCCTCAGTTCCCCGAACCGCCTCCGGTCGAAAACGGCAATGGGAAGTGCGACCCACCGGCGTTCACGTCCGCCCCCTGCGCCGCCAGCCGGTCTCTGCGGGGTGTTTTAAATTGGAGTTGCATGGGGTTCAGAAATTCGGCCGGTCGCGCCCACCGCTGGCAGTCACTCGATCCATGACAAACCGCGGGAAGCAATGAGTCAACCCGCGGCAGCCGGCCCTCCACAAACCCGGCTTGACCACCGGGCACTCGACCGCGAGCATGCCACCTCTCCGCTCTTGCGGGCGTAGTTTAGTGGTAAAACACCACTCTTCCAAAGTGGTTTCGACAGTTCGATTCTGTCCGCCCGCACCACCCCCCATCCCCAACCCGTCCACGCAGACCCGCCGGGTTAACGGTCACCAAACGCACGCGTGCAAACCACGCTCCTCCGCAGTTTGCTGGAGATCCCCGTTCGCAGCCCTCCCGGCTCAACGGTCCCCTCCGCCCCTCCCACCATGAAACGCATTCTTCTCACCACCACCTCCTTTCAGGATACTCCCGGCCCCCACCACGACCTCCTCGCCGGCACGGGCTGGGAAATCGTCCGCACCCGCGGCCCGCTCAACGAAGCCGACACACTTGCCCTCGTCGGCGACATCGACGCCTTCATCTGCGGCGACGACCAGATCACCCGCGCCGTCCTCGAAAAGGCCCGCCCGCGCCTCAAGATCATCAGCAAATACGGCATCGGCGTAGACAAGATCGACGTCAAAAGCTGCACCGAGTTCGGCATTCCCCTCCTCTTCACCCCCGGCGTCAATCACACCACCGTCGCCGAGCACACTTTTCTCCTCCTGCTCGCCCTGGAGAAGCACCTGCTCTTCCACACCGACTCCACCCGCAACAGCGGCTGGAAACGCAAGACCGGCCACGAACTGCTCGACAAGACCATCGGCATCGTCGGCCTCGGCCGCATCGGCAAGGAGGTCGCCATCCGCGCCCGCGCCTTTGGCATGAATCCCGTCGGATACGATGTGTATTGGGACGAGAAGTTCGCCACCGAGCACGGCGTGAAACGGGCCTCCACCCTTGATGAGATCTTCGGCCTCGCCGACTACCTCTCCCTCCACACCAACCTGACCCCCGAGACCCGTGACCTCATCAACGCAAAATCCATCGCCCGGATGAAGAAGGGCGTGATCATCCTCAACTGCGCCCGCGGCGAGATCGTTCACACCGCGGACATCGTCAAGGCGCTCGAATCCGGCCAGGTCGGCGGCTACGGCACCGACGTCCTCGACGAAGAACCCCCGCGCCACAACCACCCACTCCTCAAGCTGCCCAACGTCGTCTGCACCCCTCACGTCGGCTCCCGCACCTACGAGAGCGTCGTCCGCCAGGCCACAGCCGCGGTCAAGAACCTCATCCTCGCCGCCAACGGCGAAAAGCCTCTCGCCCAGATCAACCCCGAGGTGGCGGTGCAAAGGCAGAAGGACTGAAGGGCTGAAAGACTGAATCAAACCAACCTCCCGCCCTTCAGACATTCTTCCATCCCTCAAACAGCTTCCTCCGGCCCACCCGTTCCTATTTAAAAACGGCCGCACCACGCGCGGTTGCCCCGTTCCGATTTCAGCCTTCAGCCCTTCAGACCTTCAGCCTTTGCATTTCGTCCCATGGAAACCTTCCACGTCGTCCCCGAAGACCGCCACAACTCCCTCGTCGCCGCCGCGTATCAACATCGTGGTTACTCAGTGGACGAGGCCGCCGCGGGTGCCCGCTTCTGCGCCGAGGCCACCCGCCACGGTATCCGCACGCACAACGGCCTCAAGGCCCTCCATCTCGACCACCTCTTCGGCAGCGGTTCCCAAGGCTGCAAGCCCAACGCTTCCATAGAGGTCCTGCCGTCGAAGTTCCCCGCCTCCCAGGTCTGGAACGCCAACCGCAAGCTCGGCCAAGCCACCGCTTACGCCGCCATGGAAACCGCCATCAAGCTCGCCGATCAGTACGGCGTCGGCATGGTCTCCGTGGACAACGCCTTTCATTACCTTTGGGGCGGCGGCTACGTGATGGACGCCGCCAGACGTGGCTACATCGCCTACACCAACTGCACCGCCGCCCTTGCCGAAGTCGTGCCCTTCGGCGGCAAGTACCCGACCCTCGGCACCAACCCGCACTCCTGGGGCTTCCCCACCACCGATGCCATCGGCTACCCCATCGTCATCGATTGGGCCACCTCGGTCGTCGCCATGGGCCGCGTCCAGCAACTCGCCCGCGAGGGAAAGCCGCTCCCGCCCAATGCCGCCGTCGACGAGAACGGGACGCCCACCACCGATCCCACCAAGGCGAAATACCTCATCCCCTTCGGCGCCCACAAGGGCTACGGTCTCGCCCTCATCAACGAGATTATCGGCGGCTTCATCGGCGGATCCCTCCCAACCCTCCGCAACCGCTGGGACCAGGCCGCCGGCGACAAGGGCACCTGCTGTTTCTTCTTCCAAGTGTGGCACCCCGACGCCATGAACGCCCACGACTTCGCCAAGGGCCGCCATCAGGCCGCCAACGTCAAGGCGGTCATCGAGGATGTCCTCGGCCATGGCAATGACGGCTGCATGCTCCCGGGACAGATCGAGGCCGAGGCCGCCGCCCGCTCCGCCCGCAACGGCGGACTGCTCTTCTCTGAGGCCGAAATCAATGCCTTCAACGAGATCGCCACCGAAATCGGCCAGCCCGCCTGGGACCCCAAGGATTTCGCTGTCGCGAAATCCTGAGGCGGCGGTGCCGCCCGCCGGGATTCCCCAGGCAATCTCAACTCCTGCACGACGCACTTCCTTCACCGGGAGTACGTTTTCTTGGAAAACTGCGCAAACGAACCCCATTTCAGATTTGACCGCACCGGGTATTATAACGAATGTTATTACATGGCCATCGAGACCAAAGTCCGCCGGATTGGGAATTCGCTCGGAATCGTCCTGCCCAAGGAGGCACTGAATGCCCTCAAGGTTGAGGAAGGCGCGACGCTGTACCTGACCGAGGCTCCGGAGGGAGCCCTGCGGATCACGCCGGATAAGCCGGAATTTTCCCGGATGATGGCCTTGTCCGAGATGGGCATGCGGCGCTACCGCAACGCCCTGCGCGAATTGGCTAAATGAACGAGCCGATCTGGATCACTCGCGAGGTCTTGCTGGCCACGCAGGAATCGTTGCTGCAGCGATTCGGCGGACTGGCAGGCGTCCGTGACGATGGCCTGCTGGACTCGGCCCTGCATCGCCCGCGCCATCTTTTCGCCTACGGCGAGCCCTCACTCTTCGTGATGGCCGCGGCTTATGCCCATGGAATCGTGAAGAACCATCCGTTTCTCGACGGCAACAAGCGGGCGGGCTTCATGGCTGCGTACATTTTCCTCGGAGCCAATCACCTCGATTTCCAAGCCCCGGAGGAAGAAGTCGTCGAACGTACCCTCGCCTTGGCTGCCGGAGCCATCGGAGCCGCCGATTACGCCGTCTGGTTGGAAAGGTTTTCGCCTGCGGCGAAAACCTAATCGAGTGCCCAGCGGATGCGGGCAGAGGTGGTCTCACCGATGCCTTCGACGGCTGCGAGTTCCGTGGCTGACGCCGCCGCCACGGCTTGCACGGAACCAAAATGATCCAGCAGCCGTGCGGCGCGCCCGGGTCCGCGCCCGGGCAGACCTTGGATTACAAACAACTGCCGGGCGCGCTTGCCCTTGGGCCGGTAGCCCGGCCGCGACAGCGCGCCTCGCGCGAAGTGCCTAACCTGACGTCCCAGATAAAGTAGCAGCCGGGCACACGACGACAGTTAGACCGGGTAAATAATTGTCGTTGCGCGGGGGCGCTGATCATCTTTCCGTGCGGCCTGCTCGCGTCGCACCTCCATCAAAACCAGCAATCGCCAACCATGCCTAAATTCGCTGCCAACCTGACCATGCTCTTCACCGAGGTGCCGTTCCTCGAGCGCTTCGCCCTGGCCCGCCAGGCCGGCTTCACCCACGTGGAGTATTTGTTCCCCTATGCGTTCAAAGTGGAGGACTTGAAGGCGGAACTGGAGAAACACGGGCTCAAGCAAGTCTTGTTCAACCTGCCGTCCGGTGATTGGGCGGCGGGTGATCGGGGCATCGGCGCTTCGCCCGGGCGCGAAGCAGAGTTCAGCGCGGGAGTGCCCAAGGCCATCGAATACGCCACTGCCTTGGGCGTGCCCCGCTTGAACTGCCTGGCGGGCAGGCGCGTGGCCGGTCGCAGCGATGCGGAACACTGGGCCGTGCTCGTCCAGAATGCCCGGTTTGCGGCTGCGGAACTGGCGAAATACGGGCTCGAACTGCTTATCGAGCCGATCAACCACTTCGACATCCCCGGGTTTTTCGTGAACCGTACCGAACAAGCGGTCCAACTCATCGATGAGGTCGGGCTGCCCAATGTCCGAGTGCAGTATGACATCTATCATGCCCAACGCGAGGAAGGCGAGCTGACCGCAACCTTCCACCATCATCTGGCCCGCATCGGTCACATCCAGATTGCGGACAATCCCGGACGGCATCAGCCTGGCACCGGCGAAATCAACTTTCCCTTCCTCTTCCGCCAACTCGACCAAAGCGGCTACGCGGGCTGGGTTGGCCTCGAATACGTCCCTAGTCCCAACACCGTGGCATCCCTGGAGTGGCTCCGGGAACATGGCGTCCACGCCTGAACGCCCCTCGCGCGAACCTCATCGATCAACCCATTCTAAACATCACCCTTATGACAATCGGATTCATCGGACTCGGAATCATGGGCAAGCCCATGTGCAAAAACCTGCTCAAGGCCGGGCATCACCCCGTCATCTGCAGCAGAAACAAAGCCACGATCGAGGAGCTGGCCGCGGCCGGTGCGAGCGTTGCCGCCACTCCCAGGGAGGTTGCCGCTCAGGTTGATCTGGTCATCACCATGCTGCCGAACTCACCTGAGGTGAAGGAGGTCATCCTCGGTCCCAACGGGGTGATCGAGGGTGCGCGGACCGGCTGCATCGTGGCGGACATGAGTTCCATTGCGCCTTTGGCGAGCCAGCAGATCGCCGCCAGCCTGGCGGAGAAAGGCATCGAGATGCTCGATGCTCCGGTCAGCGGCGGACAGCCCAAGGCCATCGAGGGCACGCTTTCCGTCATGGTTGGCGGCAAGCAGGAGATCTTCGATCGCTGTGTGCCTGTATTCAAAGCCATGGCCGCATCTGTGGTGAGGGTGGGAGATATCGGTGCGGGCAATGTCACCAAGCTGGCCAACCAGGTGGTGGTGGCATTGAACATCGCGGCCCTGTCCGAGGCGATGGTGCTCGCGGCCAAGGCCGGCGTGGAGCCGGAACTGGTGTATCAGGCTATCCGTGGCGGTCTGGCCGGCAGCACGGTGATGGACGCGAAGACTCCGCTGATGCTCGACCGGAAGTTCAATCCCGGCTTCAGGATCAATCTTCACATCAAGGATCTGGCGAATGCGCTCGAAACCTCGCATGACGTCGGCGCACCGCTGCCGCTGACCGCCGCCGTGATGGAAATCATGCAAGTTCTAAAGATTGACGGATTGGGAGACAGCGATCACGGCGCGATCGTCCGCCACTTTGAGAAACAGGCAAAGATCGAACTGAAACGTCCGTCTGCGCGTTGAGCCGCTTCCAGCCATCTGACCAAATTCAGAACACAGCCGTCCCACAGGACAGATTAGATTATCGTCCATCGCTCGATTTCCCGGCTGCTGAAGAAGGAGTCCGGCAACGGCCAGTTGCAGTGCTTGTCGCGGATTCCACGGATGGTCGGGCGCCCTGCGCAGAACGAGGGTGCCGGTGAC